>DBAU01000073.1 GCA_002291845.1 Alphaproteobacteria bacterium UBA1002 | reverse complement strand
GAGGATTGATAAGCTCTGCCTGACGGCGGAAATAACCGTAAAGGCCGGTTGCCGGACCCTCTATAGGGCGTAGCACGGTGCGGCCATTTTCTTCGACCAGATGCATCCCCGTCATACGGTTGGCATAGTCCAGTGCTGCACGACCCAGCCCCTGCCGCTGCTCAGCACTCAGGTCGGGGCGTTCATGCTGCGCCAAAAAGCTCCGTGCGATAGAGGCGTGGGCGCGGGCGGCTAAACGTTCACCGAAAGCCTGAGGTGACTCCTGCCGCGGACTAGAACTAAAAAGGCGCCGTGCACCATTCACTGCGCCATTAAAGCCGTCACTTATCACCGATCCGGTGCTCATGGTTTCATCGGCAACGGCACGGGCAACCGCTGTGCCGATCACCTCTGGGGGAGGCGGAGGAAAATCAGAGCGTGCCGGGCTGGCTTGCGCAGCCGCCTGCTGAACATGCTGGCGGAATGGCTCACTGAGTACCGGCCCGTTAGCGGTGGACTCACGAGCCAGCAGCGCGTTGCCGACCGCTGTATTGGTGGATGCAAGCCCTAAATAATTACCGAGGAACCGCACAATCATGGATACGAAGCCCGACCAGAGATTCTCAACCCAGTTGAAGAATCCGCTCCCCTGAGCGTTTACTGCGCCGGAGGCCGCATCGGCGGCCGCGCGCCGCGCCGTATCACTCACGCCTGTCAAGTCTGCCACCGTTGATCCAAAAGGCACGGCGCTGATTATTCCATTGACGGCAGTGACTCCGATGTTTCTCGCGCGTTGTTCGGCTTCACGCATAAGGGCGGGGGTGCGGATCTGCTGCAGGTATCCCGCTTCGAAAGGCGATAAAAGGGGAGTGGTCATACAATATACGCTCCTAGCATATGTTGTATCATACGCGAATATGCCTCTCTCAATTGTGAAGATTCGATGAAAAAAGAGGCATTACCTGCACTATACTCAGCCGTTTTTTCCTCATTCGGGTCATCAAATTGTAACAATGAGGTGGTACTACTATAAGCTGACGTGACAACCCTTAGACCCAAACGCCATGGATTCCTTCGGTTACCAGAGCGGCAATTCCAACAGATCGTCCTCCCAGCAAGCGGAGAGCGATAAGTCGTCGAGCATTCTCGGCGGCCTGATCACGCTGCCTGAATCCACGGCGCGTATCATCAATCTTGGTGAGAACATCTTCAAGCCGGTCGCTTTGCGCTGGTTCAATGTGAAGGCACCGGACGAAATCAAGCGTATCGTCGAGACAACATTTAAAGGAAGTCCCGAAACTGCCAAAACAGCGGCTGCGGTGGTGACGAATGGGGTTCTGTACGGCTCTGTTTTTTATCGTGAGATGATGGGGCTCTATAATTCAGGCCGTTCTTATTACAATGGCCGCAGCAAGCTGGCACAAGAAGTGGCGCCGGTTCTGCTTGCCGGTCATCATAGCACGGGAATCGCTGGTCTTTTTAGTGCGGAAGCGCGGCAGAACGAGGTGATTCAGGTTGCCCGCAAACGCCTTGATGAGGGTGTATTCTACGATACCTTGGCTGATCTCTCTCAATTGCCATCCTCCATCACGGCTCTGATTCTTGCCAAGCGGCAAGGTCACCTTCCGACCGGCGCCAGTGCAGATGAAACGAAAGATACTTTGGCTGAGCAAAACCATAGAACGGCACAAGCCAGGCATGCGATGGAAAACGGACAGGTAAGCGTCTTGCGGTCAGAAGACGTGACAGGCGTGGTTGCCTCTCTTGTTTCCGAAGGTATGAAAGATACCGCCGTAAAGAAAGGCGCCAAAATCCGGGGCAAAAAATGCGCCCTCGACATGATCTCGCATCTGGCGCGGCAGGTCGATCAGAATCCCGGCGCAGAAACGCTCGATACGCTCGGTGGGCGCGAGAACGTCGAAATACGAAAATACATCAAGGATATCTTCAATCATCACCAGCGCGATATGGGCCAGCCGGAGATCGGCAAGCGCAATCTGGAACGGCTGGAATATGCCTGCGACGAAATCGCCCGCGCCATTCAGGATGGCCGCATGCATCCCAAGGCGCTGGTCAACCTGATTGGTGAGCGCCGCATCATCAAGCCAATCGACAAGGGGAACCCGGACCATATCGAGCTGGCCAGCCGCTCGGACATCGACAAGGCCATTTCGGAGCAGCTGCGTCGCATGCCTGCCAAATTCACCATCGATCCTGACGAGTATTTTGCCCAGTCCCCGCTGACCGAAGACGATGTGAAATCCCTGCTCGGTACGCTGAAGGACAAGGAGCGCGATTTCTTCATCACCCTGCTGCCGACGGAAATCGTGCGCAAAGCGGGCCTGAGCGAAAAAGAAGACAACGAGGCACGCCAGCGTATCCATGGCGAATTCTCCAAAATGCTGCGCACCACGCTGCTCGACATCGCCGCCAGCAGCGACAAGGAACTGAAGGACGCCGGTTTCAACCGCGAGGACATCAGCAACATGCGCGAGTGGGCTGACCGCGCGCGCGACAACAGCAAAACCTCGCTAGTCGCGGCGGTCAGCACGCACGGACAGTTCCGCAAGGGCATCGATTTCGTGCTGGCGGGCTCCGTTGATTACTGGAAAGGCATCGCGGCGAAGGAATACAGGCCGGGTGAGCTGTTCAAGAAGCCCAAACATGCTAAGGGGCAGGGGGAATCAGAGCCTTTGCGTGACGATACAGATGGCGCTGAGATAAACTCTGAAGATCGCCCACCCTCGCCAGAGCGCTCTCACAAAGCCTCGCCGCATGAGACCGATGAAGGCCGCTACAGCCGGAAGATGCGTGCCGACGTTCCTGAGGCGCCCCGCCGCCGTCCGTTTGAGCGGGGTGAGGAGGAGGGCTTGTTCGAGGACTCTTTTCCCGCCCCCCATGTGATGCAAGGGCGGGGTAACCGCGATTATCGTGGCCGAATGCTCGAGCGCGGCCTCGAGCTAGAATAATCCGGCTACGCCGATCTGCGGCGACATCATCAGTCTCACTCACGTTTTGATCTCGGCGTCCTGCCTAGAGAAACACTGGCGTGCGGATAGAAAAATTGAATGATTGTTCAATTTTTCATGTGAATTTCCTGCATCGCTTCATCAAACTGTCACACGAATCCGCTAGGCAGGCGTCTCCAGAGATATGTGTGGAGTTGAGCCAATGCCTGACGATGCCGTGATGATTTCCCTGCCGGATGCCGAGGTGCGTCACGGCTGGTCTCAGCGTATTCCCTCAAAGGCCGCCAAGGTCGATCACCGGCTCATGGAGGCCTTCCGCCTCATCGACGCCTTCCGGCCCGACTACCAGCGCATGATGCGCGAACTCGAAGCCCAGCGGGAAAACGCCGACGCGTAAGCGATTGGATGGAGATGACAATGAAAACCATTCTTCGTCGATACTCTCACTTGACGACTTGTTCAGCGGATACTGAGTCATGAGCATCGACGACAATACAACAAGTGTTATTCCACCAAGGGATCTTGGAGCAGTCCTCACGGCTGATCCTGAGGGCTTGTCGATGATTCTCAGGATAGGATACCACGAGCTAAATGAATGTATGCAACAGCCTTTTTGCATTAGCCGTGCTTACGAAAATCTTGGCACTCACAAAAGAAGGCCTTTCATTCACAGCAAAGATTATGCCCGAATGCTGGCAGCCAATGCCAGCATAAGAAATGCTTTAGGTTTTGTTTCTGAACTGGCTAGTCCGTACGATCCTGATTACTCAGAGCCGTTTAATCGCGAAACTCCTGCTAATTATATAGAGGACTTAAAAATACTTGCCAAGTATGCGAAGCGGAGACGCGATGGTGAAGCCTATGAACCATTGAGTGACAGGGAGCTTCTGGCAGTCACAAACATGATTCGTAAACTTTCTCCACAAAAACATCATTGGGCCCGGCGTATCGAAAATTACAACTCATGGTTTTTTAAAAAATACGTTTTCAAGAAAAGCATTTATTACCCCGAAATGATAATGCGGATCATCAACGGTCAAATGATCTTAACTGGCTCTGAAATCGAGAGGACTGTTATTGAGCTCATGGATAGTTCTTTTTCTTATCTGAATGCCGCAGAAGAGATTACTGAGATTAATAACTCGTTATCTGCTCCATGGACGCCCGATTCGCCTTACGACTGGGCAAAGATGTTAGGGCGTAAGTATGTTGGATTTTTCTCGACTGAAAAAGATACAAGTGTTTGGGGACCTACTGCCCTTGTTTTAGGAAAAATGGCAGAAAAACTGGGGGCTTTGGATCCACATTTTGATTCACGTAGCCTAGTCACGGCTACAGATGAAAAGTATCGTTTGCTAAAAGTTGCTTTGGTAACCAAGGCATTGAATAGCATTCGCTATATGATTGAAGGTGATGCTGATAAGGCCAGAGACTTTTATCTGGGCCGCGAAGATTACGAATATCTGAAAAAAACAGCCATCGAAGAGTATGAGCATTGGCAAAAAAATGAGATTGAGCTAACTAAAGATGAGAGCGCTCTTTTAGAGTTGCTGAAAAATCCTTTAACGCAGCACATAGTAGATTTTTATAAAAACAATCAATACAAACTTTTGAAATATAAAAATTATTATGCCAAGGAGGGATTTCACGAAGTCGATGGAGACGGTTTTCCTTTGTGTGGTTCAATGTTAGGGGCTGTAAACTCCAATATTGATCGTGAAGCGACGCTTTGCCGTGCCATTGATTTGGAGGCTTTGTATAAGAAAATCAAGGAAAGATAGTTGAGCAATTTAGCTTTTCTTTCTGAGGCGGTTCATCAAACCGTAACACAGTG
>DBAU01000090.1:10115-10299 GCA_002291845.1 Alphaproteobacteria bacterium UBA1002 | reverse complement strand
CACCTGCGGCTCCAGCAGCTCATAGCCCTGCGCACGGGCGATGGTGAGCGCCTGCGTCTGCAGGCGGTTGTCACGCAGCACCAGCTCGGCCACCTCGTCGGTCATCGAGGCGAGGAACGCGTCACGCGCCGCGCGGGTGAGGCGGCCTGCCGCTTCCACGGGTGCCAGCGCAATCTTGATGTTC
>DBAU01000090.1:0-9790 GCA_002291845.1 Alphaproteobacteria bacterium UBA1002 | reverse complement strand
AGCGCAATCTTGATGTTCACCTCATGGTCGGAGGTGTCGACGCCCGCCGAGTTGTCGATGGCGTCAGTATTGATGCGGCCGCCGCTCAGGGCATATTCAATGCGACCCTTCTGGGTGAAGCCGAGATTGCCGCCTTCGCCCACCACCTTGGCGCGCAGCTCGCTGCCATTGATGCGCAGCGGATCGTTGGTGCGGTCGCCCACATCATCGTTGCTTTCGGATTCGGCTTTCACATAGGTGCCGATACCGCCATTCCACAGCAGATCGACCGGGGCTTTGAGGATGAGGCGGATCACCTCATCCGGCGTCGCAGCGGTGAGGTCGGTGCCGAGCACGGCGCGCACTTCCTTGGAGAGCGGGATGGACTTCGCCTTGCGCTCGAACACGCCGCCACCCTTGGAGATCAGCTCCGGCTTGTAATCGGCCCAGGTAGAGCGCGGTTTGTCGAACAAGCGCTTGCGCTCTTTGAAGCTCAGCTTCGCGTCGGGGCTGGGGTCGAGGAAGATGTGCATGTGGTTGAAGGCCGCCACTAGCTTGATGGATTTCGACAGCAGCATGCCGTTGCCGAACACATCGCCCGCCATATCGCCGATCCCGACGCAGGTGACGGGGTCTTTCTGCACATCCACGCCCATCTCGCGGAAATGGCGCTGCACGGAAATCCACGCGCCGCGCGCGGTGATGCCCATCTCCTTGTGGTCATAACCCGCCGAGCCGCCGGAGGCGAAGGCGTCGCCCAGCCAGAAGCCGTAATCCTGGCTTACCCCGTTGGCGATGTCGGAGAAGGTCGCGGTGCCTTTGTCAGCCGCAACCACCAGGTAGGGATCATCCTCATCATAGCGCACCACATTGGCGGGCGGGATGATCGTTCCGCCCACGATATTATCGGTGATATCGAGCAGGCCGGAGAGGAATTGGCGGTAGCAGGCGATGCCCTCTTGCAGGTAGGCCTCGCGCCCCCCCTCGGCAGGTGGCTGCTTGACGATGAAGCCGCCCTTAGAGCCGACCGGCACGATCACCGCGTTTTTCACCATCTGCGCTTTCATCAGGCCGAGGATCTCGGTACGGAAATCCTCCGGACGGTCAGACCAGCGCAAGCCGCCGCGTGCGACCTTGCCGCCGCGCAGGTGGATGCCCTCGGTGCGGATGGAATAGACGAAAATCTCTGCGTAAGGACGCGGTAGCGGCAGTTCCGGTACCTCGCGGGAATTCAGCTTGAAGCTGACATACGGCTTGGGCTGGCCTTCCGCATTGGTCTGGAAGAAGTTGGTGCGCAGCGTCGCCTCGATGACCGCCTGGTAACGGCGGATGATGCGGTCTTCCGCCAGGTTGGTGACGCCCGCCAGCTCCGCGGCGATCATCTCCTGCACCTGCGGCAGGGCGGCCTCACGTTTCTTGCGCCCGGTGGGGCCAAATTTTGCCTCGAAATAGCCAAACAGCAGCGCCGCCAGCTTCGGATAAGCGCCCAGCGCTCCCGCCATGTAGGGCACGCTGTAAGGCAGGCCGGCCTGCTTCAAATATTTGCCGTAAGCGCGCAGCAGCACCACTTGCCGCCAGTGCAGCTCGGCGCGGGCGACCAGCACGTTGAAGCCGTCATTCTCCATCTCGCCGGTCCATACGCGCAGCAGCGCTTCTTCCACCAGCGGGCGGATGGATTCCAGCGTGGCGTGCGTGACGTGCGGCATGGTCACGATGAAATCGCGGATCAGGACCTTGGTCTTCTCGCCCTTCTTCAACGCCGGGGTCAGGGTGAAGGGATGCACGTCCACCACCTGCATGCCCATGTTTTCCAGCAGCGGCAGCAGCATGGAGAGCGGCTGATTCTCGCCTGCGGTATAGATTTTCAGGCGGAAGTAATGCTCCGGCGCCTCATCCTCGATGTAGAGGTGGAAAGCGGGCTGCCCGTTGGCGAGCATGCCCTGGATTTTCTCAATATCAAACAGCGCGGTGAGGGTGGGGTAGGCGTTGATGTAATCTTTGGAGAAGGCCTGCCCGTATTCACGGTAAATCTGCTCGGCCTTCGCATCGCCGTAGGTGTCGATCAGCGTATCGCGCAGGGCGTCCACCCAATAATTGATGATGTCGGCCAGTTTCTCACGTAATGCCGCGAAGTCCACGTCGGGGATCTTCCCCGGCGTGGTTTTGATGATGTAATGCACCCGCGCCAGCGGTGATTCAGTCACTTGTGTGTAATAGCTTAGTACTTTGCCGCCGAAGGCTTCCGAGAGGGCCTGCCCGACCTCGGTGCGCACGAAGGTGTTGAACTTGTCACGCGGCAAGTACACAAGGCAGCTCACGGAGCGCTCAAACGCATCGCGCCGTGTGAAAAGGCCAATATCCGGGCGGGCTTCGAGCGAGAGAATACCGAGCGAAGTTTCAAACAGTTCATCTTCGCTGATTTGGAACAGTTCGTCGCGCGGGTAGAATTCCAGAATAGCACGCAGCGCTTTGCCGTTATGGCTGACCGGATCATAGCTGGCCCGCGTCAGTACACGTGCGATTTTGCGGCGTATGAAAGGAATGTTATCAGCGGCCTGAAAATAGGCCAGCGAAGTAAACAGACCAAGGAAGCGCACCTCACCGATGACTTTTCCCTTGGCGTCGTAGCGCTTGATGTCCACATAATCCATGTAAACAGGACGGTGCACGAGTGATCGCGTGTTGGCTTTGGTGATTTCAATCAGATTGGGTTGCATGGCCAGATGCTGGGCTTCCACGGGCAAGGCGGCAAGTCCCTGGGGATTGTCATCGCGGCGCTCGACACGCAGCACCCCAAGACGGGCGGTCTCGCGCTCACGCAGTTGTGGAAGGCCCTTGGCTTGCACAAAATCATATTCCGCATAGCCGAGGAAAATGAAATTCTTCTGACCCAGCCAGTCGAGAAAATCGAGTGTTTCATCGACTTCCTCACGGCTCGCACCGCTCTTGCTGGTGGCAACCTCGCGACGGACATTCTCCAGCTTTTCCAGTAGTGGTTGCCAGTCACCCACCGCGGCGAGGACATGGCGTAGCATGTATTCCAGCTCAGCGATCAGCGTTTGCTCCGGCAGGCCAGTGGGCAGACAGGAGAGATGGAAATGGATGATTGACTCAGAACGGATATTGGCGTCACGCCCCTTGTCTTTTTCACTCGCCAGCCCGAGCATTTTGCCTTTTCCGTCGCGGCGGACGTCCATAATGGGATGGATAGCGACAAAAATATCAAAGCCCTTGCGTGAGAGAAGCGCCATGGTCGAATCAACAAGGAAGGGCATATCGTCGTTGATCATCTCCAGCACGAGATGGCGGCGCTTACCGAATTCACCGGCATAGGACGGGTTGAGCAGACGGATTTTGGGCTGGCCTGGCTGACGGGTTTGCATGAAGCTGTACGCATCCGCCGCCATCTGCGCTGCCACGGCGGGGGGCAGTGGTGTCACGTCACGCAGGGGCATTTTATCATAAAACTGGCGGGTGAATTCCGCGAGGCCCTCCGGTGCTTTTGGGGGCAGTGCGGCAAGAATGTGTTCAAGGGTGCGGGAAAATTCGCGGGAATAGGCGGGGCGCATAAGATACGAAGCCTTCCTGAGGTTGTGCCGGATGTGGGCGTCTGGTAGCAATAACTGAAATAGGAATCAAGACAAGGAAAAGCCATGCTGCGTCGCGATAATCCGCAGAACGTGACCGATCCTTTACTCTCTCATGCCGCACTCGAGCATCTGCTGGCGTTGGCCTTTCGGGCGGGTGAGGTAATTCTTGTTGCCCAGCGGGAAGGTTTGCGTGTTACCCGCAAAGCCGATGCCAGCATGGTGACCCATGCCGATGAAGAAGCCGACGCATTGATCGTTTCGGAGCTCAAACGGTTCGCGCCAGGTATTCCGGTGGTCTCTGAAGAAGGAGCCTCCCTTCCTGAAAATACGCTAAAGCATGGCCGCTTCTGGCTGGTGGATCCGCTGGATGGCACCAACGGTTTTGTACGCGGTGGGGCAGAATATACCGTCAATATCGCCTTGATCGAGGACCAGCAGCCGATGCTTGGCGTCATCGTGATTCCGGCTACCGGCGAAGGCTTTGCCGGGCTGGTGGGCGATGGCGCCTGGAAGCAGCAGGGGGAGGAAGTGCGCCCCATCCGCGTGCGTCCCGCCCCCGCGGAGGGGTGGACGGTGATGCTGAGTCATCGCGGTGCGCAGGATAAGGCACGTCACGCCTTGGCAGGACGGCCGATCCACCGTCTCATCCCTGCTTCCAGCTCACTGAAATTCTGCCGCATTGCTGAAGGATCGGCCGACGCGTACCCATGCCTCGGCCCTACCATGGAATGGGATACCGCCGCAGGACATGCCATCCTGCGTGCCGCAGGGGGTGAGGTCTTCGCGCTACCCTCCGGCGAGCCATTTCGCTATGGTCGGCAGGGTTTCCGCAATGGTCATTTTCTGGCATTAGGCCATGTGGATATAGATAGCTCCCGCGCCACTGGACAGGATTGATTATGCGCCGTTACCTGCATCCTCGTATTCTTGCTGTGCTGCTACTGGGCATCTCCAGCGGATTGCCCCGTGCGTTGGTGGGAGGCACGCTTTCGGCATGGCTAGCCAAAAGCGGGGTGGATAAGGCCTCCATTGGCCTGTTTGCGTATGTCGCGGTGCCGTATTCTTTCAAATTTGCCTGGTCGCCGCTGATGGACCAGCTTCGTCTGCCCTGGCTGTCGCGCCGCTTTGGCCAGCGGGTCAGCTGGCTCCTGCTGACGCAAGGCGGGCTGATCGCGGGGCTGCTCTGGATGGCATGGATCAACCCGGCCCTGACACCGGAAACCTTAGCACTGGCCGCTGTGGCCGTGGCCTTCTTCTCGGCCAGTCAGGATGTGGTGATTGATGCGTACCGCACGGAATTTCTTTCCGCAGACCAGTACGGTGAGGGTGCTGCGGTGGCGGTGTTCGGCTACCGGGTCGGCATGCTGTTCTCAGGTGCGGGCGCGTTGATTTTAGTCGGCTGGCTGGGGGGGAATGAAGGATATGATCAGGCTATTTGGGGAACGGTTTACCTCATCATGGCCGTGCTGGTGGGCCTCGGTGCCTTGACTGCAGTCATAGCCGGGGAGCCTGCGGTGACGCGCCCATCGGAAGGATCGCGCACGCTGCGCGTGTGGATGCAGGAGGCCGTCGTGGCACCCTTCCAGCAATTTGCCCAGGCCCATCATCGTTGGTTGTGGCTATTGCTGTTTGTTGCGCTCTACCGGGTAGCGGATGGGTTTATCGGGTTCATGACCAGCCCATTCTATCTGGAAATAGGCTACACGCTCGAGCAGATCGGCAGCATCGCCAAAGTGTATGGTTTTCTGGCGGCGGTGCTCGGTGGCTTTCTGGGCGCGTGGGGTCTTTCCTCGCTGGGCCTGCGCCGTGCACTGATCTGGTTTGGCGTTGGTCAGCTGGCGAGTAATCTGATTTACCTGCTGCTATTAAAAACCGGGCCGCAGCTTTGGGCCCTGATGGTGGTGATTTCCGTGGAAAACCTCGCCGGAGGTGCCGTGGGGGCTGTGGCGGTCGCTTTCCTGATGCGTTTGTGCGACACGCGTTACACTGCTACGCAGTATGCGCTTCTGTCTTCCCTCGCGGCGCTTTCTGGCACTCTTCTGGCAGGTCCGGCAGGCTACATTGCGGCGTCTGCAGGCTGGGGCGCGATGTTTGTTCTCTCTGCATTGATAGGTCTGCCCGCACTGGCACTGCTTATTCCGCTGCGTCGCCACCCCTTGTTGGCAACGGCTGAAATAGTTGTAGCAAAAAATTAAATCATTTTTTAACGGAATGGCGCGTAGAGTGCAGGCATGACGCATCATTTACACTACAAAGCCGGCGATGTGATCTTCCGTCAGGGCTATCCCGGTGACAATGCCTACATCATCCTCAGCGGTCAGGTGGAGATCGTCGACGAAATCCCCGGTGGTCCCGAGTTTCGTATTGCCCTGCTTGATGCTGGGCAGATGTTTGGCGAGCTGGCCCTTCTTGATGATAAGCCGCGCTCTGCCACAGCGCGTGCCGTGAGTGATGTCACGTTACAGATTGTTCCGATCTGATTCTGTTGGAAGTGACTTGCGAAGCGAAGGATGCTTGGGCATAATCCCGCCCATGATACGTTCTATAGTTTTCTGGATCATGCTCCCGCTGCTCGCGATGAATGGTTGCCGTTCTGTTGCGGTTTCCGGTGCATCACGGGTGAGTGAAGCGACCGCCGAAGATCGCACCTTCGGCCGCTCCATCGACGACGCCACGCTTTACACTAAGATCAACCATTACTTTGTGCAGTCAGAGGTCGCAGGACTGCTCACCAATTTGTCTGTACGTGTCTATAATGGCCGTGTCTTTCTGTTTGGTCGCGTCAAAGGCCAGCGCACGGCAGATGAGGCAGTTCGCCTCGTCTGGTTGGTTGAAGGTGTGAAGGAAGTCATCAACGAGATTCAGGTGGGTGAGGACCTCACCGCGATTGATTACGCGCAGGACGAGGCCATTGAAACGCAGATTAGTGCGCGCCTACTTGCGACCAAAGGCATCCGCTCAGCCAACTTCACGACGGAAGTGGTCAATGGCGTGGCCTACCTCATCGGCACCGCAAAGGATGAGAGAGAAATGCGCGCTGTAATTGCTGTGTCACAACGCGTTTCCGGTGTCTCGCGTGTCGTCAGTCATATTCGTTTGCGCGGCCAGTCTGCACCTTCAGCAAACGCCAGCTACTGATTCACCATCCCAAATTGGGAGAATTCGCCCATGGGCTTACGTGTTGCCCTTCAAATGGACCCCCCTGAGCGCTTGAACCCGCAGGGCGACTCCACGCTGGTGCTGGCGCTGGAAGCGCAGCGCCGAGGCCATGCGCTCTGGTGGTATCCAGCGGATTCTCTCTGCTGGCGTGAGGGTAGATTATGGACTCCGCGGGCGCGGCCCATTCGTTTCGCCGAGGGGGAACATTGGTATGAGCAGAATGCGCCGGAGTCTCTCTGCCTGAATGAGGTGGACGTGGTGCTGATGCGCCAGGACCCGCCGTTCGATATGGGCTACCTCACCGCGACCTACCTGCTGGAGCGGATCCACCCGCAGACGCTGGTGGTGAACGACCCGTTCCATGTTCGCAACGCGCCGGAAAAATTATTCCCGCTCATGTTTGCGGATGCCATGCCCCCCACGCTGATCGCGCAGGAGGTCGGGGCGATTCGTGATTTTCTTGCCGAGCAGGGGGATATTGTGGTCAAGCCGCTCTATGGCTATGGCGGCCATGCGGTGTTCCGCCTCCATGCGACGAGCGATAACGTTGAGGCGATTCTGGAAACGTTGTTGGCTCGCCCGGAGCCGCTGGTGGCGCAGCGTTTTCTTCCGGAGGTGGCTGAGGGTGACCGCCGGGTCGTGATGATTGACGGGCAGGTGACCGGGCTGCTCGGGCGGATTCCCGCGGCTGGAGAAATCCGTGCTAATTTGCGCGTGGGCGGTTCGGCAGCCGCTGCCGCGCTCACCCCGCGCCAGCAAGCGATCTGCACCCGGTTGGGGCCGGAGTTGCAAGCCCGTGGCTTACTTTTTGCCGGGGTGGATTTTATTGGCGACTGGCTGACTGAGATCAACCTCACCTCGCCTACGGGTCTGCGTGCACTGAAGCAATTATACGGTACGACTCCAGAAGCGGATTTCTGGCAGGCGGTGGAGCGAAAACGCCTCGTCTAGCATTTTTTGCAGGCCATTGACGTTTTCTTAAACCTTTGCGGGCATTAGTGAGAATGGGTTAACAGGTAGGTTCCCTGCTATGTCACTTCCTTCCCTGCTTGGGGCGATCTTTGGTTTTTTGATGCTGGCCGGTGCGGTGTTTCATGCTACGCACGGCAATGTCGGTACGTTCTTTAGCATCAGCGAGTTTCTGATTGTGGTGGGTGGCACCGTGGCGGCCGCGTATATGAGCTTCCATCATCGCTACGTGAATATCGCGTTTAAGGCTATCTGGTGGATGCTGAAAAAGCCCAAAGCCACCCGCGAGGCGCTGAATGTCGAGATCATGCGGCTGATTAAATGGTCGTATCTCGTACAGAAAAAGGGCTTGCCCGCGCTGGAGGGCGAAATCAAAAGCGTGCAGACCGACGAGCCGCTACTTAAATTCTGCCTGACGCTGGTGACCTCTAACCATACACCTGCCGAGCTTCGCCTGATGATGGAAACTGCTATCGAAGCAGAGTTTGAGCGCTCCATCGCACCGGTGACCGTGTTGCGCAGCATGGGGGCTAATCTCCCCACCTTCGGAATGATTGGGACGCTGGTGGGGATGGTGGTGATGCTGCAGAATTTCTCCGCGGACATGGGGCAGGTGGGCAAAGGGATGTCCATGGCGATGCTCGCCACGCTCTACGGCGTGGTGTTCGCGCGCCTGTTCTGTTATCCCGCCGCGTTTAAGCTGGAGCAGAAAATGGAGATTGAGCGCTTCCGCAATTACATGATTGCGGAAGGGCTGCTGCTGCTCGCCGAGAAAAAAGGCCCGCGCTATATGCAGGACCGCCTCAACAGCTTCCTCGACCCCGAGATTCATTTCGACATGGATCGCCAGATCAAGGGGTAATCCATGGCCAAGCACGGCAAAAAGAAAGAAGTGCATGAGGATGAAAGCTGGCTGTTGACCTATGCCGATTTCATCACCCTGCTTATGTGTTTCTTCGTCATCATCCTTTCGATGAGCGAGCCAAAGCAAGCGGATATCGAACTGCTGCAAGACGCGCTGGAGGAATTCAAAAGCAAAGCGACCGACAATTCCAAGCCCTTCAACGAGCTGTTTGACAAGCTGCAGGTGCTGATTGCGGAGCTGCAAATGGAGGAGGCGGTCTCTATTGAAAAAACCAACCGCGGGGTGCTGCTCGAGCTATCGGCCTCTTCCTTCTATGATGCGGGCTCCGCACAATTCCGCCCGGAAGCCGTCCCAGTCCTGGAAAAGATGGCCACCGCGCTCGCCGAGTTTGATTATGAGGATTACCTTTGCCAGATTGACGGCCATACCGATGACGCGCCGATCAAGACGGCGCAGTTTCCCTCTAACTGGGAGCTCTCTGCCGTACGCGCCACCACCGTGCTGCGCTTCCTCGTCGAGCATGGCATGGAAGAGGACAAAATGCGTGCGGCCGGGTTTGCTGATGTGATTCCCAAAGTGCCCAACCTCGATAATCTCGGGAATCCTATTGAGGAAAACCGCGAGCTGAATCGACGCATTGTCATCAAAGTAGAGCGTCGGCTGGACTAGACTGCCCCTATGATGGCTACCTGTTTCATATGTCATGGCATTGAGTGAAACGGGTAAGGCCATCCACAAACGCTTGGATGGCTTCGCTTTGCTACCAATGACATAAAAACGCACCAGCCACACAGTCTCACGGCCTATCGATTGACCGGAGCATCCAAGGGGAATACAGCTAGAGCCATAACTTTTTATCAGCACTCGTCTATGCCCGCGCCCGTCATTGGCTTTACCCTCGATCATGAGACAAAGCCGACCTATTCCAAGAAGCCGTGGTATGCCATCCGCGAGAATTATCTCACCTCCATCAGCCAGCGTGGCGCGGTGCCGTTGCCGCTGCCGCACGAGCTGGAGTTGGTGGAGCACTATGCCGCGATGATCGACGGGCTGGTCATCATCGGGGGGGATTTCGACATCCCGCCGGAGATGTATGGCGAGACGCAGGTGCATGCCACCGTGTCCAACCTCAAGCCGCAGCGCACCGCCTTTGAAGCGGCGATCACCCGCGCCGCGCTGCGCGATAATAAGCCAATCCTCGGCATTTGCGGCGGCCAGCAATTGCTCG
>DBAU01000088.1 GCA_002291845.1 Alphaproteobacteria bacterium UBA1002 | reverse complement strand
GGGCTGACTCTGAGGCAGGAATGGCCAGGTAATACCCATGTCCGTTATCACGTAAATCACTGGTGATAAACGCATGTTCTGTTTCCAGCGGGCTAATAGGTCGCCGCGCTGTTTGCCCTCCCTGTGCTGCGCTGAACTCCTGCCAGCGCTGCTGTACCTGAGGAGAAATCGCAGGAGTTGGCGTTTCCGCACGGCCATGCGCAGGGGACGGCGTAGCCGGCGCACGTGAAGTCTGCGGTTGCGCGGCACGCGCTTGTCCGATGCCAAATGTTTGTGAGAACCAATTGCCAACGCCTTCCAGCCAGCCACCCGGCCGCATACCATCCTGCACGCCGATGACGATTGCGAGAATCGCAAAAAAACCAACGACAACCTGTAGGAGTAGTACTTCCATTCTCTTAAAATACCGGAGCTCTGTGACGGTTTAATGAAGCTGGGAGAAAGAAAAAATGCGGTATTTAGTATTCCACTGGCACCGGATCTAAAGAACGCCAGAAATACCAGGTAGCGACCGTCCGGTAGGGACGCCAGCGCTCACTGAGAGCACGCATCGCTTTTTTATCTTTTGCCGGCACTCCATAATGTTTTTCGATGGCATTTAATAATCCAATATCCCCCAATGGAAAAACATCGGGCCGCATCAGATGAAAAATGAGAAACATCTCCGCTGACCATACTCCAATGCCTTTGATCGTCGAAAGCTCTCGCACGATTTCGTCATCTGTCTTGGCATGCCAATAGCCTTCCGCATGAATATCTTGCGTATGAAAATGCTCAGCAAGCGCTTTCATATAAAGCACTTTTGCTCGTGACAGACCACAGGCTCTCAGTTCCTCCTCTGCCGCATCTAGAATCGGCAAGGGATGAATCTGGTGTTGGAGCATTGCGGAAAAACGCGCCCACACCGTATCTGCAGCTTTTACCGAAATTTGCTGCCCGACAATGGAGCGCGCCAACGTATGAAATGCATGCCCACGGGATTGCAGCATTTCCCCGCTATACTGACCTATGATCCGTGCGAGGATCTCATCTTGTTCTATCAGATGTATTGTTGCATCTGACCAGTATTCTGGTCGATGCTGCGGTGCTGAAAAAGAAAGTTTATCCGGCGTCATGAGAGGTTATATAGCGTGCGCGATAATAAAAAACGATGGGATGGGCTTAGCAATAAACAAATCGCACATACTTTATGATGTGGGTCGGGTACCCGAAACATTATTGCACATATAGCTCTTTGCTTATTTTTTCTTGCAAGACCAAGAGAATCTGCCTATCAGAACGGCATGTCCGAACAGTCGTATATCCGCAATTTTTCGATTATCGCCCATATCGACCATGGAAAGTCCACGCTGGCTGACCGCCTGATTGAGTATTGTGGCGGGCTTGAACAGCGTGAAATGACCGGCCAAGTGCTCGATAACATGGATATCGAGAAGGAACGCGGTATCACCATCAAGGCACAAACGGTGCGCCTGCGCTACCGTGCTAAGGATGGCCAGGAATACGCGCTGAATCTTATGGATACCCCCGGACACGTAGACTTCACGTATGAGGTCAGTCGCTGCCTTGCTGCCTGCGAAGGATCTTTGCTAGTGGTTGATGCCTCTCAAGGCGTGGAAGCCCAGACCCTTGCCAACGTATATCTGGCGCTCGATGCAAACCACGATATTGTTCCCGTTCTCAATAAGATTGATCTACCCGCCGCCGAGCCAGACCGCGTGAAGCAGCAAATCGAGGATGTGATTGGTCTTGATGCCTCAGATGCAGTCATGATCTCTGCCAAAACGGGGATTGGCATTGAAGATGTGCTGGAGGCCATCGTGACCCGTCTTCCTGCCCCAAAGGAAAAAGCCACAGATGCGCCACTGAAGGCCATGCTGGTGGATAGCTGGTACGATACGTATCTTGGTGTGATTATTCTGGTGCGCGTGGTGGAAGGGACCCTGAAGAAGGGTATGAAGATCCGTATGATGTCCACCGGTGCGGCGTATAATGTTGATCAGGTGGGCGTGTTTACCCCTAAGAAGGTGGCCACCGAACAGCTGGGGCCGGGCGAAGTCGGCTTCATGATTACCGGCATTAAGCAGGTGGCCGACTGCAAAATCGGGGACACCGTTACGGAAGATCGCCGCCCCGCCGCTGAATCGCTACCGGGCTTCCGGCCTAGTCAGCCTGTGGTGTTCTGCGGACTCTACCCCACCGATTCGAGCGAATACGAACACCTGAAAGAGTCGCTTGCCAAGCTGCACCTCAATGATTCCAGCTTTCATTACGAGGTAGAATCTTCTTCCGCACTTGGCTTTGGCTTCCGTTGTGGCTTCCTTGGCCTTTTACATCTTGAAATTATTCAAGAACGTCTGGAGCGGGAGTATGATGTAGACTTGATTACCACGGCGCCCTCGGTGGTGTATAAGATGCAACTCACCAATGGTACCGAAAAAGAGCTGCATAACCCTGCCGACATGCCCGACCCGACACAAATCGAGGCGATGTACGAACCGTGGATCAAAGGCACCATCATGGTGCCGGATGAGTATCTCGGTAATATCTTATCATTATGCACGGAGAAACGCGGCGTACAGAAGGACCTCACTTATGTTGGCGGCCGCGCCATGGTGGTGTATCGCCTGCCGCTGAACGAGGTGGTGTTTGACTTCTATGATCGTCTGAAATCCTGCTCAAAAGGCTATGCCAGCTTTGATTACCACATGGATGGCTATGACGAGTCTGACCTCGTGAAGCTCTCGATTCTGGTGAATGGTGAAATCGTGGATGCGCTGTCCATTATCGTGCACCGCTCGCAGTCGGAATACCGTGGCCGCGCCCTATGCAAGCGCCTGAAAGATCTCATTCCTAAGCATATGTTCCAGATCCCCATTCAGGCCGCCATTGGAGGCAAAATCATCGCCCGTGAAACGATCTCCGCGCTCCGTAAAGACGTGACAGCAAAATGCTATGGCGGGGACATTACGCGTAAGCGCAAGCTGCTGGAAAAACAGAAGGCCGGTAAGAAGAAAATGCGCTCGATCGGCAACGTGGACATCCCTCAGTCCGCCTTCCTCGCGGCCCTGAAGATGGGTGAGGAAAAATAACATCTTGTATCCTATTGCTTTATTTTCTCCTCAGTGAGTTATTGATTGATTTTGTCACGCAAACTTCACACTAGGAAATTTTAGATTTGCTAAGATGTCCCTGTTGTTAATGGGGATTTTTTATGGCTGAGAACCTTGCTAATCTGCCACCACAAACCGAAGCAGCACTTCTGAAGGCTAGCCGTTATGACACGCGCTGGGAAGGCTTCAAGGGCTTTATCAAAGGCGCGTTGCCCGCTTTGGCGTTAGGCGCTGTCGCCGGTGTTGTTATTGGTGGGGTTGCCGCGATTGGACTTGGTGTTTTTGGGACACTGCCCACATTTCCTCTCACCTCCCTTCTTGGATTTGAACTCAGCGCCACCGCCGCGAATGCGATTGGCACCATCGGTATGGTTGCCGCGGCATCTTCATTAATCTCTGGCGTTATCTCTGGCGGCGTTGCTGCCAAGCGGGAGGCAGGTTATGCCCGCGCCAAGAACAATGCCCTCAGCCATGCTGCTATGCAAGCCGAACAGCAGGCGCTGGCTATCCCCATGGAAATGGACTCACCAACGCCACCGCGTAGTCGGATTGTTGATAGTATCCTGCAAAAAGGTCGTGAAGCGACACCGTCTGCCTTTGTTGAACGGCTGCGTAACCAGCTGGGAAGTCAGGAGCAAAATTCCGGCATCAACCTACATTAAGGATCCGCAACGGGTTGTCATGAAACCTTCACGGTAAACACGCCTATCATATGGTAATATTGGTCTGAAAGTAGACCCATGGCTGATACAAATACGCGCACTCCAGCTCCTACAGGTATCCGCGGCTTCCTGCCACGGCGCGGGGTTGTTTCCAGCGCGATGGGTACGATCCGTGAAAAAATGTCCGGTCTTTCGCTCATTAAAAGTACAGGCATCGGCGCGTTTGCGGGTATTGGCATTGTGATCGGTAAAGGCGTCGTAACGGGAGATTTTACCCCCTCCGTTTTGCTTGATGTCGGGATTATCGGCACCGGTGCAGGCCTTGGCGTGGTGCATGCGGTGGCGCATGGCGTGTTGGAGCATGGAGTGGACGGTGCAACAGAAGCCATTCATCACAACCGCACCTGCGATCAGATTGAAAATTCGCTTTGCCAGAACCCTGAACTGCTGCAAGCAGCTGCGCAGGAACGCGCGGCCGCGTACCAGTTCAATCATGAGCCGCCGAAGAACGAAACGACACAACGGATTATTGAGGAAACCGAAGCACGACGGGCCGCCGTCCCCGGCATGACAGGACAATTGCAGGCCGAAGCCGCAGCGGGTGTGCCAAGCGGTCGCGGGTTATAAGTATCG
>DBAU01000006.1 GCA_002291845.1 Alphaproteobacteria bacterium UBA1002 | reverse complement strand
AACTCCGTCTATTTCGAGCTGGATTTGCGCTATGAGGCCGCCTCAGCGGTAGAATTGAAGCAAAACATGGCCAGCGAGCCGGGCTTTTATGTACCCGAGATCGATTGGAACCGCACCACCGATACCGTACTTACGCTAGAGAGGATTGACGGCATCCCGATTAACGACATTGCCGCCCTCAAAGCCGCAGGCCATGACCTGAGCGCCATTCTGGCCATTTGCGCGCGGGCCTTTTTCAATCAGGTTTTCCGTGATGGCTTTTTCCATGCCGATATGCATCCCGGCAACGTGTTTATCCTGCCGGATGGACGCGTGGCGGCCATCGATTTTGGCATCATGGGGCGGCTGGACTGGCCAAACCGCGTGTTCCTCGCCCGGGTGCTGCAGGGCTTCATGGTGGAGGATTACGCCATGGTGGCGCGGGTGCATTTTGATCATGGCATTGTGCCGAAAAATAAATCCATGGAGCAGTTCGCACTGGCTTGTCGTGCGATTGCCAAGCCGATTCTGGGCAAACCGCTCAATGAAATTTCGGTGGCAAAACTGCTCGGCCAGCTTTTCAAGGTCAGCCAGGATTTCGAGATGCGCTTGCAGCCGCAATTTCTTCTGTTGCAGAAATCAATGATGGTCACGGAAGGCGTGGGCCGCGCCCTGAACCCGGATATTAATACGTGGAAGATGACCGAGCCGCTGATTGCTGAATGGTATGGCCGCAATCTCGGTATGCGGGCATCTGCACGGTATCACTTGCGCGAAGCAATGGACAATCTGCACCGCCTGCCCCGCCTGATCGACCGCGCTAACCGTATCCTCGCGCGCATGGACGAAGACCCCGACGCGCTGTATCAGCCGACACTGACTCCCATGGAAGAAACGCGGCAAACAACATCACGATTTGTTGAGTTGGCGATATTGTTTTGCATGCTTGGCGGCATTATCACGGCGGGAGTCCTGCTGTACAGACACCTCATTGGATTCGCGGTATGAGCGAGCGGATTCTCCTTGGCGTCATCACCTCCGCACACGGCATTCAGGGGGAGGTGAAAATTAAAAGCTTCACCGATAACCCCAAAGCTCTGGGCACTTACGGCCCGCTGCAGGACCGTACCGGCCAGCGCATGTTTACTCTGAGGATTCATAGCGAGCAGAAGGGGATGCTTATCGGCTCCGTTGACGGGGTGCACGACCGCAATGCTGCGGAGCTGCTGCGAGGAGTGGAGCTTTACGCTGCGCGCGAAGCTTTAGCACCGGCGGAGGAAGGCGAATTTCTGGTAGAGGATTTGATCGGCCTCACCGTCTGGCAGGACGGCCAAAGCGTGGGCACCATCAAGGCCTTTTATAATTTCGGGGCAGGCGACATTCTGGAGATCACCTTCACGGATGGGCGTGAGGAAATGTTCAGCTTCACCGATGCCAACTTCCCGGAGATTGATATGACGGCGCGGCACATCACCTTCTGCCCGCCGGAAATTTTAGCCGTTGGCGATGCGGCGGAGCAGGACGCGCCATGAGCCAGCCTGCCCTCGAGGTGGTGGTGCTCACCCTGTTTCCGGAGATGTTTCCCGGTCCGCTAGGGGTCTCGCTGGCGGGCAAGGCGCTAAAAGACGGGCTATGGACGCTTGAAGCGCTTAACATCCGCGACTTCGCGGAAGATAAACATGGCAGTGTTGATGATACGCCCTATGGCGGTGGTGCGGGCATGGTGATGCGCCCGGACGTCGTGGGCCGGGCGATTGACGCTGCGCTTGAGAAACTCCCTGGCGCGACTCTGATCCACCTCACCCCACGCGGCACGCCGCTAACACAAGAGCGGGTGCGGGCTTTGGTGGCGTCTTCTTATCACATTCAGCATCTACTGGGCGAAGGCTCCCCTCCCCCGCAGGCAGGGGAATTGAGTGCGGGAGCCCACAAATCCACCCGGCTCATCCTACTCTGCGGGCGATTTGAGGGGATTGATGAGCGCATTAACTCGCACTACCAGCCACTGGAAATCAGCCTGGGCGATTTTGTGCTATTCGGTGGCGAAGTGGCTGCCATGGCGCTGCTGGAAGCGCTGCTGCGCCAGTGCGATGGAGCACTTGGGAACCCCCAAACCCTTGAAGAGGAAAGCTTTTCGATTGGCGAAAATAGTGCTTTACTCCTCGAGTACCCTCACTATACTAAGCCGCCTTTGTGGAAGGGCTTAAACGTGCCGGAAGCCTTGGTTTCCGGACATCACGCGAAGATCAGGCAGTGGAGGCGGGAACAGGCGGAAGCCGTCACTCGCGAACGTCGCCCCGATCTCTGGGAAGCCTACCACGCGAAACAGGATAAACCATAAGGATACGAGCGATGAACATCGTACAGGCGCTGAACAAGGAACAGATGGACAAACTGGCGTCGGCCAAGCGGCTGGATGATTTCGGGCCGGGCGATACGGTGAAAGTCAACGTGCGCATCGTTGAGGGCAACACCGAGCGTACGCAGGCCTTTGAAGGCGTCTGCATCGCCAAGAAAAACCGCGGACTGCAATCCAGCTTCACCGTACGCAAAATTAGCCACGGCGAAGGCGTCGAGCGCGTGTTCCCGCTCTACTCGCCGCGCGTCGAGTCGGTTGAGCGCGTCCGCCGCGGGGATGTCCGCCGCGCCAAGCTCTACTACCTGCGTGGCCTGACCGGTAAAGCCGCCCGCATTAGCGAGAAAATGGACTATAATCGTACCCAAGCCGCTGCTGCTCCGGCAGCCGAGGCGGGTACAGCAGACGCGAAGCCCGCCAAGAAAGCTAAGGCTGAGAAGAAGTAATGTGACCTTGTCATTCCCGCGAAAGCGGGAATGACAGAAATAAAAAAGCCGCCGAGAGGAAACTCCGGCGGCTTTTTTAATAAATTATTCACAAAGAGCACCATGAATATAGGATAAACTCTGAGCTTACTTTAAGTTAGGCACTGGAATGTTCCCCACAAACCATCACGGCATTGCAACCGTGAACAAAGAATCCGTATTGGCTTTCCTTTCAAGAGATGCAGATATCCTTCTTTTTGGAGATACTAAACATTCCGATACTACTCTTAAGGGTAGTGTATTCTCCATGCTCCCTGCCTTGAAATCTATGCAATATGGCGGCCTTTGCCTTGAGCTAGATCATATCTATCAGAACTCGCTACAACAGGTGACGGAGCCAAAGCCCCCCTTTCACACCATGGATATTTTTGAAGAAATCGCGAAGCTCAGCATGTGGGCTTCACAATGGGCGAACAAACTGCGTAACAAAACAAGCCATATATTCGTCGATGGAATTTTTAAAGCTCAGACCCTTGGCATGCAAGTGACACTGATTGACGACAAATCCCCTGCCGAAAACTTCCGTAAAGACAATCCTTGCTTTGAGGAAATGCAAAAGCGGTTCAATCAGGAGCGTGCTCGGACCGAAACCGAAACAGCCGAACTAACAAAACAGCGACTTTTTGGGGCAGGAACAGAAGAGCGAGCCTATTTTGATGCCATGCAGGCTGAGTGGAAACGGATCCGCAATGGCCTAAACGGCACCTTTGCGGAGCGTATTGCCTCTTCTTACCAAAACTTTGGTAAGCAAGTCGCCATCGTAGGCGACGGGCATTTCAATGCAGAAAATGACCTTGACGAAGCATTGCAGGCAAAAGGACTGAGAACAAGAACAATTCACGTCTCCAAGGATCTTTCCGCACTCGGGGGGTATCTAACAAATTTTATCGACAGGTCGCCAGAAGACGGCAGGCCGCGAAAACTTCCAGACGCCATATATATTGTGGATTTTGGCATGTTTGCCGATCCAAAGAACGAGCATCTGCAGAACGCAGCACGCCAGTGCTACCAAGCAAAAGAAAGCAAGATTGCCAATTACGTTCACCCCGACTACCGAATCTATCAGCAAGCGGCCGTAGCACGGACCTAGTGCTGGCAAAAGGTTTTTTTGCATGATTCGTGACGGCAAAACCCTTGCCACGCCTTATTATTCACTCTATTTTCTGCGCCCAACCTGAA
>DBAU01000022.1 GCA_002291845.1 Alphaproteobacteria bacterium UBA1002 | reverse complement strand
CCGAACTCGATCAGTGGCTCAATCCGTCACTTTGAAGAAGTGGATTAAGGCAGCGCCAATGCCTTACTAACAGCTGCAAACGCGATCGCTTCCGCACCGTCTGCCTCGGCAAGCGCCAGCTGGCTCTTCAGTGCTTGTTGCTCCGCATTCAGCACATCAAGGAACGGGACGATGCCATCTTTGTAGCGCGTACGGGCCAGCGTTAATGCACGCTGGTCAGCGTTTACCGACTGCTTCAGTACGGTGCGCCGGTTGCGCTGCTGCAGGAGATCAGAAAGCGCCGTTTCCACCTCTGCCACCGCTTCCAGTACGCGCTGACGATAGGTGTGGTAGGCTGCTTCCTGACGTGCTTCGGCGGCATCAATGCGGCCTTCGATGCGTCCAAAGTTAAACAGCGGCGCCGCAATACCCGCTCCCAGCGACCAGATATTAAACCCGCCAAACGCGGTGGTGTCCTGTACCCCGAACAGGGCGGAGAGGCTCAGTGAGGGATATAGCTCCGTAGTTTCCGCCACGCTGAGCGCACTGGCGCTTTGCAGGCTGGCGGCGGCGGCGATCAGATCCGGGCGCCGGCCCAGCACCTGTGCCGGTTGCTCAAGCAGAGGCGTGACATCGGGAATCGGTACCGGCTTTGCCTCGTCCAACTGCGTTTCTAGCGTGGCCGGAGCCTCCGCCGTCAGCACGGACAAGCGCAGTAGCGAAGCACGCGCCGCCTGGCGCGCGCCGGGCAATTGCGCTTCCGTTGATAAGGCAAGCGACTCCGCCTGTGCCACGTCAAGATCGGTGGCGATGCCTCCCGCAAAGCGCGTGCGGGTGAGGCGAAGCCCCTCGCGCTGCGAGGTAAGCGTTTCTTCGGTCAATATAATCTGGCGCTGCAGGCGGCGGTAATCACTATATTCGCGCACCACTTCGGCGGTAAGGCTGAGCAAGACCTCCGCGTAGTTAGCTTCTTGGGCACGCAGATCGGCATCTGCCGCATCAACCCGCGCCGCATTGCCCCCGAACAGATCGATCTCATAACTAGCGTCGAAGGCCGCCTCATACAGCGTGTTAGGGTTACCAAACGTGCGGATACCCTCATCACCCCGCCCGGCGGTGCTGGAGAGATCAATCTGCGGATAGAGCGCGCCTGCCGAGGTGCGGCGCTGTCCACGTGCTTCCGCCACTCGCGCTTTCGCTTCCCCAAGGCGCGGGCTGTTTTTCTGCGCGGTGGTGATCAATGTGGCGAGCGTTTCATCGTGATAGGCCTGCCACCAGGGACCTTCGAGCGCGGTGCCGTCTGGCAGTGTGGCACTCCATGATCCGGGGTGCGCCGGGGCAGGGCCAGGCGACGTTGCTTCCAGCGTGCAGGCGGAGAGGAGCAGTGCGGCGAGAAGCAACGATCTCATGGGGCGTCCTCCGCCTTAATAAACACATCCATCTGCTGGCCGGGATAGGCGCCGACCGTATTTTCCTTGAGCGCATAAATCACTTCCAGCACCCGCGTATCGACCCGCTCATTGGCATCGCCCGTCAGGTTGCCTTTGGGCTGCAGTAACGGCTCAACGCGCACGAAGGAAAGATCCACCGGCTTGTCGCCTGCGCTGCGCAAGGCTCCTTTGGCGGGCATTCCTGCTTTCACCGCTTGTGCGTCGGCTTCATCCACCTCCACCCGCACATGCAGAATCGAGGTGTCACCCATCACCACCAGCGGCTGAGCCAGCACCCCGGTTTTTGCATACTCGCCGGGGCGGGCATTGAGGCGAAGCACTTCACCACTGATAGGCGCGCGCACCGTGCGACGGGCCAGCTCGGTCTCCACTTCCTTTACGCGGGCCTTGGCTTCTTTCGCCACGGCTTCAGCGCGCTTGGCGGCAAAGCGGCGGCGGGTCAGCTCCTCACGGCTGATGGCAGCGGGGTCGGCGATTTTTTCATAAAAAGCCAGCTGGCTTTTTGCATCGGCCAGCGCCACCTTAGCCTCTTGCTCGGCTGCTTTAGCGCTGGCCAGCCGTGCCCGTGTCTCGCGCTCATCCAGCGTGAACAGTGCTGCGCCTTTTTTCACCTGATCGCCTACCGTCACATGCACCGTATCAATGATGCCGTCAAGGTGGGTGCCAAGCTCCAAAAGCTCACTTCTTGGCTCCACGATGCCAACCCCTGCAACCCGCGCTTCAAAGGGTGCGATCACGGGGGCATAGGTTGGCGATTGTGGTTCGTTCGCCGGTTTGCTCACCAGCTCTTTCACGGTAAACAGCACAAAGCAGGCGGCCACCAGGGGCAGCCCGTGGGCCATCAGTGAAAAGCGGAAGGGTTTACGCGTCATGGATCTCTCCTCTGGCTTCGCTACGTTCGATACGCCCGTCCGCCATGTGGATCATGCGGTCGGCGAAATGGTAGATGCGGTTGTCGTGTGTCACCACGATCACCGCGCAATCGGGCTGCAGCGCGACGGCGCGTAGAATCTCCATCACCTGCTGTCCGGTGGCGGCATCCAGTGCGGAGGTCGGCTCATCGCACACCAGGACACGGGGACGGTGCACCAGCGCCCGCGCGAAAGCGACGCGCTGCTGCTGGCCGCCGGAGAGCTGATTTGGCTTCTTAGCCGTATGCTTACCCATCCCAATCTCGGCGAGCACTCCCTCGGCGCGTTTGATCGCATCCTCAAACGAGAGGCCTGCAGCAATCAGCGGTACGGCGGCATTCTCCGCCGCGGTGAGTGCCGGTAGCAGGTTGAACTGCTGAAACACAAAGCCCAGCCGCTCACGCCGGAAGAGCACCTTTTCACGGTCGCGTAGCGCGGTGAGCTCAGTCCCGTCGATGATGATTTTGCCGGACGTCGGCGTCAGGATGCCGGTCATGATAGAGAGCAGCGTGGTCTTGCCGCAGCCCGACGGGCCGACCAGCATGGTCAGCTCGCCTGCTTTGACATCCACGGACACGTCATGCAGCACGCGTACGTTGGTGTCCCCTGCGGGAAAGTCCTTGATGATGTTGTGTGTCTGCAGCAATGCCATGCTTACCCCCGGAACACGATGGCCGGATCGATCACCAGCACGCGGCGGATACTGGCGAGGCTAGCCAGTGTGATGATGGCCACTACGGCGCCCCCTGTGCCGGCGGCGATCTGCCAATGCAGCTCAAAGCCTTTGAGCGCGGCCACATCCGCTGTGGCGAAAAAGAATAACGCGCAGAGGCCAATGCCGATGCCGTAGCCAATGGCGGCCACCACGGCGGCCTGCAGCAGCACCATGTTCAGAATCTGTTTATTGGTCACGCCGATGGCCTTCAGCGCGCCGAACTGGCGAAGGTTTTCAATCACGAAGATATAGAAGGTTTGCCCGGCTACCGCCGCGCCCACAATAAATCCCAGCACCACCGTGATGCCGAAATTGATCGGGATGCCGGTGCGCTTGAGGTAGTAGTCAATGCTTCGCCACTGGAATTGCGGGCTGGTCAGTGATTGCAGGCCAGTCTCTGCCGTGATGCGCTGGGTGAGTATCTCGGGTGTGACGCCGTCTTCTGTTTTGGCGATGATGAAGGACATGCGGTTACGCTCGCCCGGGGCCAGATTTTTAGCGTCGGAGTATTTGCTGAAGACGACCGGGAAGGTTACAAATGGCGCCGAGGCATCGCAGATGCCGACGATCACCACGCGTCGGTCATTGATCTCGATGATGCGGCCTAAGCGTTGCGGCTCGCCGGGCCAGATGAACTCATAGCCTGCGCGGTCGATGATCATCGCGTTGGGTTGGCGCAAATCTTCCCAACGGCCCATGATCATGCGCGGCGGACGGCCGATCAGCGTGGCGTCATCCACTCCCATCACCACGACTTGCTGCATGACGCCGCCCGGGGCGCGCACTACGGCAAGGCCTTTGAAAAAGGGCACGGCCCACTTGACGCCTTCCACGCTACGCACACGGCTGAGGTCGCGGTCAGGGAGGGCTTTGATTTCGTCGATGTACTGCACCTGCGGGTCCATCACCCAGACATCGGCTTCCGTGACATCGCGGATCTGGCTGGCAGTACGGCCCATCAGCCCGACGAAAATAGAGACCTGTTGTGACATGAGCAGGGTGGCGAAGGTGATCCCAAACACCAGGCCTAAATACTTAGCGCGGTCCCCAAGGAGCATTTTCAGCGCAATATGTCGCATAACGCCGTCTTGTCTGTTAAGCTGGAAATATGTACTATACAGTACAGTTATATTTGTAAACTATACGGTACATTTTTATATGTCAACCGGCATTTCATCGCCCGAAAGCAAATCGATGGGCCGTCCGAAGGATCTGGCGAAGGCCCAGGCGATTCTGGACGCGGCCCAGCAATTGTTCATGGAGCACGGCTACGAGCTGACCAGCATGGATGCTGTGGCCAAGATTGCAGGTGTTTCCAAGCTCACCATCTACAGCCATTTTGAGAATAAGGAGCTGCTTTTCCGCCGCGTTATCGAGCGTAAGTGCGAGGAAAGCAACATGCCGACCAACATGCTGCAACTTGCGGCTCTGCCGCCGCGTGAGGGGTTGCGCATCATCGGCATCAACTTCGTTGGGCTGATTTACAGCCAGGACGCGGTAAACATGTTCCGTATTCTGGAATCAGAATCGCTGCGCCATCCCAAGATTGCCCATATTTTTTATGAAGCAGGGCCGGAGCGCACCATTTCGGCGGTGGAGGAGTTGCTTAAAGCCTGGGATGCCAAGGGAGCGCTGGTGGTACCGCAGCCGCGTCAGGCGGTGAATCAGTTTTATTCGCTGCTCAAGGGCGAGATGCACATGAAGCTGATGCTGAATCTGGCGTCCCATCCCAGTACGGCATGGATCGAAAAGCATGTTGATGCGTGTGTGGAGATGTTTCTTTGCGCGTATGAAAAGCCGCGCCGTGGCCAGAAGAAGCCCTAGAACACGAAGTCAGTGGCGGCGATGTTGTAGTCTTTTTCCCAGCAACTCACCTGCTGGAAGCCAAACGATGTGCCGCTAAAAGCGGAAGGTGCTGCGCACGGTTAGTCTGAAGTCGATGCCTAGTGGCCGGCACTGATGGTATTGTCGGCAAGGGGGTGGTGGTACCGACCTGCAGGCGTGTGATCTCCTTGGTGCTGAGCTGCCGCCGGACATGCTCTTCCTGCGTCCCGCTCAGATGCGGTAGGGCATGCCCCAGATTCATGCTTGAAGAGGCCAGGACGATTGGTGCCTCGTCACGGCGCGGGGCGGCCTGTGCGGTGGATGGCGGATGCGTTGGTGCGTTGTTCATTACGGATGCATAGCGTTACCATGCAATAATACCTAAGGGGTTCTAATATAGAGTTAATAGATGGCATTTTAGGGATGTTCGTTGCCATTGCCCTGACAGAAAAAGATCCATAAATAACAGAGGAATACCAAGTCACCCCACCACCCCCTCAAAAAAATCCATCCGTTATGATGGACCCCCCCTCAGGGGGATACTTCCGCCCCGCTAAAGACCCCGCTAAACCACGAGAGACCTCAAAAAAAGCGCTGGCGCTTTAAGGCAAAAATGGTTTGGCTTGCGTCGAATAAGAGATTGCCATAAAAAAATCTTTTGGTTTGGCGACCATAGCTTAATATGATGTCACGCTAAAAGAAGCACTTCAGCCCGGGACCCGCGTGTGTATGTCGCTAAAAGGCAGTTTAGATCATGTCGTTGGGTTTTATGTGGAGGGGTGGGCGCTACCAGCAGAGAGTGCTTTGTCATCCACGGCTGCAAAAGTTTCCTTGTTTATTGACGGCCAGTTTATTGGGGATGGATTTAGTAACCTCTTTCGGTACGATTTGCATGCGTCTGGCATCGGTAAGGGTGATCATGCATATCGCATCGAAGTCCCGCAGAAATTTTTTGATGGTCAACCCCATCTGATCGATATCAAAGTGGGGCAGGTGTCGCTGCCCAACTCTCCACAATCGATAGTGCTTGGCAAACGTCTAATGCATGCCAAACCATCTGGTATTTCCTCCAAGGCGTGCTCAGCAGAGCCAGCAACAGCCGATGCTACAAAGAGGTACGATGCAGCTTATGCGCTGATAAAAGCGAGTGGCCTGTTTGATGCCGCATTTTATCTGCAGCAATACGGTTCGGCCTTAACGGAAATACAAGATCCCCTGCAGCATTATCTGTTGGAAGGAGAACAGCGGGGATTTAAACCGAACTTTTACTTTGATCCCAGTGACTACCGGGCAAATCATAGAATTTCTACTGATGAACACCCCACGGCCCTCGTACATTTTGCCACGGAGGGCTGGAAACAAGGCCTCACAACGAGTATTTATTTTGATCCGGCATGGTATCGCACGGCCTACAGAATCGCAGCAGACTGTAATCCGCTGGCTGACTTTCTGGCGCAGCGTCCAACGCGCAACCCGAATCCATACTTTGATTATGGATTCTATCTCGAGCATAACCCGGATATCAGCCGTCTTGACGATGCATTTATGCATTTTGCGCTCTTTGGAGTGAATGAAAACCGCACGGCATCCCCGCTGTTTGATGCTGCATTTTATCGTATGCACCATCTTCAGAATCAGCAGGATGTTAATCCGTTTGAACATTTTCTGCGGGTTGGGAAAGCGGCGGGTTATTCGCCGGTGCCAGCGTTAATGCATGCGACGGCGCGGGGCGCAGAAGGGCCCGCGCGCGACCAAGAATATGAGCAGCCTACGCGCACCGAAATGAATGCTGCGGCCTTAGCCGAACGCCTCGCATCTTCAGGGCTTATCGATACGGCATGGTATGTGGAGCAGTATCCTGATGTGGGAGAGGTTGAAAACCCGGCACTGCATTATCTTCTCTTCGGTGATCGGGAGGGTCGAAACCCCAACCCATATTTTGATACGGCCTGGTACGCAAAGAACTACTTTAAGACCCATCCGCAGGAAGGATGCCTTGTGCATTATTGTGGACGTGGCGAGCGGGAGGGCAAGAAACCTTGCGCGGTCTTTGATGCGCCATGGTACGCCAATGAATATGGCCTAAACCCTGAGCAAGAAAATGTGCTTGCGCATTATCTCGTTCATCGCAGTACCAACCGGTATGCCCCTAACCGCTGGTTCTCTCCGCTTTATTATGGTGAGCAATATCCTGACATTGCCGCTTCGAATATTGATCGATTCCAGCATTACATGGGCTGGGGCGTTTTTGAGGGCCGCCGCGGTTCAGAGAAGTTTGACGCAGAGTTTGTGTGGCAACGTTACATGGGCAATAACCGGTCCATCAACCCGTTGGAAACCTTTATGGATATTGGCCTGAGGCTGGGCTGGGTTCCATCAGTTGGGGCCACGTCACGTACTGTCCATTCGGAGATTAAAGCAAACTGTAACGCGGGCCCATTTTATGAAGATATCTCCCCTCCTACAGCTTCGCAGGCGCCCAGCATAAAAGTGATCGCATTTTATCTTACACAGTTCCATGCGATTCCTGAGAATGATGAATGGTGGGGCGCAGGATTTACCGAGTGGCGCAATATTCCTAAGGGCATTCCTCGTTTTGTAGGCCATTATCAGCCCCGTGTGCCGCGCGACTTTGGATATTATGAATTAGGGCAGGATAATACCCATGTCATGAAAAAGCAGGTCGCACTGGCGCGGCAGATGGGGGTGCATGGTTTCTGTTTCTATTATTATAATTTCAATGGCCACCGGCTGCTCGAAAAGCCTCTCGACGCCTTTGTAGACGATCCCGATATCGAATTCCCTTTCAGTATCATGTGGGCCAATGAGAATTGGACACGCCGATGGGATGGCATGGAACAAGACGTACTGATGCGGCAAGATTATCGTGCCGCAGACCGGGATGCGCTGATTGATGATCTGGCGCGTTATCTGAAGCACCCGCAATACATAAAAGCGGATGGACGACCCGTTCTTTATCTTTATCGTGCGGACATTATTCCGGATTGTAGAAAAACCCTCTCTGCATGGCGCAAGGCATTTAAGAAACGCCATAATCTTGAACCGCTACTGGTGATGGCGCAGACGTTCGGTTGTAATGATCCGACCGAATTTGGTTTTGATGGTGCCGTAGAATTTCCGCCCCATAAGCTTGGCAACCATCTGCCTGAGATCAACTCAAAGCTTGAAATCTATGATCCAACATTCTCAGGCAGTGTGCGTGATTACAAAGAGGCGATGCAATTATCCTTGCAAGAGACAAATACCCCCTTTGCACTGATTAAGACAGCCATCCCCATGTGGGATAATGATGCGCGTAAACAAGGTGCGGGTATGGTGTTTCATGGCAGTACACCCGCGCTTTTCCAGCAATGGTTGGAAGGTCTGGTGCAATACGCCAAG
>DBAU01000041.1 GCA_002291845.1 Alphaproteobacteria bacterium UBA1002 | reverse complement strand
TTTGTTTTGCTGATTGGCACGCTGCTCACAATTCAGCCACGGCACTCGCCTCTTTTACAAGCCAAGCTTGAGCAGGTCCTCTCGGAAGCGCTAGCGCCCTATCATGCAAAGGCCGACTATGTGCGCTTTGGGATGCAGTGGACCCCGTGGCCGCATCTTACGCTGCACGCGCAGGATGTGGTCATCCGCACGGATGCCAAGCCGGTGGCTCGCTTTCCGCGGGTGGATTTGAATGCCTCACTCTTGCCACTCTTGCAGGGCAAGCTGACGCTGCAGCATGTCGCACTTAGTCAGGCAGCGCTTACCTTAAAAGTTTCCCCCGAGGGAAAATATTCTCTTGGATTTTCTGGCCATAATCAGAATGAAAGTGCGCATTCTGAGAGCCCTCCAACACCGATAGACTGGACACGTCTTGCATTGCAAAGTGCGAGGCTGGAGCAGGTGCGCCTGATCGTCCTGCATCCCTCAGGAATTGACACGCTGGTCCTGCCTCGGGTCACGTTTGAGCATGAAGACGGAAAAACCGCCTTGGTACTTGAAGAAGGTAGCGATGCCTCTCCGGCGCGACTGAAGCTAGAGGTGACGCAGGGAGAGCGCGGGTACGCTGTGCACGCCGATTTATTACGATTTAAGGCAGGACCCATTCTTCATCTTTTACCTGAAGTAGGGGCATTGAAAGGCTTATCCCTTGCAGTAAACGGCATCGCCGATGCCAACATCACGCCAGAGGGAGAACTTTCTAAACTTGATATAAAACTTGAAGGAATCAACGGTAGCTACGAGAACGCAACCCTTTTCCCTCACCCACTCTCTATTCAATCATTCAAGGGGGGGATTTATTACGCCGATGACACGTATATGCTGGAGAATTGGCACCTTATCAGTGATGGGACGGATATCAAGCTGCGCGGAACACTGCAAGCACAAACCGATGGCATCGCCGGTGATCTGGTGGCCGAAGCAGGACCGCTTCCGCTGAATGATCTGGAAAACTTTTGGCCATTATCGCTGGCGCCGGAGACGCGCCGCTGGGTAACCACACGCATTCGCGACGGCGAAGCACTCGGCGTAGCTAAATTGCGTTTTTCGCCAAACGATCTTAAAGCGCCCACGCTTCCCGATCACTGTGTGGATGCCATGGTACATGTGACACGCGCCACGCTGCGATATCTGGATCATTTGCCCGCAGCAAACGCTCTGGATGCCACAATTAAAATCACGGGAGAAACACTGCACGCAGACATCACCCACGCAGAATTGCTAGACGGAACACGCCTTCACAAAGGGACGGTAAAAATATCTAATTTCAATGATTTTACTACGCCAGTGGATGCATCACTAGAGATTGCCACCATCGCTCCAGATGTCGCTGAGCTTTTGTCACCGGCACGGTTAAACCTTGCGCAATCGCTGGCATTGGATCCAGCTACGCTACAAGGCAGCGCAACAGGAACGGTGACGCTGGAAATGATAATATACCCTGAGGAGGCCGGACCGGTCGAAGACACTTCAAGTATCGTCAATTATGTGATTGACGCCACGCTGGATGGGGTTGGGCAGAAACAAGTCATGAAGCGTTGGGATATTGAACAGCTGAGCGGAACATTTCACGCGGATAATGCGGCACTCTCACTGGAAGCTAAAACGCGACTGCAGCAAGTCCCCGTGTCGCTGAGGGTTGAGCAGTCGCATACCAGCCCCTTCACGCGGTATCATGTAAAAGGTGATGTCCCATCCAGTCGCTTTGCCGCCCTTGGCTTGCGGGTTCCACGCGGAATTACCGGCAGCATGAAGCTTGATGCACAAATTGAGGAGTTACCAGGCAAAGAAACCACCAAAGCCAATTTCGATCTCACGCAGACCGATCTTTTACTTACAGAATGGGGATACCGGAAAGCCATTGGTGCCCCTGCGACACTGCGTTTGCAGCATGAGCGTAATCTAGATGCTTTGTCCAAAATGCAGTTTCATTATTCAGCCGGAAATGAGCAGGTGGAAGGGTACGCGCAGCTCAGCACTACAGAAGAGATTCTGAACGCCAACTTGCCAGTTGCACGCATCAATGGCCATGATCTGGCCGTCACCTACCAGCGCGATGCCAAGAGTAGTCTGCGTCAGCTGACTTTGCGAGGTGCGATGTTGAATCTGGCCCCCTGGATGCAGCAGGAAAGCCCTCCGCAAGACGACGATGATTGGATGGAAGATCTAATGCTGGACCTGGATCTGGGACGCGTCAGTCTCGGTGATGGACGCACCCTGCAATCCGTAAAGGGCTCCATGCATTGCGCCGGAGATTATTGCCAGAATGCAGCCATCAACGCCCGTACTTTGGATAATAAGACGCTTTCTTACACCATTCATCAAGGTCTTGAGGGGCGCACCTTATCAATGCATTCTGATGATGCTGGCGAGCTGCTGCGTGTGTTGGAAATTGCCCAGCATGTGCGGCAGGGAGCCTTGGTTGTGGAGGGCAGATTTGATGACAGCACACCTGGTCGACCGCTCAATGCTTCCGTGGTAATGAAAGAGTTCTCTCTGGAAAATGCTCCCGCTCTGACGCGACTACTGACCCTTTTATCGCTGACCGGGCTGGCGGATACGGTATCGGGTAACGGCATTCGCTTCACCAAACTGAGCGGTGAAGTGCGCTACATGGATGACGATCTGATTATAAAAAAAGCAAAGGCTTATGGCCCCGCACTTGGCGTGACACTTGAAGGCGAAATTGCCAATGATGGTACTCTCCTTGCCCTTACCGGCACCTTGGTGCCTTCCTACACGGCCAATTCCCTGTTGGGTAACCTGCCATTGATTGGCAATGTTCTGGTTGGTAACGAAGGTGAGGGTGTATTTGCGGCCCGTTTCAGCATCAAAGGCCCGGTGGATGATCCGTCAGTCAGCGTGAATCCTCTTTCTTTATTGGCTCCGGGTTTTCTAAGAAACTTATTTGAGGTGACCGAGAATAAAGAAGCCAACCGCGTACCTGCGGATCAAAAGAAGCCGCACCGTCGGATGCGCCAGCCCGTAGACGCCACAGAATCCATTGAGTGAACGCCTTGTCTGAGGGCCGTTTCCGCGTTATTTTATAAATAAGGAGATTCCTATGCATGCGTTCACCTGGGAGGACCCCCTCCTGCTCGATGGGCAATTATCGGAAGAGGAAGGCCTCATCCGGGATACAGCACGTAAATTTGCCCGTGAACATCTGCTACCCGGCATTGTTGAGGCAAACCGTCATGAGCGGTTTGATCCGGAGATTTTACGTGGCATGGGTGCCCTCGGCCTGCTCGGTGCCACCATCGCGGGCTATGGCTGTGCGGGGGCCTCGCACGTTGCGTACGGCCTGATCGCGCGGGAGGTAGAATGGGTGGATTCCGGCTACCGATCGGCGCTCTCTGTACAGTCCAGCCTGGTGATGCATCCGATCTATGCGTTTGGCACAGAAGCACAAAAGCAGCATTACCTGCCCAAGCTCGCCACGGCGGAGCTGATCGGCTGCTTCGGCCTGACCGAGCCCGGCGCGGGCTCCGACCCCGCGGGGATGACGACCCGGGCAGAAAAGACGGCGGACGGGTATCGGATCACCGGGTCCAAGATGTGGATCTCGAACGCGCCCTTTGCGGATGTGTTCGTGGTCTGGGCAAAGTCGGACGCGCACGGGGGCCGGATCCGGGGGTTCGTGCTGGACAAGGGGCTCAAGGGGCTGAGCGCGCCCAGGATCGCGGGGAAACTGTCCCTGCGCGCCTCGACCACCGGCGAGATCGTCATGGACGGCGTGGAGCTTGGCGAGGACGCGCTCTTGCCGCATGTCGAGGGGCTCAAGGGCCCGTTCGGCTGCCTGAACCGCGCGCGCTTTGGCATCGCCTGGGGCGCCATGGGCGCGGCCGAATTCTGCTGGCACGCGGCGCGGCAGTATGGCCTGGACCGGCGGCAGTTCGACAAGCCCCTGGCGCAGACGCAACTGTTCCAGAAGAAGCTCGCCGACATGCAGACCGAGATCGCGCTGGGGCTGCAGGCGGCGCTGCGCGTGGGCCGCCTGCTGGACCAGGCCCAGGGCGCGCCCGAGATGATCAGCCTTATCAAGCGCAACAACTGCGGCAAGGCGCTGGAGATCGCGCGGCTGGCCCGCGACATGCACGGCGGCAACGGGATTTCCGAGGATTTCCAGGTCATCCGCCACATGCTGAACCTGGAGACGGTGAATACCTACGAGGGCACCCACGACGTCCACGCCCTGATTCTGGGGCGCGCGCAGACCGGGCTGCAAGCGTTCTTCTGAGGTGCGGCGCAAATCCCTTGAAAAGGGATTTGCAAAAGCCTTGGAACAAGGCTTTTGACGTTGGCGCGGCGGTCACACCAGGACGGGAACCGGGGTCTGCGCGCCCACTCCGAACACGCGCTTGTAGCGCGCGATTTCATCAGCCGGGCCCAGGGCCTTTTCGGGGTTGTCGGACAGCTTGACCGTTGGCCGCCCAGCCGCCGCGGCCGCCTTGCAGACCAGGCTGAAGGGCGCCAGCCGGTCGCCCGGGACCAGGGCGCGGAAGTCGTTGGTCAGCATCGTGCCCCAGCCAAAGCTCACCTTGACCCGGCCCTTGAAGCGGGCGTGCAGGGATTCGATCCGGTCCACGTCCAGCCCGTCCGAAAAGATCACGAGCTTGGTCGCCGGGTCTTCGCCCCGCGCTTGCCACCAGCGGATGGCGGTCTCTGCCGCGGCCTCGGGGTTGCCCGAATCGATGCGGATCCCGGTCCAGGCCGCCAGCCAGTCGGGCGCGCGGGCCAGGAAGCCCTCGGTCCCGTAGGTGTCGGGCAGGATGATGCGCAGGTTGCCGTCGTGTTCCTCGTGCCAGTCGGCCAGGACGCGATAGGGGGCCTGCGCCAGGTCGGCGTCGGTCGCGGCCAGCGCCGCATAGACCATCGGCAACTCGTGGGCATTGGTCCCGATCGCCTCGAGGTCGCGGTTCTTGGCGATCAGGCAGTTCGAGGTGCCGATGAAGGCGCCCGGCAGCCCGTCGACCATCGCCTGCACGCACCAGTCCTGCCACAGGAACCCGTGCCGCCGCCTTGTGCCGAAATCGGCCAGGCGCAGCCCGTCGATCCGGCGCAGCCGTTCCACCTTGTCCCAGACCCGCGTCATGGCGCGCGCATAGAGGACCTGCAGGTCGAACTTGCCCATCGTCTTCAGGACGGCGCGGGCGCGCAGTTCCATCAGGATCGCCAGCGCCGGGATCTCCCAGAGCATGACCTCGGGCCAGGCGCC
>DBAU01000014.1 GCA_002291845.1 Alphaproteobacteria bacterium UBA1002 | reverse complement strand
CGCCGCGCCTCTTCACTGGAGTCTGGTGGTATCCATAGCTCTGCTACGACCCCCAGCGTGGCGGCCATCAGTGCGGCGACTCCGCCAGCGCGCTCTAGGCGCCCCTCCGGGGCCAGCCGTCGCAGTGGATCGGCCGTGCATCAAGCTGCTCAGCGAAGCGCAATGCTGCCAGTTGCACCTCCAGCCCCGACAGCTGCGAGCACGCCATTCGGTGATCTGCTTAACTCAAAAGATCTGGCTAGCATGCGAAGCTCGGTCGATCAGAGCCTAGCGACGGGCCCCGTCATTGGACCTAAAAGGGCAAGGGAGCGTGTTCAGGAACTGGCAAACCGTCAAGAACAGACGATCGCTGGGGCGGCCTCGCCAGACTCCTCGCTTCATCGCCCTGGTAATACTCGCTAGGATTCATATCGATCACGCAACGACGGTGGCGAATCCTGCCCCGCTATGCGTGCACGACCGGTATACACCCGGAATTAGGCAAGCCACCAGTCGTTGACGGCTCGGCGTGGACCACAGGGACTATCCTCGGTGCCAACGCATGGGCTTTTCATATCTTCACGCTCTCCGGAGCATGCAGTTATCGGTAATACTAGTGTGATAAGGCACAGCATCCACTTCAGCATAAATCATCCTCCTGCCAGATCTGGCTTGTTATAGCGTAACGCACTAGCGCCCGCCACCCCCAGACGGAGCCCCAAGCCGCTGCTCAAGGCGTTGCTGGACGGTACTTCGTCCTCCGCCTCCACCTCCGCCGAAGCCACCCATTCCATCAATGGCCTGATCGAGTCGTACCATGCCCTGTGACAGCTCGGCGGCGAGTGCCGGAATAACCGACATAATGGAGCCAGCAATGTGTACGATCAAGAGAAAGACGAGAATATCAACCACGCTGATCGGAAAAATGGGGCCGCCCGGGCATTCCAGTGGGCCGCGCGCGGTACGCTGGCCCGCATATGGCTGAAAGGAGGAGCCGTCAGGGCATACGAACTCCCATGATTGCATATTGAACGGCGTGGTGCCTTGTTGACGGGAGTGCACATAGCAGACATGCGTCTGAGTTTCCTCAGGGTTGCCATCGGCGTCTACACGCAAGATTCGCCGCGCACTGGAATCGATCATCGTCATGAAAAACGCCAGAAAAGCAAACATCAAGATCGGCTGTAAGCTAAAGTTGACCAGCTGATTGAGCCATCCCATAAAATGTTGCTTGGTGCGGTCAAAGAGCAGGAACACAAAGAAGATCGGCGCAAGTCCGAACAGCAAGGCTTTCACGATCAGTGACAGGCAGAAAATCAACAAGGCACGAAGCAGTGCGCGCACAAATTCAACGATTGAGAAAATTAATGCCAGTCCCACAGCAACGCCGTAGGGCTCGGTGCCGAAGGCAGCCACCGCGGTAACAAACATGCGGGGTGAGAAAACATGGCGCAGCGAACCATCCAGCACGCTAAAAGCGGCGGTATAGTCCGTGGAGGACGCTCCGGTGGCGGTGCCGCTATTGGCAATTTCTACCATCACATTCACCAGATAGATGGTGCCGTCATTGAAAAAGCGGACGAAATAATCTTGCATAAATGTCCAGCCATCGGGCGAAACAACCCAGGTCACGAGACCAATCTTAAAGAGCCGGATCACCGCCTGACCTAGGGTTGGGTTGATGAAGCCGAACATCACCGCCACAGCAAAGAAGGTAATCATCAATACCATGGATGCGTAAACCGCGATGCTGAATTCACTATCCGCTGTGATTGCATCGAAAATATCCCGAGAAGCGCTATCAACGGCGCATTGAATCCGCGTGATGATAGTCTCTAACGCACCTCTGACTTGCGTGCCGAGGAAGCAGGGACTGTCTTCTCGGAAGAAGGGATCATTTGTACAAATCCGCGTGGCGCCGGAAGTCGGTGGTGGAGTGTAGCAGTCCGACGTGCTGGGGGGGCTGGAAGAGGTGGGGCAGCCTGCGGCCAGTGCTAGCTCAGGTGCCAGAGCGACCATAAAGGATATGAGGACGAATACTCGCCGCAGTCCCATTATCATGCGTGCGGAAAGCGTCATGCCTATCTCCTTCCAATACCAAGCCCACTGGCAATGCTGCCAGCCACGCCGGAGTTACCTGCATTTCGCATCATACTCTGACGCGAACGTTGCATCATTTGATTCAATTGCTGCTGGCCCGGTAATCCTTGGCCCGCCGCCCCGAGAATCGCGTTTCCGCCATTGATCCAGCCAGCGACCAGATCCGGCAACATATTCATCATCATGGTGATAAGAATGCCCACCAGAAATACCCGTAACAAACTAAAGGCAACTTGCCAGAGCTTAAAGACATGCTGTTCGCCAAAGTCAGCAGATGTCATCTGCATCATCTGGCAACCGTCTGTGGCGGCTGAATTTGAAGGCACCAGCACGTTGCGAAATGGCCCCTGTACCCAGGATTCTATATTAATTCCCGAACCAGCTACCTCGCGATACCAGCTAAAGTCCGTGTTCTGCGATGGCATCGAGCATCGCTGCTGCATGTTACGGTAGGCATTTTGAATATCCTCATCACTGAGAATTTGTTGCAGACTGTGCCTGTCATTGGGATCGTTGCCCAGAACCACTTCATCCAACAAGGGTAAAACCATGCACAAATAGGTGAAAATTACTCCGGGAAGCAGGAGCGCGACCGTGAGATTTTTTAGCCATGCGTCAAACATATTTCGCGTCGTTTGAAACAGGATCATCGGCATCACCATCGGTGAGATGACGATGAGAAAACCAATAAAAATATAACAAACGAGAAAGACATATGCGCAGCGAATAGCAAAAATGAAAATGGAGATGAGCGTGCCCAACCCAAGGAAAAAAACCATTACACCCATCGTACCGGAGCCAAGGAGTGAGCCCAAAAGCCCGAAAATGCTGGTGGCCAGCATGAAGGGGCCACCAAAGCCAAAGATTTTCCCTAAGATACAATCCAGTGCCCCCCAGACCTCTGCCCCTGACCCTGAAATATAGTCATACGCCGGGGCTCCGCGCGTAAAACTGTCCACGGGGCAATGCGGATCATCCCATAATGTCTCAACAACGGCATCCTGTAGCGAAACGCTCGCGCCGAATGTCTGAACGGCAAAGCCCCCAAAATCATAGCCAAAGAGAAGAACAACCCCTATTTTAATGAGTACGGCGAGGGTTTTTCGGTTGAGCTCCTGTTCTCCCGTCATCAACACGTAGCCGAACATCATCGCCACCATCACTAGAATGATCGATGTAATGGGCACCATGAGGTCTGTGATCGGCATCAAAAAGAGCATCGTCGCCGTCACGACGGAAATCTGTACACAATAAACAGCCGTCAAAATAACAGACGTAAAGACAGGGCACGAGCCATTTGCGCTCCCGCTACCCGACTTATATTCTATGCGTGCTTCATCATTCTGAGGGGCTGTCCCGGAAGTAGAACCACTTGCCAGCACGGGCTGAGAGACCATCATCAGGCTGATTATCAGCATGAACAGACGCATCAGGCGTGGGATTATCGTCATCGCGCCCCTCCTCGCCGTGCTCCAACCAGGCCCTGAATGCGCTGGGAGAAATTATTGGTTACATTTGAAACGCCTTGCGACATCCCAATCGTGCTACGTGCCAAAAGTCCAGTGTTGATGGTTTCGCGCACCCCTCCGGTGAGATCCTGAGCAAGCAATGGCACTTGATTCATCATCTGTACCAGTAAAAATGCGGTAATGATGCACATGATCAGTGAATTACCGACCGCCTGACGCATCGTTTCATTTGCATTGCCACAATCGATGGTTGGAGCGCTGGATCCGCGCATGGAGCATAGCCGAGGCCAGTCAATCTCTTGATATTCAATGCCCACCAGCAATTCTGTCATACTGCCATTGGTACGAGGACGAGGATTATCCGGAGTATTGGTTGCATTGCGGGTGTTTGCTTCTGCCGTGGGGGCTTGTCCAGGGGGCGGGGCCGTATCGTGCGTGTAAGGGCCCACCTGCCGCCGACGGTAGAGGTTGTTTTCGTCCATATAACGACTGAGGCTAAAATCGGCCTCGGTTGAATTCTCACCCGCCACCGTACGGTAGAACGAGTTCTGCCCACTGAACATGGTGACATCCAGCGCCGTAATAAGCACACTGAGAAAGGCAAACACCACCACAGGCTGCAAGATGGTGGATATCAAAATCTTCACCCATTTGCGGAAGTGTTCACCCGTTGTCTGTTTAAAGAGAATCAGCGGAATGAAAATCAGTGACACCAAGACCAGTAAAGCCAAGATCATCAATGAGATGATGTATTGCGCAATGGCACGGAACAAGCCCATTACAAGGCTTGCTAGCATGTAGAGTCCTCCCAGAAATACCATAATACCCATGGCTCCGGTAAAGGCGTTATCCCAAAGAAATCCTAAAATACCATTAGAGATTTCCTGTCCTGCGTTGGCATTAATGCCGATAATACGGTCCAGCACACAATCCACACGGTGCCACAAAAACATGTAAGGCGGCGTGGTGCCAGATAATGTGCCACCTCCAAACTTGGTGCCGGGGGCACAACGCAGTGAACTGCCGCCATATCCGCTGAACGAATAGTTGGTCACTGATTCGATCATCCCGTCGAGGATTTGAACTACCAGAAAGTAGATCACTTCAATATTGGCAGTAAACCCGACCACCGCTCCAATTTTGATGATCAGCATGAAGGTTTCGGTGGATGCCTTTGGCGTCGGTATCCACTGGGTAACCAGCATGGTTCCGTACAGCAAAACGGAGAGTGTCAGTAGTATGTAGATGGCCCTCTCAAAGAAAGGGTATACCTCCTTGAACATAATGCTCGCGGAGTTCATTACAACATCGCGGATACATGGCACAAATCGTGATGCGATTCCCTCTCCCGGACATTTGGAAATATCATACTCACTGGCATTGCCTTTCATGCCGCCGGCCAGATCTGCCGGTTGGCTGGCATCCGGAAGCATTCCACCGCCACCGGCCGTTTGCGCATAAGCGAATGACGTATCAAGCACCGTGATGACGCTGGCCGCCAGGCAAACCCATATCAGCATGCGTGGGATGCTGAGGGAATGTACCAAGCAAAGCAGACGATGCATCATGCGCTGCGCCTCTTCAGCCGTTCTTGAAAAATCGGAATCCATACTTCCGGATCGTCGCCAATCTCGCGACGAATCTCATCAAGGATACCAACGGTCTCCGCGCGACCAGAGAGAATATTAATCACCTCCTCCATGCCCGAGAGATCAATACGAGCCACCACCACGTCTTTACCTTGCTTTACGAGGAAGAAGCGACTTCCCGGATCGGTGGTCTTTAGAAGGTTAAATTCACGGTCACTTACCATAAAGGCCTTTTTATACATATCCGTGGCCTTGGGGTTCGGCAGGAAAATCTGCGTAGACGTTTGCTGAATCAGAGTATCGCTGATTTCTGAGTTGGTGGCATCTTCCACAGACTGGGTAGCAAAGACCACCATGCCGTTTAGCTTGCGAAGTGTTTTTAGCCAGTCTTTAATTTTTGCACGGAAATGTTTATTATCAATCAGTGCCCATGCTTCGTCGAGAATGATGATGGTCGGCGTGCCATCCAGTGACAGATGCACGCGGTGAAATAAATACATCAGCGATGGGACGAGGCTTGTTTTATCGGAAAGCACTTCGCCCATCTCGAAGCCAAATACCGTGTCATTGCCAAAGTTGATAACGTCTGTCTCATTATCAAAAAGCCCGGAATATTGCCCATCGCTGTGCCACATCTTCAATCGTCCGGCGATCGTTCCTGGCCCCTCCAGACCAAGGAAGGGAGCAATGTTTCGCAGCATGCGATCTTTTTTATCAAGTTTGTAATTCCCGGCGACCGCTTCTTGAATGCGTGCCATGTCTTCTGCGGTCACCGGCTCGTCATGCACCGAGATCAATGATTTAATCCACTCCGCAAGGAAGTTACGGTTCTCCATCGTATCGGGAAGTTGTAGCGGGTTAAAATGGCATCGCTTACCAGGATCAATAATCGTGTATTTGCCATTCAGTGCCCGCACGAAAATTTCACAGCCGCGGTCTTTGTCAAAAATAAAGGTACGGCATTTGAATTTTTGTGCCTGTGCGGTGAGAAAGTTCATGAGCACGGTTTTACCCGCGCCGGTTGGACCGATGATCGTAGTATGCCCTACATCATGCAGATGGAAATTGAAGAAATAGGGCGTGCCTGAGGTGGTATCAAATACCGTGACGGCGTCTCCCCAATGGTTGCCGGAGATTCGCCCTATGGGATAATTATGGTTGGATGCAAAGCCGGATAAATTCAGCGTGCTGATGTCAGCTTTTCGTCCGATAAATTCAAAATTTGCGGGGAGCTGCGCCCAATAACACTGCTCCATAACCATCTTCTCGCGCACCGGGTTAATCCCAAGATTAACCAACTCGGCAATCGCTGCGGAAATAGAACTTTCCAATGTTTTTGGATTATCCTCAATGCATAAAACCGTCAGATGGTGAGTGCCAAATGCCACGTGCCCTGACATGGCCATATCCAACGCTTCAGAGATTTCAGCCACCTGAGAAATTGCTTTATCCTCTGCGGCCATCATGCGCCGCTGACGAATTTGCATCTGGTTGAGGTTGGATTGTCGATTATGGAATGTAAAAGACTGAGAGATAATGAATTCCATTGGAAGTTGTAGAAAGGCGTCCATCATCCCTGCCGCCGTGGCGGGGGCGTATTCGCGGATGGAGATAATTCCGGCAAATCGTGAGCCGTTAATGCCGCGCGATTCAATCGCCCGTGTGCCGAAATAGAGGCGATGGGTTGGCAGATGTTTATCAATGCTGATGGAAGGCACGACCATCGGTTGATATTCACCACAATTCACCAGACGGCCCAGAAACTCTAATGGTTCCGAGATTGGCCCGTATTCCGTATCTTTCACGGTCAGTACCCGTGCGCCGTAGTCTTTCAGCGTAGCCACGACACGATAAACGGTCTCTACCAGCTCTTTATGTTGATCTCTGAGTGTTTGGTCAGAAGCTTTTTTGTCGGCGGCCCCTTCTAGCTTGCGATACATGTGCTCAATCATGCCGAGGCCTTCTTTATCCTCGCGCCGGATAACCGTCATGTAGAGTTCATTGATGTAGGATTCTTTAGAGTGGTGCTTTTTTTTCCATTGTTCATCAATGAAATGGGCATAATTCTGGGGCTGTTTGCCCCCGGGATAAGCGGACTGGCGTCGGCGAATCGTATGAAACCATACCGCATAGTTGCCTTCTCCCATGCTCTTAAGCAGAGAGTTGCGCACCATTTTTTTCATATCGACGTCTTCGTCATCCGCCGTTTCGAAGGCAAAACCTTCAAGCTTTACAATTTGAAGAAGCTCACCGGATTTTGTGTAGAGCGTTTCCTTGTCCCAGTGATGCGCGTAAGGGATAAACTCTGAAACAGAAATCTCTTGCCGCGAATACTTGGCTTTTGAAACCTCCCGTCGTTTCAATTTTAGTTTAAGGCCAGCCATCAGAAGACATCATATGAGTTGGCGTTAAAGTGAAACCCTGCAATATTGTTTAACGAGAGATAGCCTGTTTTTCCCCTTAAAATCAGTAGCTCCACTGCGCGTGGCTCTTTGCGGCAGATCAAGTAGCCAATGCCATGGATTGCCGGGGCGACGATCAATAAAATAAAAAAGTTTTTAGTATTAATAAAAGCCACAAGAGAAAGAATCGCGTTGATAACAAAGTACATGTAGCTCACGCCAGCGATCATGGTAGGACGCGCCAAGCCTTGAAATAGCGGATCAGCAGACAAGCGGCCTTTGCTCATATTCACTCCTCATACGGCATGGGGCATGATAGAAATGAATGCTAAATTTTTTATGAATTTGGTCAATCAGCCCCGAGGCTGAGTATAGCGCCAAAATATGACAGTTTTTTGACAATTCGTCACAAGATCAATGAATAAGAAGTAAATATTTGTGTATTTCGGCCGATTCTTTTGTCTTGGTAAAAGTATTCAAAGTGGTGTCACTGTTAGCCGTGCAGCTTGAGATGCTTGGTCTTGCGGTAAAGCGTGCTACGCCCCATCCCGGTTTTTCGGGCAATTTCGCTCTTGTGGCCACGGTAGAACTGGAAGGCCTCACGAATATAATCAGTTTCAATGGCATCCCAGGCGCGCAGATCCCCGTTGTCATTCAGCAAGGGGATGGTGGGTGAGCTGCTGCTCGGGTGTGGATTGGAGCTCGCCAGGTAGGGCGTTGGCATGGGCTGGCGGTGAAATAAGCTCTGGATATTCTGCAACTCAATGCGCGGGCCGTCTTGCATCATGTAAAGTTGAAAGACTAAAAATTGCAGATCTCGCGTATTGCCGGACCAATCATGATGCAGCAGCAGTGACAGGCCTTCGTCACATAGGGTAAGTGGGGTACGATTAAGCATGGTGGCAGATCGGCGATTAAACACCGAAAACTGCGCAACAATATCTTCAGGGCGAGTACGTAAGGGCGGGTAGAGGAGGGGAACCAGTATCGACTCGTCTGGCATCATGAGACTAGGTTTGCGTCCACGACGGCTGGTGTGTTGACAGAAAAAAATACGAATATGATAGGCGCTCGCCTCCTCGCATAGCTTGACCAGATTCAGTGGTTGACCGGTAATGTTATTAGAGCGCTCCGGGAGGTCAAGAATGAGTGTTCTCCCTTCCCCGGCATGCTCTAATAGTTGTTGGAAATGAGTATCATCACGATAAGAGTGGGCGATAACACTGGCTTCGCCAAGTGGATTTTCCTGTTGCAGCATGAGGGCAAGATGGGTTTTTCCCACTCCCCGTTCACCACGGATCAATAAATGGCGTGTGCCTTGAGCATAAGCCCGTGCGCGCAACTGTAGATGCGTAAGGCTGGGGCTTACCCCGACCAGACCATCAACAGGGCTAACGCTGCGATTGTCCTTTTCGCTCTGTATCAGATGCCGTAGGGCGCTGGTGAGCTTTTCCTTCTGCAATGGCAAACAAAGAAAATCATGTGCACCGCATTTGAGTGCTTCCAGGCCGATGGGCCGCAGCGAGAGGGGCATCGTCACTAAAATGCGGCTTCGGCGCGCGATGCGGGTCAGCGTGTCTAGCTGTGCGGTATAGGCGATTTCTGGCTCAGCGATATGCAGTAAAATAATATCCGGAGAAATCGCGCCGGGTAAGGTAAGCTGCTCAACCGCTGAGGACGTGTCAGCGACCGCATGCATATCCATGTCCAAATGACGGGCGCACTCCTGCAACAAAGGAAGCGATTCGGCAACGGCACTGATGACAAGCAGGGATGACATGCGCGCGCGAAGTAAAGTATACAAGGAGCAAAGATAGTTCCCTGCACACATATTCGTCAATAGAAAAATCAACTCTTGGTAGAAGAGTCCTTATATTCACTCTACCTTATTTATGTCTTTACTCGGTCTGTTCTGAAATTATCCGCGTAGGATTTCGGGGCGATGACATGCGTTTTCTTTTTGACGACGGTGAATTCATAACCTTTACGGGTGGCGTATTCGCATGCCTGCGCCTCGCTATCGAAATACAAATCGACCTGCGGCGTGGTGTCGCGGCTGCCGACCCAGCCCATGAGCGGCTCGATAAACGGTGCGCCGTCTGATTCAAATGCCATACGCCATTGCTTAGTGCGACGGCTGCCGGACTGCATGGCGGTTTTGGAAGGCTGGTAGATGGTCACACGCATGATGAATCTCCTCGTCTGGCGCGGACTATAGGCAAAAGCTGCCAGCCCTTCAAGGCCCTAGCGCTTGCCCCGGTGCCGCTTGCGATGCGCTGAAGTCATCGGGGCAGAGCGCCGATGATCGCTCTCCACGATCACAAAGCGCAGCGAACCGGTCAGGATGTCCGCCATGTCGAGGATAACGCGCAGCGGTTGGCCCAGTCGGTATTCCCGCTTGAAACGCCGTCCGGTGAGCCGCACGCGCTTGGGATCAAAGGTATAGAAATCATCGGACAGCGCCCCACGCGGCACAAAGCCCTGTGCGCCATTTTCTGACAGTTCTACGAATAGACCGTATTGATTAATACCGCTGATATGGGCGGCAAATTCCGCCCCGGTATGCGCGGCCAGATACGCCACGGTGTAGCGCTCCATGGCCTCGCGCTCGGCCTGCATGGCGCGGCGCTCGGTGGTGGAGATATGCTCGCCAATGTCCTCCAGCCGCGTCAGGTCGGCAGGAGTCATCCCGTCATCCCCCCAGTTGTAAATGGAGATCAGCGCACGATGCACGATCAGGTCTGAATAGCGCCGAATCGGCGAAGTGAAGTGGCAGTAGGATTCCAGCGATAGACCAAAATGCCCCACATTCTGCGGTGCATAGTACGCCTGCATCTGCGAGCGCAGCACTGTGGTGTGGATGGTGGCCGCCTCATCACGCTGCTCGGCCTGACGTAGCAGGTTGTTAAACATCGCCGCCTCGATGCGTCCGCTAGTGGAGAAGCTGTAATGGCTGCCCTTCAGCATTTCCTTCAGCGTCGTCAGCTTGGCGAGGTCTGGGGCTTCGTGGACCCGGAAAATGGCCCCCATGCGGTGGTGGGAAAGCGTATCCGCCGCCGCCACGTTCGCGGCGATCATGTAGGCCTCGATCAGGCGGTGCGCATCGAGCCGCTGCACTTTGTAAATATCGATCACACGGCCCTGCGCGTCGAACTTCACCTTGTGCTCAGGCAGGTTCAGATCGAGCGGTGCGCGCTTCTCAATGTGTTTTTGCAGTGCGGCATAAGCACCGTAGAGATTGGTGATAATGGTTTCATCGTCATTGCGAGCGGAGCGAAGCAATCCAGCGGACGTGTCCGGATTGCCGCGGCGCTTTGCGCCTCGCAATGACAGCTCGTTGTAGGCCTCCTGCACCTTGGTGTAGGTCCAGCGGCCATGGCTTCGCATCAGCCCGCGCACGAAATGATGGCGGATTGTCTCCCCCTCGGCGGTAATCCACAGATGCACAGCAAGGCAGTAACGGTCTTCGTCCGGTTTCAGCGAGCACAGGCCATTAGAGAGCGCCTCGGGCAGCATCGGCACCACGAAATCGGGAAAGTACACGGAGTTGCCGCGCTCGAATGCATCACGGTCCAGCGCCGCGCCGGAGCGCACATAATGCGCTACATCGGCAATGGCTACCAGCAGATGCCAGCCGCCCGGATTACCGGGATCGGTATCCGGCTCGGCAAACACGGCATCGTCGAAATCACGCGCGTCCTCACCGTCGATGGTGATGAGCGGGATGTGGCGTAAATCCGTGCGGCCACCGAGCACCGGAGCGGGCGCGGATTCCGCCAGATGGATGGATGCCTCTGAAAACTGCGTCGGGATTTCATGCCGGTGCACGGCAATGCGGCTGGCGGCGTTGGGATCTTCCAGGCGGCCAATACGGGCCACCACTTTCGCCGGCTTATCGCCCATGGCGCGGCTGTGGGGCAAGGGAGCAATCTCAACCAGCTCCTCATCCTCCGCATCCATCAGATCATCCGAGGCAACGAAATAGCTGCTGTTATCTTTACGGCTGACCGGGGAGATGAGTGCGCCGCCGCTCACCCGCGTCACCATGCCCAGTACGCGCTGGGCTTGCGGCACCGGCAGCAGGCGAATCACTGTGCCGTAATAAACTTGCGAGGTGCCGCGGCTGATACGCGCCAGCGCGCGGTCGCCAAGGGTGCCGGCCTGTCCCTCGCGAGAGGCACGGATAATGATCATCGGCGGTACGCGACGCTCATCGTTCCAGCCGGCAGGGGTGGCGATCAACTCGCCGTCTTCATTCATGCCGGTGATGTCAATAACGGAGACCGGCGGCAAATCGCGGCCACGGCCTTCACGGGAGTTGCTGCGGTCGCGCGATGGGCGGCCCGGCGTGACGTCTCGTAGCAGGCGTTTTAGCTCCCGGCGATCCTCGCCATGCACATGGAACGCGCGTGCCACTTCCGCGAGCGGCGGTGGTTTTTGATACTGCGCGAGAAAGGTGCGAAGCTCTTGCTTGCTGGGAAGGCGGCGGGGAGGGCCTGACGATTTTTTCTTGGGCATTCAGCCCATTATAGCAGGTTTTTTCGCCGGCACCACGTGCCTTATGAGAGCGGTTGAAAAGAGAGGCATGTATGGAGCCTTCTCCCCACGGGGCGAACGCGTCGTCGGCATTTCGCCCACGTGGGAGAGGAGTTAGGCCGCTGCCTTATATTCAACGCCTTCGCCGGCCACCGCTTTCTGGAACGCTGGGCGCGCGGAGACGGCTTTCAACATTGCCTTGGTCTTTGGCCCGAAGGTGATGGGCTTGGGCAGCAATCCGCCCCAATTAGCGATCACGGTGGTGAGGATATCTCCGGCGGTACACCCCTGACCAGCGAGATACGGCTTGGTCTGCAGTTCCTGCTCAAGCTGATCCCACAGGCCCTGTACATAATCGATCGCAGTGTTAATCAATTCCGCCTTCTGCACGTCGTCTTTTACCGCGCGATTTAGCCAGAAGATACGGCTGTACGCGGGGTGCAGCGTAGAGTTGGCGAACATCAGCCATTGCAGTGCCTGCGCGCGCTCCCAGCCTTTAGCAGGCAGAAGATTGCTCGGGCCATGCGTATCGATGAGGTAGGTGATCATCGCTGCCCCCTCGGCCATGGGCTTGCCATCGGCCAGCAGCACCGGCACCTGGCCACGCGGGTTTATCTTCAAATATTCCGGGGTGCGCGTGTCACCATTCTGAATGGAGACGGGCTTCAGCTCCACGGGCTGATTAAGTTCATTAAGCACGACGTGAATAGCCATTGAACAGGCACCGGGGGAATAATAGAGCTGGTACATGGAAAGACCTCATTGTTGAATGATCGGTCAAGATCATATAGGGCGCATGATTACCACGCGCAAGGGTGCGGTGAAATAAACCCCATCATTGACCTTCCGGCTTTTTGTAGCTGAAAGATCAACCTGCTTTCTTTTTGGTCGCTTTTGCCTTGGCAGGGGCTTTCTTTGCAGCCGCTTTCTTCGGTGCGGCCTTGGTGGCTTTGCTTTTGCCTTTGCCTGCGCTACCCGCGCGTGCGGCAAGCAGCTCCACGGCTTCCGCCAGTGTCACTGCCTCCGGCGAGGTGCCTTTGGGCAGCGTGGCATTGACTTTGCCATGCTTCACATACGGCCCATATTTCCCGCTATGCACGGTGATGTCACCGCCGCCTTCCGGGTGTGCGCCAAGCGTGCGCAGCGCTTCCACGCCGCCGCCTTTCTTGGCGTCGGCCTCCGCAAGCAGCGCGACGGCACGGTTCATGCCGATGGTGAGTACATCATCATCGCCCTTCAGCGAGACGAATTTGCCATCATGCTTGATGTAAGGGCCGAAGCGTCCCAGACCGGCAGAGATCATCTTGGCTGTCTCCGGGTGTGGCCCGATGTCGCGTGGCAGGGCGAGCAGGGAGAGCGCGCGCTCCAGCGTCATCTGGTCAGGTGTCAGGCCTTTTGGCAGGCTGGCGCGGCGCGGTTTTTCACCGCCGTCATTCATCTCAACGTAAATCCCGTAGGGGCCTTTTTTCATCCAGATTTCCGCGCCGGTATCGGGATGGGTGCCAAGCACCTTCGGCAAATCCCCGGCAGCCGCCGCGGCTTCGGCACTTTCTCCGCCACCTTCGCCGGTAGAGAGCTGGCGCGTGTAGTTACAATCCGGATAATTGTCGCAGCCGAGGAAGGCCCCGAATTTACCGGTTTTCAGATGTAGCTTGCCTTTGTTACAGCTTGGGCAGGTACGTTGCTCGTCGGTAACCGTGCGTGACTCGAACAGGAACGGCGCAAGCAGGCTATCGATGGTTTCCAGCACCTGCTTCACGGTAAGTTCTTTGGTATCGCCGATCTTGGCCGAAAACTGGTCCCAGAACTCGCGCAGCACTTCCTTCCATGCGCGCTCGCCCGCCGACACATCATCGAGCTGGTTCTCAAGGTTCGCCGTGAAGTCATATTCCACGTAACGCTTGAAGAAGCTGATGAGGAACGCATTGACCAGACGCCCGCGCGCCTCGGCAATGAAACGCTTCTTATCCAGCCGCACGTAATTGCGGTCCTGCAGCACCGAGATGATGCTGGCATAGGTGGACGGGCGGCCAATGCCCAGCTCTTCTAGGCGTTTTACCAGGCTCGCTTCCGTGTAGCGGGGAGGTGGCTCGGTGAAGTGCTGCTCCGGTTTCACCGTGGTGACGTCGCACATCTCGCCCTGCACCAGCGGGGGGAGGCGGCGGTTGTTCTCGTCATCGTCATTATCGTCGTCGTCGCGGCCTTCGCGGTAGAGCGTGAGGAAACCGTCGAACTTCAGTACCGAGCCGTTGGCACGCAGCGTGGCGCCTTCCTTGGCGTAGGTGAAATCGGCGACCACCTGATCATAGACAGCGGCTTCCATCTGGCTCGCCACCATGCGCTTCCAGATGAGGTCGTAGAGGCGGAACTGGTCGTTGTCGAGGAAGCGGCGGACCGATTCCGGCGTGCGGGTGACGTCAGTCGGGCGGATGGCCTCGTGCGCTTCCTGCGCGTTCTTGGCTTTGGCGGAATAGCGGCGCGGTGCGTCGGGCAGATACTCGCGTCCATAGTCGTTCTGGATCATCCGGCGGGTCGCGGTGAGCGCCTCCTCAGACACCGTAACGCCATCGGTTCGCATATAGGTGATGAGGCCCACGGTCTCGCCATCGAGCGCAATGCCTTCATAGAGTTTCTGCGCCAGCTGCATGGTCTTTTTCGCACCGAAGCCCAGCTTGCGCGAGGCATCCATCTGCAGCGTGGAGGTGGTGAACGGCGGGAAGGGGTTGCGGCGCTGCTGCTTCGGCGTGACTTCCGAAATTTTCACCTGCGCGCCTTCCAGCGCCTTGGCGACAGCAGTCGCATCCTTCTCGTTCGTCAGCGAGAATTTCTCCAGCTTGTCGCCCTTCCAGAAGGTGAGGCGGGCGGGGAAGCTGTCGCCCTTCGCGGTCTTCAGCGTGGTGGTGACATCCCAGTATTCGCGTGACTCGAACAGCTCGATTTCCTCGTCGCGTTCGCAGATCAGCCGCAGCGCTACGGACTGCACGCGCCCCGCCGATTTCGCGCCGGGCAGCTTCCGCCACAGTACAGGCGAGAGATTGAAGCCCACCAGATAATCCAGCGCACGGCGCGCCTGCTGCGCGTTCACCAGGTCCATGTCGATGTCGCGCGGATGAGAGAGCGCTTCCGTCACCGCCTTCTTGGTGATCTCGTGGAATACGATGCGCTTGACCGTAACGTCCTTCTTCAGCGCCTTCTTGGCTTTCAGCGCTTCCACAATATGCCAGGAAATAGCCTCGCCTTCGCGGTCCGGGTCCGTCGCGAGGTAGAGCGTATCGGAGCCTTTTAGCGCATCGATGATACCCTTGATATGGCGCTGCGAGTCCGCCTCGATCTCGTAATCCATCGCGAAATCTTCATCCGGGCGCACCGAGCCGTCCTTGGCCGGCAGGTCACGCACATGGCCGAAGGAGGCCACGACCTTGTAGCCGCTGCCCAGATATTTGTTGATGGTCTTGGCCTTTGCAGGCGACTCGACGACGACAGTATGCATTCCTGTTTCCTCTATGTGTCATCCCCACGGAAGCGGGGATCCATAACCACGGACTCTGGGATATGGATTCCCGCCTGCGCGGGAATGACTTATATATACAGCAGGCTTACCTGATTACCCGGATGGCGCTGTAGCACGCCTGCTAACTCCTTTTCCATTAAAATCGTTAACAAAAGATGAGGGGGGACCTGACATTGTTCAAGGAGTCTATCCACTGATGTTGGTGTAACAGCAAGTTTTTCTTCAATAATTTTTCTTGCTTCGGCCCATTCTGCCTCTCCAGGCTCGGCGGGGGGTGCGGGATCAAATAAGCCAAGCTGACGATTATCAGCCAGGATGCGGGGCTGTCCGCGAAGCACATTCAGAATGTCCTCCGCGGATTCAGTGAGCAGTGCACCTTCTTTAATCAGCGCGTTGCAGCCTTGCGCCCGGGGGTCCAGTGGCGAGCCAGGGATGGCAAAGACCTCGCGGTTCTGCTCCAGCGCGAAGCGGCCTGTGATCAGGGAGCCGGATTTGGCGGACGCCTCCACCACCAGTACCCCCAAACTCATGCCCGAGATGATGCGGTTACGCGCCGGAAAGCTGCGGCTATGCGGCGCACCGCCGAAGGGCTGTTCGGACAGGATGCAGCCGCGCGCACGGATATCCGAAAACAGGCTGCGATTCTCCGGCGGATAGACATTGTCGATGCCACCGCCGATGACCGCCACGGTGCCCGTCGCCAACGCACCCTGATGGGCGAAGGTGTCAATCCCCCGCGCCAGGCCGGAGACCACGATCACGCCCGCTTCCCCGAGCTCTGCCGCCAGCTTCTTGGCAAAATGGCAACCATTGGCCGAGGCATTTCGCGCGCCGACCATGGCGATGCAGGGCTTGTCTGCCCACAGGTGCGTATGGCCATGGGCGGCAAGGAGCGGGGGGGCATCGGCAAGATGTTTCAGCAAAGCGGGATAGTCGGCTGCATTATAGGGAATCAGCCGCGCGCCGTACGCCTGTACGGCGGCGATTTCTTTCTCCGCTTTTTCAACGGGGCAGGGCAAAAGAGGCTTTTTCGCCCCGCCGCGCTGCGCCAGCTCAGGCAGGCGCTCCAGCGCCGCCTTTGCGGAGCCATAGCGCGCGACCAGCATGTGATAGGTGACCGGGCCAACATTGTCGGAGCGGATCAGGCGGACCGTATCGAGCAGATCCGCATCCATCGCCGGGGCGGGCAAGGCCTCCTTGGCGAAGAGCGGTAGCGAAATCACATCGTCTCCTTTTCCTTGCGCCGGAAGGCCAGCTCCTCGCCACGCAGCAGGCGGCGGATATTGTCCGTGTGGCGATAGAAAATGAGCAGGGCGGTAAAGCTGTAGACTAACGATAAAACAGGCACGATCGACCAGTAGGATGTGCAGTGCGTCATCGACTGATGGGAATCGCATATGCTCGCCGGGAAATCGGCTAAAAAGAAAGACACCCAAAAATAGATCGCCACAGCCAGCGTTGCACTAAGCCCGGAGAGGGAGGAGGTTTTTGTTAGCGCGTAACAGCCGAGCCAAACGGCTAGATAGATGAGCAAAGGCCAGTAAACCACGGGTACGCCAGAAGATAAAAGCGGTAGGCAAAGTAGGCTGCCAATCATAATGGAGATGCCTTTGCCACCTTTAAATTTTAGCCATACGGGAAACATATGGCCTATAAAAACTGCAAGCAGTGCCAGCACACAGAGGCTCACTGTTCCTGCCTGCTCCCACCTGAGGTCTGGCTGGTAAATTTCTACGAATTCCGCACTCCAGCTAAATCCAATCGCAGCTTTCACCATATCCACGAGAAGTACGAGCGCTCCAAGCTTCTTACCGCCTGCGCGCACCATATTGGTGGCGCCGATGTTGCCAGAGCCAATCGATCGGATATCCCCCAGCTTGAATAGTTTTCCGATCACATAGCCCGTTGGAAACGAACCAATCAGATAGGCCGGCAGAGCGGCAACCAGAAAATGGAAGAAAAGAGGTGTCACCGGACCGAATCCAAAAATGCTTGCAGAATGTAGGCAGCAGCGAGTTTGTCCACGCGCTCCTTGCGTTTCTGGCGGGAGAGATCACCCTCCAGCATCGCTTTTTCCACCGCCTGGGTCGACATGCGTTCATCCCACAACAGCATGGGGACGCCAAGATATTTATCCAGGTTGCGGGCGAACTGCTTCACGGATTGTGCGCGCGGGCCGAGTGTGCCATCCATATTAATCGGAAAGCCGATGACCAGCCCACCAATCACATGCTGGCGAATGGTTTGCTCCAGCGCCGTGAGGTCTTCGGCCAGCTTGCCCTTCTTGAGCGTCTCAAGCGGGGAGGCCACGCTCCAGCCGGCGTCGCACATGGCGAGGCCGATAGTCCTTTCACCCACGTCGAGCCCTAACAGCCGCTTGTGCGGCAAAAGCTGATAACGAAAATCATCTGCGGAAAACGCAAGCATAGGAACTCCAGCACACGCCAAGCACTACCGGAGTCCGTGCATAAAGTCACCGATTAGATGGTATTAACACAGGTCAATGGAGGGATCAGGGTAGGGGTGTACCCGTCCCACAAATTTTGCATCCGTCACTATGCCGTCTTTGACGGCACGCGATTTTTCCACATCAAACACCGAATGCAGGATGTCGCCGTCGGTCAGATACACGCCTGGCTTTGCCTTGCTGGCCTGTTCCATTGCCAGTCGCAGATTTCTCCAGGCGTCCGTGCGCTCCTCCGGCAGAAAAAGATCTGGTGCGCTGCGTAAAGGTTGCATCGCGCCGCAAAAAATCACCGTACGATGCAGGCCATAATCGACATGCTGCTCCAGCAGCGTGGAGAGGTAGCGCCCGTTGCGTGGCATGGTATCCGTGCCATGCGTGATAATAACCTTCTCATATTCCGGATGCTGTTGCAGATAATGCGCAATGGCCTGCATGTGCTGTCGGTGCAGATGCTGGCTGTCTTTGTGGTAAAACCGCTCAAAGTGATAGTCTTGTCCGGAGGTCCATCCCAGCTGGGCCAGTGCCTCAGGAATGGCCGACTTGCCCGGCGTGGGCACCACTTCCGGCGTCCCGTGCGCCGGGTCATACGCGGAGTCAATGGTTCCCCCGGTAGCAATGACCAGGACCCTAGGCATTTTCATAAGAAGATTCTCTCATATTTTGCGTCACGGTGCCATAGATGGGGGGCTGTTTCATGACGAAGCCTTGTTTTTTGGCGCCTTCATGCTAAAACCCTCGCAAAGGGAGTATTTTCCATGAGTTTCTCTGCCGCTGACGTTGCTAAAATCGCTAAATTGGCGCGCATCAAGGTGACCGATGAGGAAAAACAGGCGCTGAGCCAGCAGATTGGCAGCATCCTGCAGTTCGTCGAGCAACTCAATGAGGTCGATACCGGTGAAGCGGCGACCGTGGCCAGCGTGATTGAGCAGCCGCTGCCCTGGCGTGCCGACGCAGTGACGGATGGCGGCAAGGCACAGGAGATCACCCGCAACGCTCCCGCCAGCGAGTATGATTGTTTTGTTGTCCCCAAAGTGATTGGTGAATAGCCATGACGGAAGAAAACGGTAAAACAGGTAATCCTGAAGCGTTTGAAGATAAAGTGTTTTATGAAGCCAGGCTTGAGCAACACTACGTACTAAATCAGCTGATAGATTTAGTCTTACGTTATGGTGTGAACCCAACCGAGTCAAAGATAACATTAGGTTTCAACGGTTCACACGAAGAACAACCTATTTATATTCGCTTTCTTCACGAAGCAGAGCAAGAAAATGCGGGCAAGCTTACGCAACTGATAAATAGCCTCGTCAAGGTGATGCAGGAAAAAGGGCTTCCCGTGCCAGACGACTCCAGCGAAGAACTTGGGGAGCTCCGTTTTTTTTCTTACAAGGAACTTGCGGACGTGCTTGAAGAGGCAATCGGGCGCGCACCCAGATCCCCTGCTATGCGGACGCGCTAAGTGTAGCCTAGCAGGTAAGGCGCTCTGTTTTTTTTGGTTACGGAAAGCGATACGTCCGGTAGGGCGGGGCTTGAATGATGCAGCGAGGCAGATTCTCGTGCGGCGGCACACTTTCACACTCGATGCGTACATCACGGCCATAGCAGGCGGTGGGGACCTGAATGCCGAAGACATTCGAGAATTCGGAGCGTGCAATAATGTCATTTACCACCCCGTTAACCGCCAGGTCCGTGGCCAGCTGGCGCCCTTGTTCACGGCGCTCTGGGCGTGAGTAGCGATCGGAAAGACCGCGCGCCAGACCAATCGCTGGCGGCAGCCAGGTGCGTAGCTGGCCGCGAATATGCTCAATGCAGGCCTGCTCTTCCGAGGTGAGCTGCACGGGGGTTGCCGGGGCGGTGCTCTCGTCGCGCATGATTGTCCTTTACAGCAGGTGGAACAAGGGTTGTCCTTGGGCGTTGGGCATTATATAGACGAATCCCATGATGATTTGATGACAATGGCATAAGAAATATGACTGATCTTACCCGCCTGACCCTGTCCGAAACGGTGGATGGTTTGCAAAAAAAGCAGTTCTCCTCGCTTGAGGCGACCAATGCGTACCTGGCGGCCATCGACCGTGTGAACCCGGACATGAACGCCTACATCACCGTGACGCATGATGTAGCGCGCGCGCAGGCAACGGCGGCGGATGAGAAGCTGGCGAAGGGCGAAGCACGTCCGCTGGAAGGCGCGCCGCTGGCCGTGAAGGATCTGTTCTGCACGAAAGGTGTGCTGACCACCGCCGCATCCCACATCCTCGACGGTTTCACACCGCCGTATGAATCCACCGTGACGCAAAGGCTGTTTGATGCGGGCTGTGTCATGCTTGGCAAAACAAACCTTGATGAGTTCGCCATGGGCTCGGCCAACATCACCAGCTATTACGGTCCGGTGAAAAGCCCGTGGACCCGTGCGGACGGTGTCGAGCTGGTGCCCGGTGGTTCCTCTGGTGGCTCGGCGGCAGCCGTGGCAGCGGATTTGTGCGCCGCTTCTTTGGGTACGGATACCGGCGGCTCTATCCGTCAGCCCGCTGCTTTTTGCGGCATTGTCGGTTTCAAGCCAACCTATGGCCGTTGCTCGCGTTTTGGCATCATTGCCTTTGCCTCCTCGCTTGACCAGGCCGGCCCGATCACCAAGACGGTGAAGGATTCTGCACTGCTGTTTGAGCATATGGCAGGCCATGACCCCAAGGATTCCACCTCCGCCACGCATGCGCTGCCGAATGTCTCGGCCCTGCCGGGCGATGTGCGCGGCCTGCGCATTGGCATCCCCAAGGAATACCGCCCCGACGGCATCAATCCTGAAGTGGCGGCGATGTGGGATCGCGGTGCCCAGTTGCTCAAGGAGTCCGGCGCGGAGATTGTCGAGATTTCCCTGCCGCATACCAAATATGCGCTGGCGACCTATTACATCGTGGCGCCTGCCGAGTGCTCTTCCAACCTGGCGCGCTATGATGGCGTGCGCTTTGGTCTGCGTGTTGCCGAACCGGGTGACTCCATCGAGCAGCTTTATGAAAAAACCCGTGCCGCCGGGTTCGGCGCAGAGGTGAAGCGCCGTATCCTGATCGGCACCTATGTCCTTTCCTCCGGCTATTACGATGCCTATTACAAAAAGGCGCAGCGCGTGCGCGGCCGCATTATTCAGGATTTCCGGGATGCGTTTGCGCGTTGCGATGTCATCCTGACGCCGACCGCTCCTTCCGCGGCTTTTGCGCTTGGTGAAAGCGGCAGCATGGACCCCGTGACCATGTATCTGAACGATGTGTTCACTGTGCCTGCCTCGCTGGCGGGGTTGCCCGGCCTGTCACTGCCGGCTGGTTTAAGCAAAGATGGCTTGCCGCTCGGCTTGCAGCTTCTGGCCGCGAATTTCCAGGAGGAAACGTTGTTCAAAGCGGCGTATGCGCTGGAAGCCGCCCTTGATTTCCGTGCCCAGTCGAAAGAGCGTCTTGCCGCGTGATGCCTCTGTCATGCTGAGCGCGTTTCGGCATCTCTATCAATTGCTTCTGAAGCCCACCCAGAGGGGGCGCGGCCGTTGCTTGCGTGCAACAATGCGTAAAACGCATGGCTTCCCATGCAATTTTTTCAAAATTGTCATAAAACTGTCATAAATCTATGGCAGGTTGCCCAAGTGCGCGGAAAACCGTGCTTATGTAAACAAAACCGCCAGAGAACCACATGCGTACCCTGACGATGATTGCCCTTCTGTTTTCCCTCAGCGCCTGTGCGGCGGATGATGGGGGCTGGAACCAGACAATCAATCAGTGGTGCGGCAGCGTCATGAGCTGTGGCGGCGGCGAAGGCTAAGCCTCCCATTCTTTACGCAAATACCCTTGATTTCCTACCGGTGACCGCTAAACCTTGTGTCTCGTTCACAAGGTAGAAATGTATGACTCAAAGCGGCATCGTTAAAGGCAATACGGGTGAGTGGGAGATGGTGATCGGGCTGGAAGTCCACGCTCAGATCGCGTCGGAATCCAAGCTGTTCTCGGGTGCGCCCAATGATTTTGGCGCAGAGCCAAACCACAATGTCTCCTTCGTCGATGCGGGTTTTCCCGGCATGCTACCGGTGATTAATGCACGCTGTGTCGAGCAGGCGGTACGTACCGGCCTGGGGCTAAAGGCGCAGATCAATCCGCGCTCCGTGTTTGACCGCAAGAATTACTTCTATCCCGACCTCCCCTCCGGCTACCAGATTTCGCAATACCTCGATCCGATTGTTGGCAAGGGTACGCTCACCATTGAGATGGATGATGGCACCACACGTGACATCGGCATCACTCGCCTGCACCTTGAGCAGGATGCCGGAAAATCACTGCACGAGCATTCGCCGACCAGCTCGTTTATTGATCTCAACCGCGCCGGCATCGCGCTGATGGAAATTGTCTCCGAGCCGGATTTGCGCACGCCGGAAGAGGCGGGGGCGTATCTGAAAAAGCTGCGCGCCATCCTGCGTTACCTGGGTACCTGTGGCGGCGACATGGACAAAGGTGAAATGCGTTGCGACGCCAACGTCTCCGTGCGCCCGCGCGGCTCCGACACACTCGGCACGCGCTGCGAGATCAAGAACGTCAACTCGGTGCGCTTCCTGATGCGCGCCATCCAGTTCGAGGCTGAGCGCCAGGTGCAGATTCTGGAATCCGGCGGCACCATCGATCAGGAAACCCGCCTGTATGATTCATCCGCCAACGAGACGCGTACCATGCGCTCCAAGGAGGATGCGCACGACTATCGCTATTTCCCCGACCCGGATCTGTTGCCGCTGGTGCTGCAGGATGACTTCATCGCGAAGATCAAGGCCAGCCTGCCGGAACTGCCGGATGAGAAGAAGGCCCGCTATGTCCGCGACTACGGTCTGACGCCCTATGATGCGTCGGTGATTGTCTCGGACAAGGCCTATGCGGCGTATTATGAGGAAGCCGCTCAAGGCGTGGATCCCAAGCTGGCCGCCAACTGGATGACCGCTGAGCTGTTTGGCCGCCTCAACAAGCTGGAAAAATCCATCGAGGAATCCCCGGTCAGCGCCATGGCGCTCAATGGGCTGGTGAAGCTGATTGCTGATAACACCATCTCCGGAAAAATCGCCAAGGATGTGCTCGACCGTATGATCGAGACTGGCAAGCCTGCCGCCGCAATTGTGGAAGATGAGGGGCTGAAACAGGTCACCGATACGGGGGCCATCGAGAAAGTCATCGATGAGGTGATCGCCGCCAACCCGGACAAGGTCGCGGAATACAAATCCGGCAAGGATAAGCTGTTTGGTTTCTTCGTCGGCCAGGTGATGAAAGCCAGCGGCGGCAAAGCCAACCCCGCCGCGGTCAATGACCTGCTGAAGGCGAAGCTTAGCTAACCAAACGCACGGTGGCTAGAGCCGCCGCATGCCGCCGGTGTGAGGATCGAGCAGGATGAATTCGGTGGTGGAGGGGGAGACAATCACCCGCTCAAAGCCTGCCACGCCTTCGATCATCCCCTCGCGCCAGAGGACTTTTAGCAGCGCCTCCGTGTCGGCGACGGCTTCATATTGCAGCTTCACAATCAAGTGGTGATGCTCGGTGCGCGTGTTGGCGTGATACAGCCGCAGCAGGGCGGATTTGCGTAAGATCGCCGCCTGAATCAGCCGCGCGCCCTCGCGCTCCACCGCGGGTCCGTTATTCAGCCGCGGCGAGGTTTTCAGGCGATGCAGCGGGTAGCTTTCATCATCCTGCGGGGCCTGCTTCATCCAGCGTTGATACGCCTCGGGTGTGGCTTTCGTCGCCTCCAGCCCGTAGCGGTGCCCGGCTTCCTCAATCACAAAATCCGGGCTTTCATACTTCATCACGCGCAGTGGGAACTGGAGCAGGCGGCGGCGGGCCAGCTTGGCATAGACCAGGCTGAAGAAGAGATATTCTTCAATATCTTTCTGCAGAGCGGAGTTTTCATACGGCCCCAGATATTGCTGGCGCAGCATCAACACGTCGTCGCGGATACGCCGCAGAAATGGCAACAGCGTGCGCGGGCCGGATAGCGTGGTATCAATGGTGGCGAGGCGTTGCCGGCGGCTGTCATAAATCATGGCTGACGCATCCGCCGTCCTATGCCATGCTGTTGGCAACATTTGCTCATTCTGCCGGAGTTTTTCGCCATGCATGCACTCCCTGAGTCCATCCTTTCGCAAGCGCCGTACGAAGGCAAGCTGTTTTGCTTTGGCCTTGGCTATGTTGCGGAACGTCTGGCTCCTTGTTTCACTCACGCTGCCGGCACCGTGCGTACTCCCGATAAAGCGCAGGCCCTGCGGGCGTCTGGGCTGACGGCCTATGCCTGGCCTGCCGCGGCCTTGCCGCCGGAGGCGCTGGAGGGCGTCACCCATCTCCTGCTTTCCATCCCCCCTGAGGCGACGGGGGATCCGGTGTTCCAGGCGCTTGGCACAACAATTGCAAGAATGTCACAGTTGCGCTGGTGTGCCTATCTGTCGAGCACCGGCGTCTACGGCGACCATGGAGGTGAGTGGGTGGACGAGAACACAGAACCAGCGCCGGCCAGCCCTGAGGGGGAACGCCGGCTGATCGCGGAGGAGCAATGGCTCCGCCTCTGCGAGCAACACGGCATCCCGGTGCATGTGTTTCGCTTAAGCGGCATTTATGGGCCGGGGCGTAATGCCCTGCGCCAGATGCTCAAGGGCGAGGCGTACCGCGTGGTGAAGCCGGGCCATGCGATCTCGCGGGTGCATGTGGCGGATATTGTGCGCTTGCTAATGGCCTCCGCCGCCCGCCCGACACCCGGGCAGGTATTTAATGTGGCGGATGATGAGCCCGCCCCCACGCATGAGGTGGTTGCCTATGCCGCCAAGCTGTTGCATCGTGAGCCACCGCCCGCGGTTCCCTACAGTGATGACGCGGTGCCGCCAGGAATGCGCCGCTTCTATCAGGTGAACCGGCGCGTTTCCAACCGCAAGGCTTTATCGACCTTCGGACTTTCGCTACACTATCCTAATTACCGGGCCGGACTGGAGGCCCTGCTTTCCGAGGAGCGGCCATGAACCGAACAATTTCCATTGCTTTCTGCCTGCTGGCGGCCACCACGCTGGCCGGGTGCGGCGCGATGCAGCGCAATATCGAGCGCACGAATAATTCTTTGTATGAGGGCAGTAAAAAGACCCGTTCCAAAATCGCTGGCTATATTTTTGATAAATCCGAAGAGCCTGCAGTGCCGGCACCCCACGCGCCTCGCTATTGTTACGACGTGCGCTCTGATGTGGTTTGCTATGACCAACCGCGCCCGATGCTTCGCACACAACGCGTAGGCACAGGCGAGGTGGATGAGGTTCCTATGGCGTCACCGGATGAATACGAGATCAGCCAACTGATGGGCAACGGGCCAATGAATGGCAGTGTAAATGCCGATCCGAACAGAAACCTGGGACAATTTTTCAACCCAGCGCGACCAAATAACAGCGGCAGTATTAATGGCCAGTTTGGCGGGGCAACCAGTAACCAAACGCCATCCGCATTTGTCCCTGAAGCGCCTAGTATACGCGGGATAGATGATCCCGTCGGTGGTGTCGCAAGCCAGAGCCATACAACGGGTTTCGCTTCCTCTGCCTCACGTCCGCGCCAGGGACAAACCAGTGTCAGCACCGCGGCCAGCCGTGGGGGGCCTCCCACCATGAACACAGCCGGACCAGAGCCGACGACACCACCACCAGGATTTGAAGCGCCACAGCCGCTTATCAATGCGTTCTAGTGATTTATTTTTCGCTAGTGGGCTGCATGTAATCCGTAAGGAACGGCCAGGCGCTCTGATTCTATAATTGCGGTCTGAGGCGTGCGCCACTGGATGCTATCGGCACTTTGGCAGTGATGACAGATAAACTGCCATTGTGCATGCATGCTCCCACACCCATCGCATACCCATTGTGGGTCACGAGGTGCATTGGAAGCCTGCTCCATCGCATGTAATGCGTTTGCTTCCTGTCCTTCCTGTTGTTCTATTTCGGCAAGCATACGAAAAAGTCGGGCCTGTGAGGCTTGTTCGTGTGCCCGTCCAAGATGATGCCTTGCCTGGGACCATTCTTTCAGTTGTATGGCAGTGCGGGCGCGCAAGACATGGCTTTCCAGATGCTGTGGCTGTGTCTGTGTCAATAATTCCACCGCTTTATGACGCTTGACGGCAGACATGTCCGCCTGAAGGTTCAAAAAAAGATCAGCTAGCATAGGGTGTGGATTCTGCCGCCATGCTTTACGCAGGGCCATGATAGCTCGACGACGGTGGCCTGTGGCTGCTAAGTGGGTGGCATACGCATGGGCTGCCGGGACAAAACCTGCTTCTGAGTTAAACGCCTGTCGTATGAGGAGTGCATGACCCGTGTCATGACCGGTGCGCCGCAGAGACTCCGCTTCCTGCCAATAGAGGATTGCCTCGTAATGCATGACTTTCTGCTTGCTGAGACTGCCCCGGCGCCGCGCCCGTTCAAGCAGCAGAAGGGCCGCCTGCCAGTCCTGCATTTCGACATACAATACAAACAAATGTTGTAGATTCGGTAAATGATTTGGCTGTAGTTCGTAAGCCGTTAGCCCCAGACGGACGGCTTCTTCAAGGCGCTCGTCACGTTGTGCCGCCCGAGATAATGCGCTGGCGGCCAGCATACGGGTGGTTGGGTAGTGCATGAGTTTCTGTAGCTGGTGGCGTGCACCGGCGTTGTCACTACCGCGCAGCGCTACATGCGCGTGCACCAACTCCAGCAAAGGATGTTGGCCAAGATATTTTTCTGCCTGACGCGCGTATCGCAGGGCAGACGCATCATCCCCAACCGCGAGTGAGGTCATTGCATAGGTTAGCTGGTCAAGACTGTGATGAAACCGTGTTTCCTGCTTGCGTAAGCGAAGCCTCAGGGGAAAATAGCTTAAATGAACTAAGCCATAGAGCAGCAGGCCAAAAAAGAGCAGCGTTATCAGTGCCAGAGGTGTGGCAATGGCCATCGGCGTCTCGACGCGATAGCCCAGCCAATCCAGACGCAACAGCCCCGGATGATCACGTAGCCATACAGCCAGCATGCTGATGCCAGTGAGCAGGAGCAGCGTGAAGACAAGACGCAGCGCGAGCGGCATCAGGCCCCCCGCATCAGGCGTCGTTCGACGCGCTCAAAAATGTCCAGTGTGTTCTGCCGCCGCCGGACCTGTTGGCGCCAATCGGCGAAGTAAGGTGCAGCCTGCGCGGAAAGCATGGAGACTTCTTTGGCTGCTGAAGCAAGGTCCCCTTCGGCGAGGGCAGCTTCGGCCCGTGCAATGAGGGCGCCATCATCGTCACCTTCATGTTGCGCGCCGATTTTACGCACGCGGATCAAGCCGCCCAGTTGGCCGCGCATATCCTCCCACAGCCCGGTGGAGGGGGCATCCGTGCGGCGACGCGAAAGATAATCCTCCAGGCTGGTAGCAAAACGTTTGCGCAGCTCTTTCTGGCTGGCAATCCCATCATCCGCAACACGCTGAAGCCGTGCGAGCAGGGCATAGGTTTCACCGTCGAGACCTTCCATCGCCAATAAGGCCGCTAGCGTATCCTCAAACGGCCGCGCCTGCATGGCCTGCTCACGCACGCGGTAAAACTGAATCAGCAAGGCCGTATCCTCGCTGGTGGCAGCGCTATGCGCGACAGGACGCTCAGCGAGTGCCTCCCCCAGCCCGTCAAGCTGTTGTGACAGGGCATCGAGCCGTGCTTCCAGTGCATCCATTCGCTGCGTCTGCTGTGCCAGCTGATTGGCAAGATCACCAGAATTATCCGCAGCGCGCGTTGTGGTTAGGGCTTCCTCGTTATCGGTTTCAACAACAGTACGTTCGCTGAATGCTAGCGCATTCTCCTCCTTCGTCTCCGGTTCTTCTGCAGGAGAGGAGCGTGTCGCGACAGAGTCTTGCGGTTGCAGCGGGGCGTTTGGCTCTTCATCAAAAGAGCGAACACGCTGGCGCGATTCAAAATACGCTAAAGGGCTCGCGGCCTGACGACGTTGCGAAGCCAGCGCCTCCTTTTGATAAAGAAAATAGTACCCTGTTCCTGCAATGCCTAAAAGCGCCGTTACGCTTAACGTAGCAATGGTCCAGATGGGGGGGCGACTTTTCTCGCTGGGCAGAATGGGATCTGGGGACGGGGAAGTTTCGGTAGTCATGACAAATTCCAAATGAGACTGAGATGTAAACAGACCGCCTTAAGAAAACAAGGTTTTAAGTACTTTTATGGCCCCTGCTCCCCGGTGTAGCGGCTGAATGATCGGCGCGACAAACCCCACGGCCTCGGCCTCTTTGGCCATCGCCGCACTGAGTGTTACGGCGCGCAGCCGCTGCCAGCAGGATTCAGGCAATCCCGCCTGCGTGGCAAGTCTGGCAAAGACGTGAATGGTGCGCGCAGAAAAAAATACGATCCCATCCAGATCGCCTTGCTTAAGAGAATCTCGCGCCTCGACGGACAGGGACTCCACAGGATGTGCGGCGTAAACAACGCGCTGTTCGCAGGGGTAGCCCTCCATGCAAACCAACCCAGCCAGATCATGCCGGATGTCTTTGCCGCGAAGGTAAAGCAGAGAGGCTGAAGGCGGCAGAGATGCGCGGATAAGTGGTAGCAATGACAAAGCATCGTCAGCGCCCGTGATCACGTGCAGATATCCGGCATGGCGCAGAGCCGCCGTCGTGGATTCTCCCACCGCGAAGACCGGTGTATCACAAGCAATACCATAGGCATGAAGGGAAGCCACCGCGTGACGACTGGTAAGTATGACGGCATCCGGCCGATGCGATAAAGATTCCGCAGAAAATGGAACGATCTCAAGGCAAGGTGCTTGGGTGATTTGAAATCCAGCTGCCTCAAGTTGTGCAGCAAAAGAGGCCGAATCTTCTGCCGGACGGGTGAGCAGTAGATGCGGGCGTATCTTCACCGTCCCGCCTTGGTCCGTATCGCATACCCTACGGATTCACCAAGGGCCACCATATCTTCTTGCCCTGCCGTATCTTCCGCCTGCCATAATGTCTGCCCATCATCGGAAAGCAGGATGCCCTGCAGACGGAAGCGACCATCGGCTCCACGCACGGCATATCCACCGATTGGGGTACGACAGGAGCCATCTAATACCCGTAGCATGGCACGCTCCGCAGTAACGGCAAGGAAAGTATCATTATGATTTACCGCATTCAGCAATTCACGCATCACGTAGTCATCTTCGCGGCATTGCAGTGCAATCGCCCCTTGTCCCACCGCTGGAATGAACAGCTGTGGATCCAGCGCCACGCCTCCACAGCTTTCCCACAAATTCAGGCGTTTTAGCCCCGCCACCGCCAGCAATGTTGCGCAGACATCACCGGCACGGAGTTTGGCTAGGCGGGTAGGCACATTACCGCGCAGCGGAAACATTTCCACATCCGGTCGCCGTTGCTTGACCTGCGCGGCACGGCGCAGCGAGGCGGTGCCAAAGCGTGCGCCGTGGGGCAATCCTTCCAGCCCGCCTTCATGGTTGGAGATCAGTGCATCCCGTACGTCCTCACGCGCAAAGGTGGCGGCAATCATCAATCCGGGAGGCATAACGGTGGCCATATCCTTTAGTGAGTGCACCGCAAAATCGATCTGACCGTTGAGTAACGCGGTCTCCAACTCCTTTGTGAATAAACCTTTTCCGCCAATGTTTTGGAGGGTTCCATCCAGATGTTTGTCGCCTGATGTCGTCATTGGCGCTAGGATGATATCGTCCAGTGCCAGACCAAACGTTTCGCTTATAATACGCTGGGTTTCATGTGCCTGCGCCATAGCCAACGAGCTGGCACGGGTACCAAGCGTCAGGGGTAAGCGGTGGCGCAGACTGGTCATTGTGGGCGGCTCGTGTTACATAAACCGCATTAGTAACCCTCCCCCGTCGTATTGACAAGTGACGCGCGCCACAGGATTCCCCGCACCGGATGCCATAGTATTGGGCATCGAAAGCAGCTGCGATGAAACAGCCGTGGCACTGGTGCGCGGAGATGGCACGATTCTAGCGCAGGCCTTGCGTTCGCAGACGGAGGCGCATCAGGCCTATGGCGGTGTGGTTCCCGAGATTGCCGCACGCCAGCATATGCAGCATATCGAGGCGTTGCTGGCAGACACGTTAACGCAGGCAGGAATGACGCTGCCAGACGTAGATGCCATCGCCGCGACTGCTGGCCCGGGATTAATTGGTGGAGTGATCGTTGGACTGATGACGGGTAAAGCGCTTGCCAGTGTGCATCGCAAACCGTTTTATGCGATCAACCATTTGGAAGGTCATGCGCTTAGTGTACGGCTAAGTCACCGCACTCCGTTTCCCTATTTTTTGCTTCTGGTCTCTGGTGGGCATTGTCAGATGCTCGTCGTCGAAGGGGTCGGATGCTATCAAAAAGTGGGTGCCACTCGGGACGATGCGCTGGGTGAGGCATTTGACAAAACTGCAAAAATGATGGGGCTGCCTTATCCGGGGGGGCCTGAGGTGGAAATGTTGGCCCGTCAGGGTAATGGTACGCGTTTTACCTTTCCTCTGCCAATGCGTGGTGAACCGCATGCCGATTTTTCCTTCTCTGGACTCAAGACGGCGGTACGTCGGCAGGTGGTCGCGCTGGGTGAAAGCGGACAGCTGGATGCACAAGCCAAGGCGGACATAGCTGCTTCTTTTCAGCATAGTGTCGGCTTGATTTTACAAGATCGACTGGGCGTCGCACTACGAGCGTTTGTGCAGGAGTATGGAGATGGCCACGCGCTGGTGGTGGCCGGCGGTGTGGCGGCAAATCACTATCTGCGTTCGCTCCTCAGCCAGACGGCGCAAGAGCACCGCATGATAATGGTCGCCCCCCCTATGGGACTCTGTACCGATAATGCCGCCATGATTGCCTGGGCCGGTCTGGAGCGGCGGGATCTGTTCCCCCCGGATGGGCTTGAGATTATTCCGCGGGCTCGGTGGCCACTGGCTGGCTAAAGTGCGGGTAGAAATCCGTAGCGGGCGAAAATCGCGCGAGCTTTATCTGAGGTAAGGTAGTCGACAAAATGGCGTCCGCCCATCATGTTGGCACCGGCAACCGTCACGGCATCATAAACAATCGGTGCGTGCATATCTTGAGAGAAACGCTCAAAAATCTGAAGCTCTGGGTACAGCGTTGCATCGGTGTAAAACATCAGGCCGTAGGAACCCGGCAAGCTCAGCGAATGCGTCAGTACGCGCATGTCACGAAAGAACGTAAAATACGGTTCAAGCTCACCATCCAGTTTAAGCCGAGCCAGCGCATCAAGCGCATAGGTGCCCTCGGATGTGTATTCCGGATCGCCCAGCGCAAAGGAAAGCTCGTCTGGTGAACTGCCAGGCAGCATGAAGGATTCCGCCGTCCTGGGCCGTGAGGCAAGTGAAAAACCTTCCGGGGCTTGATGCCTGGCTGTTAAAACCAGAGAATTGCGCGCTATCGGGGTGCGTGAATAAACATCGATCAGCCCCTTGGCTTCCAGTTGACGAATCCAGATCGCCTTAGAGGTAACAATCACATTGGCTTCCGCCCCTTCTTCTACCTCTCGAATTTGTAGGTTTGTGGGAGCAAATTGCGCCGAAATGGGGGTTTGGTATTCGGCTGCGTAGGCGCGTGCGATGCGCGTGATTGGCACCGTCAGACTAGGGTCCGCCATGACGGTAATACCTTGTGGGGCAATGGAGGGACTCGCCGCGTCTGCCTGTTCAGCGAAAGAGAGCAGCGCCACGGATATCATGCAAAAAAGTAAGGCAATACGGCGTTGCATGGCAATTATTAAGATTTTGTTAACACTTGCTTACACACCATTGTCGCGCGAGATAAGCAATGCTATGACACCACGTTTGGAATTTCAGTGCAAGGCAAGGCTACGCACCGCGTATGGATAATCAGAAGATATTATTGCTCTTTGGCGCCATTTTTGCCTTGGCGTGCTTGCCATTTCTGGTGATTTATCCATCCGGGGAAGCCAGCGCAGGGCTTAGTCATGGGTTTTTGTCCCTACTTGAGGCGGATCGTGACTTGCTGTTGGTGGTTGTGGTTGGTTTGTGGTCAGTAAGCATCGGCCGCGATGCGATCTTGTTGCTGCCCATCACTTTTATCCTTCTTTATGCCATCGCGGCAATGGTGCAGATTGAGATATCTCGCTACCCGATGGTTCCCTGGTTTGTACTGGGGGCCATTCTTGCCTATGCGCTTTCTCTAACGCTGGTGGATTCCCGTAAGTTTGTCGTGGCTGTGGCGGTGAGCTCCTCTATTGCATTTCATGTCGGTATGCATGCAGGTCAGGCGCTCCCTACGATTGCTGATCCGCTCTATTTCTTGCTGGGACAGTTACTGGCGCTGAGCCTTATGATGTCGGCCTCAGTGTGTTTTGCGATTGCATTCCTTGATGATTTTATGCGGCTATTTCTACGTGCCGCCAGCACCAGCGAGAATCGAATTCTTGCCACGGCTCGTAGCTGGTTATTTTAGTCTGATTTTGCATCCTGCAGACGCTTCAATCCACGGCTTAGATCCGCAATTAAATCTTCCACCGACTCGAGCCCTATGTGTAGGCGAAGGCAAATGGATGACGCCGGCCAATGCGAGGCAGTACGGATTTTTGCAGGATAGACGGGAATAATGAGGCTTTCATAGCCCCCCCAGCTGTAGCCCATCCCGAAAAGTTCCAGCCCATCCAACATGGCGGCGACCGCTTCTTTGCCTACAGGGTGGAGCTCCACGCCAAACAGCCCGCAGGCGCCAGTGAAGTGTGCAAGAAAGCGATCATGGCCGGGGTCTTTCGGAAGAGCCGGATGGAGCACGCGTTTGACCGCCGGTTGTTCCGCTAACCAGCGCGCCACGGTCAGGCCGGAAGCTTCATGCTGCTTCACGCGCACGCCAAGGGTCCGCAGGCCGCGCAGCGCGAGGTAGCAATCGTCGTTACTGGCATGTGCACCGAGATGCAGCCACGCGCTTCGCATTATTTTGCGGTGCGGCTCCAGACAGCTGATTGCCCCCATCAGCACATCAGAATGGCCAGAGACATATTTGGTCAGTGAGTGGATGGCGATGTCAACCCCATGTTCAAAAGGCCGCATGTAAAGCGGCGTGGCCCACGTCACATCAGCAATCACCAATATTCCGTGCGGTTTGACCAACGCGGAAATACCTCCGATGTCTTGCATCTCAAACGTTTGTGATCCGGGGGATTCCAAGAAGATAACACGTGTATTCTTACGCAGCAGGGGTGCGATATCATCAGCGCTGGCTTCGCCTTGGAAATAAGTGGTCTCAATGCCCATACGCGCCAGAACCTGATCGCAAAAAAGGCGAGTGGGGCCGTAAACATTATCCACCATCAGTAAATGATCGCCTGCACTGAGCGCCCCTAGTAATGCAGTGGTGACGGCACTCAGTCCAGAAGATGTAATCAATGTAATATCAGAGCCGATCAACGCGTTGAGTGCGTTTGATAAATGCTCAGCAGTCGGCGAGCCATAGCGACCATAAGACGGTATTTTTCCGAGCCCGGCCGTTGCTTCCTCCAGCGCTTGCATGGTGGGGAACAAAACGGTTGATGTACGATAAATCGGCGGATTGACAGCAGGAAAGGGCGCGCCTTCTTCCTCACGACCAAGTGTTACCAACTGCGTATCGACCTGCACCATCTGATGGTGATATCACGTGCCGGCCACATGAAACAAGAAGGGTTTGGATGGTGCGCTGCACCTAAAATTCACGCCAGGCCAGCCCTACCAGTACATGCGTCACACCCTCTTGTCGGTTGCCAAATGGTAGCAAACAGGAACGATATTTAACTACTTTGTGACGATCGTTGATAAACTGTCCGGATTCCTCAATCGGTTGAGGTTGATCCAGCAATTCATCAATCCGTTGAATTATGCGTTCACCTGCAAATTGCCGGGTGCGAGCTACAATATACGTTCCCACCGATGCATTGCCGATGACATCGGAGACTTTACGGCCGATATGGTGCAGCTTCAATGTGGTTTGCGCGCGGTTCGTACTGGTGCTTTTGGGCATGGGCACCAGCACCATGCAGCTTTGCCAGAGGTCTTCGATGGTGCTGACGTTCAGCTTGGAAAAATCGGGGATGTCTTCTTCGTGTGATAGCCGATTCCATACATCAATCAGGCGGGTGGTCAGGCGCTGGTCGTTCATGATGCTTTCTGCCATTCTATTTTTCGTGGCCTGACGCATCTGGCCAGCCAGGCCGATACTGCAGGAGCGCACCTCGTACGGAGCAGCCCTTATCCTGTGAGCAAAAGATTGAATAAATCTTAACATATGCCGTCAAAGCGGCCTCAAAGAGGCGGAGTTTTGCGTATCTCACGTTGAGATAGGCGGGATTCCTCTGTATAACCGGGGCCTTGAACCGTCAGGGACGCCATGAAAAACACCCATTATCCCCAGCCTTCCTCGCATGTCGATTTCGCCGCTATGGAGCGCGAAGTTCTTGAATATTGGAAAAAAGAGCGTGTGTTTGAGGCATCGGTTGAAAACCGTCCGGCCACCCGCGACGGCGTCACCAATGCCTATGTGTTTTATGACGGCCCGCCTTTCGCCAACGGCTTGCCACATTACGGCCACCTGCTGACCGGCTATGTAAAGGATCTGGTCGCCCGCTATCAGACCATGCGCGGCAAGCGCGTCGAGCGCCGTTTCGGGTGGGACTGCCACGGCCTGCCCGCTGAAATGCAGGCGGAGAAAGAGTTGAAAATCTCTGGTCGTCAGCAGATTACCGAATTTGGCATCCAGAAATTCAACGAGTATTGCCGCACCTCGGTGATGCGTTTTACGCAGGAATGGCAGCACTATGTGGACCGGCAGGGGCGCTGGGTCGATTTCGAGAATGATTACAAGACTATGGATATGCCCTACATGGAATCCGTCCTGTGGGCCTTCAAGCAGCTCTACGACAAGGGCTACATCTACGAATCCTACCGCGTGCTCCCCTATTCATGGGGCGCGGAAACCCCGCTCTCCAACTTTGAAACCCGGCTAGACAACGCAACACGCGAGCGCATCGACAAAGCGGTGACGGTGGCGTTTGAGTTGAACGAACGCCCTGCCGGCGCGCCGGAGGCGGAGAAATATTTTCTCCTCGCCTGGACGACGACGCCGTGGACGCTGCCGAGTAACCTCGCGCTTTCTGTTTCGTCTGCTCTGTCATACGCATGCAAGATGAAAGAGGGGGCGTGCTATATTCTGGCAGAATTTGCCCATGCCGCTTACGTGAAGGAATGGGGGGAAGACAACGTAGCTATCCTGTCAGGAGAAGGTCTAATCGGCCTGACCTACAAACCGCTTTTTCCGTTCTTCTCCGCGCACCCTAAAGCCTTCCGCGTACTGGATGGCACTGAGTTCGTGGAAGCAGGCTCTGGTACGGGGGTTGTCCATTCTGCGCCAGGGTTTGGCGAGGTGGACCAAAAAGTCTGCGAAGCCAACGGCATTTCCCTTGTGGTGCCAGTGGATGGCGCGGGGAAATATACGGACGAGATTTTTGATATTCCCATGCCTGCGTCTATCACCCGCGAGGGCGCTGTGCTGGAAACCGAGCGGCTTTATCTGCGTCCATTCACGCAGGCTGATTATCCGCTGTACCAATCCCTGCAGGCCGATCCCAAAGTCGCCGCCACCACCTCTGACGGGCTACTTCCAGAGGAGAAAATCCGCGCCGAATTTGCGCGCTTCCTTGATAACCAGCAACGGCAGGGCTTCACCAACTGGGCGCTGTTCCGCCGGGAGGATGATGCGTTCATCGGCCGCGCCGGGTTTGATACGCGTGACTACCTGCAATTCAACGAAACCGGCCAGTCCGCGGTGGAACTGCGTTACGCATTACTCAGCGATTTCTGGGGCAAAGGCTATGCGACGGAAATCTCCACCGCGCTGCTCGACTGGGCGGTCCTGAACCTGCCGGTGAGCCTGTTCATTGCGGGGTGCAATCCGACCTATCCCGAGGCCGTGAAGCTGCTCAAGAAACTGGGTTTCACCTCACATCATGAAGTGCCCTACAAAAACCAACAGGTGCTTTACCATACACAAACCGTGAAGGAATGGTGCGCACGCCGTACGGGCCGCACGCTGTCGCTCAAAGGCCTGAACGTGATCGCTGATACGCGCAAGGACGAGGGGGAGCCGTACACGGACGCACAGCTTCAGAAATACGGCCTTGCCAATCTGCGCATCACGCAGTGGCTAAAGGAGAAGGGCCAGCTCATCCGCCAGGAGGATTACACCCACAATTATCCGCATTGCTGGCGCACGGATACGCCGCTCATCTACCGCGCCATGCCGAGCTGGTATGTGAAGGTGACCGAGTTCAAGCAGCGCGCCGTGGAGCTGAACCGCAACATCAACTGGGTGCCGGGCCATGTGCGTGACGGCGCGATGGGTCATATGCTGGAGACCGCGCCGGACTGGTCTATCTCGCGCAACCGCTTCTGGGGGTGCCCGATTCCCATCTGGAAAAGCGATAACCCGAATAACAAACAGCTTTATGTGTTCGGCTCGATTGCCGAGCTGCAGGATTTCTTCCAGTGCGAGGTGAAGGACCTCCACCGCCCCTACATCGACGAACTCACCGCCCCCGATCCGACCGATGCGCGCTACACGCTGCGTCGTGTGGAGGATGTGCTCGATTGCTGGTTTGAGTCCGGCTCCATGCCCTACGCACAGTTGCACTACCCCTTCGAGAACCGTGAGAAATTCGAGGCGAATTTCCCCGCGGATTTCATTACCGAGTACATCGCCCAGACGCGCGGGTGGTTCAACACGCTCATCATGCTCTCCACCGCCATCTTCGACCGCGAGCCGTTCGAGAACGTGATTTGTCACGGCGTGGTGATCGATGAAGAGACCGGGCTGAAATATTCCAAGCGCCTCAAAAATTACAAGGACCCGATGGAGGTGATTGAGCAGTTCGGTGCCGACGCGCTGCGCTGGCTGATGGTGGCCTCGCCCGTGATGCGCGGGCAGGATTTGGGAGTGGATCCGGACGGCAAGTTCATCCGCGACGTGGTGCGGCTCTACATCAAGCCGATCTGGAACGCGTATCACTTCTTCTGCCTGTACGCGAATGCGGACGGGGTGAAGGCCGAGTTCCGCACCGATAGCGACAACGCGATGGACCGCTACATCCTCGCCAAATGCCGCGAGATGCTCACGACGGTGCGCGATGCGCTGGACGCCTATGACACGCCCACCGCCTGCAGTGCCCTCGCGCAGTTTTCGGATGTGCTGAATAACTGGTATATCCGCCGCAACCGTGCCCGCTTCTGGAAGGGCGAGGTGGATACCGACAAGCTCTCCGCGTATCACACGCTCTACACCGTGCTGCATTGTGTCGCCCGCGCCGCGGCACCGCTGCTGCCGTTCACCATGGAGGCAATGTTTGCGGGGCTGACGAATGGCGGTATCATGGCACAGGCCAGTAGCGTCCATCTTCAGGATTTCCCGCTGGAGATGGAAGCCACCGATCTACGTGCTGATGATGTGCTGCATGACATGGACCGCGTGCGTGACATCTGCAACGCGGCTCACGCCATCCGCAATACGGAGAATATCCGCACGCGCCAGCCACTGGCGACGCTGACTGTGTACCAGCCGCGCCTCAAGGCCCATCAGGATTACTACCGAAGCCTGATTGCGGATGAGGTGAATGTGAAAGAGGTGGTATTCTCCGATGCGCTGGACGCAGTCGCCAGCTTCAAACTGAAGATCCACTTTCCTGTGGCGGGCAAACGCCTAGGCGCGAAGATGAAAGACGTAGGTGCAGCGGCAAAGGCGGGACAATGGAACCGCGAGGCTTCCGGCGTCATTGTCGTAGGAGGAGAGGCCCTCCAGCCGGACGAATATGACTTACATCTGGAACCGAAAGAGGGGAAAGGGGCGCAGCCACTTTCCACGCAAGACGCTCTGGTGGTGCTCGATCTCGCCGTCACCCCCGCTCTTGAAGCCGAGGGCATCGCGCGCGATGTGGTGCGGCTGATTCAGGAGGCGCGTAAGAACGCCCAGTTTGACATCACGGACCGTATCGCGCTTACCATTAAGGCGGCGGATGGCGTGGCCAAAGCCATTGAAGGCCACCGCGCTTACATCGCGGAGCAGACATTGGCCAATGCCATTACCGTTGCTGAGCAGGTGGAGGGCAGCTTCACCACACAGGCGGAGCTGGACGGGCAGGGCATCGAGCTGGGGCTGAGCAAAGCGGCGTGATGCTTTCCGTGGATTCCCTGTAAAAAGATTCCTCACCTCCGGCTGGAATGACAAGGAAAAGGGGCCACTTGTAAACGAATGATTGCATTCTGCCCCCAATCCACGCTTTGAATAAGGTATGAATGAACCACATGATGATTTGCCGGATGCTTTGCTGACGGAGAAAGTCCCTCAGCGCACGCGCATTGGGGTAATTGGAGCGGGCTCGTGGGGCACGGCGCTGGCGATTATTGCTAATCGCGCGGGTAGTGAAGTCACGCTGTGGTCACGTAATGAACAAGTGGTCGACGTGGTGCGTGATAAGCGCGTTAACGACATTTATCTTCCCGATGTGTTTCTTGATCCCGCCATTCGTATCACCACGCATCTGCCGCAGGTCTGTGACAGCGACGTGCTGATTCTTAGCGTGCCATCGCAGTCGGTACGTACGTTGTGCATCAACCTTTCGGATCTCACCCTGCCAGGTCTGCCCATTGTCATCACCACCAAAGGCATTGAGCGGGGTAGCCTGCTACTGATGCATGAGGTGGTGGCCTCCATTCTACCTGCCAACCCGTTGGCCATTCTCTCTGGCCCCAATTTCGCCCGTGAAGCGGCGCAAGGCCTGCCCACCGCTACCGCCATCGCCTGCGGTGATAAAGAGCTGGGCGAGCGCATCCGCTATGCGCTGGGCGGTAAGCTGTTCCGCCCGTACCTCTCCGATGATTTGATTGGCACTGAGATCGGCGGAGCGGTGAAGAACGTCATTGCGTTGGCCTGCGGTATTGCCGCAGGGAGAAAATATGGCGAAAACGCCCGCGCCGCGCTGATCACCCGTGGACTCGCTGAGATGACCCGGCTTGCGCTGGTGAAAGGCGGCAAGGCAGAAACGCTGATGGGCCTGGCCGGTATCGGTGATCTGGTGCTCACCTGCTCCAGTCTGCAATCGCGTAATCTTTCATTAGGTTATGCGCTTGGCCAAGGCAAGGAGCTTCACGAGGTATTGCCCGGCAAATCGCACGGCCTCACCGAAGGCGTGGTGACGGCGGACTCGCTCTATGAACTCTCTATGAAGCTGGGTGTTTCCATGCCACTCTGCGCCACGGTGTATCATATTCTGAAAGGCCGCCTGACCGTGGAAGAGGGCATCGAGCAGCTTTTGTCGCGCCCTTTCACCGAGGAAGCCCCGGCAAGAGTGATGTAAGTTCCTCAATTATCTAAATATCGCCATGTAAATTGTCATGAAAATGTCATCCTTGGCGCAGCCGGATTGTTTATACTGTAGAGTAACAAAGTATCGTCAGGCGATCCATGGCCGAATCGTATTATAACGACCCCGCCTACAGCAAGCCCACCCTCCTGGAGCGGTTTGGTGGCGCGTTGTCGCGCCTTGGCCGGGTGCTGGATGGCTGGTGGAGCATTGCCAGCATTCTCTGGCAGGCGCCGATCGCAGCAGGTTCATCGATTCTTTCCGCGGTCGGCGGCTGGTTTGGTATGGGTGCACAGGCGCCTACCACGCTTGTTGAGGCCCTGGGCAAATGGTTTGACTGGGGCGGTGGCCTTACAGGTGTGTTCGCCGGGGCCGTTGCTGCAGGATCGGCATTGAAAGCTGGTAGTGCCGTTCTCGAAGGCAATTGGCGCAAGGCGATCACATTTGGTGCGCGCGGTACTACAGAAGCGGCCGTGACCATGGTCAGCGGCCTGACCATGGGGCTTGCCGAAGTTGTTTCTCTTGTCGCCACGGGCCGCTTCCTCAGCACGGTGGCCGGGGATTATGTCGAGAAGAACATGCGCGAATGGGTCGGCACGGGCCGCCCGCGTACGCAAGGGGAAGGCCTTGCGCCGGCCATGCAGCCGGAGCAGGGGATGGCCCCGGTGCTTCAGCCGCAAGTGGGCACGCCGATGATGGCTACGGCCATGGCCCCGCAGGCTCCGGTGTATTACATGATGGCTCCGCAGCCGATGATGCAGCCTGGCATGGTGCCGCAGGTGGCCGTACCCGCTGCTGCTGTGGCCCCGGTGCCGCAGGCGATGGTGATGGCCGCGCCGCCGGTGGTGCCCGTCACGCCCGTGGCGGTGACGCCGACGGCTCCGGCACCCGGTGCTCCGGTTGGCCAATGGACGGCGATGGTCTCCGCGCAAGGGCATGCGCCGCAGGTGCAGGGCCAGCAGGTACGTACACTGGCTGTGGAGCCACGTGCTGCACAGGGATTTGCGCAGGCAGAAGCGGCAAGACAGGCGGCCGCCATGGCCGCACCTGGCCCGGTGGTTAGTTAGAGATGTGTGTAGTAATTTGATGTACTTAGGTTAGTGAGGTTACGTGATGGGACAGGTCAATCCAGCCGATGTGGAATTGAAATACCACGATATTACGGAGCTCTATGAGCTGGCAGAGGATTTGATTGACACGGTGGAAAGCGAGTTCATCGCCAACCCCGAGGATCAGCTCTCGCTGGTGGAGCCGCTGATTGAAGCGGTGGGGGATGCAGCAGATATCCTCTCGGAAGAGTTTCTCGCCGTGGTCGGCAACAGCAAAGCCGCTAACAAAGCCCATCGCGGCAAAATTGAAGGTGCGCTACGCAAAATCTACGTGGCGATTGATGCGTACAAACAACGCGCCAGCCATCAGGCCTCTCGCTCTAAGCAGGCGCTAATCAACATCGCCGATCCGATTGTGGAGCGCATCAAGCGGCAGGTAGAGGTGATCGTGGCGCTGTTTGTTGATTTTGTCGATCTAACGCTCGATCGTATCATGCAGAAAACCTACATTGATGAGCTCAAAAAACGGCAGGAAAAAATCGCCGTCATGCTCCACAATCTGAATCAGGAGCGCGGGCTGGACCCGGTTTGAGTATGCCTTCTTTATCTTCAAAAGCGAATCTGCGAGAGCTGAATCTGCCCGCGGTGATTGCGGACAAGCTTCAGAGCCATGGTCTGCATACCATCGGGCAGATTGTCTGCAAATCTCCGGATGAGATGCGAAAAATCCTCAACACACGCTCTGGCCGTTACCCTGATCTGGCCATTCTGGAAGCCCATCTCTATGAGTTTGGCCTGTTCCTTGGAGAGCCGTATGACGACCTAATTACACGTCCGGAAGTCATTGCAGATCAGGCAGACTATGAGCGTCCTGTTCATACGCTGATAAACTCTAAAGCAGCGCAGAAAGAATTTGACCAAAAGAAAATTCGCACGGTCGGCGACCTATGTAACCTGAGCTATCTGGAGCTGCTTAGTATTAAAGGATTGGGTGATGTAAAGGTACGCGAGCTGGCGCATGCCTTGCGTGATCGTGGGATGCGTTTTGCGTCCCGTGCTTCCGCCAGGGAATTGCCTGGTGCCAATCATGAAGCGCAAGATATAAAGATTTCTCGTGAGGTTATTACCGATCCGTTTGTTTTGGGGGATACGATACAGTCCACGGGCATTATTTTTACCTTGCCAAACCCTCAGATGGCCGTAGCTTTTGCCACCACTGCCCGCTGTGCACTGAATCAGCAGCTTTCTGAAGAAGAGCGGAACGAGTTTCACTTTGCGGTCAAGCTGGTGGGTGAATACAAAGGCAAACCGGCGGTCTATGTGCAGAATGACGCCCTGGCGCGTATTGAACAGGATGGAACCTCGCTGGAGGCAAAGTTTGAGGCAGCGCGCGCCCAAGTGAGGAGGCTTTTTGGTCCCGCGCTTTAGCGCATAGCAGAACGCAAAAAAAAGGCCGCTGGAAAGCCCAGCGGCCTTTTTTGTGTACCGGCGTGCGCGTTACACGCTGTAATACATCTTGAACTCCACCGGGTGCGGGGTGTGTTCGAATTTGTACACTTCCTCCATCTTAAGGTCGATGTAGGCGTCGATCTGATCATCGCTGAACACATCGCCTTTTTTGAGGAAGGCGCGGTCGGCGTCGAGCGATTCCAGCGCCTCGCGCAGGGAGCCGCAGACTTGCGGTACGCCCTTGAGCTCTTCCGGCGGCAGATCGTAGAGGTTTTTGTCCATGGCGTCGCCGGGGTGAATCTTGTTAGCGATGCCGTCCAGACCCGCCATCAACAGAGCCGAGAACGCAAAGTACGGGTTGGCGGACGGATCCGGGAAGCGGGTTTCGATGCGTTTGGCTTTCGGGCTCGACACATACGGAATACGGATCGAGGCCGAGCGGTTACGCGACGAGTAGGCGAGCAGTACGGGTGCTTCAAAGCCTGGAATCAGGCGTTTGTAGCTGTTAGTGCTCGGGTTGGTGAAGGCATTGAGCGCCTTGGCATGTTTGATAATGCCGCCGATGTAATACAGGCAGGTATCGGACAGGTCCGCATAGCCATTGCCTGCGAAGAGCGGCTTGGAGTCTTTCCAGATCGACTGGTGGACATGCATACCTGAGCCGTTATCCCCGGAGACCGGCTTCGGCATAAAGGTGGCCGTTTTTCCGTAGGAATGCGCTACGTTATGCACAACGTATTTATACTTCTGGACGTTGTCAGCGGTCTGGGTGAGGGTGGAGAACTCAAAACCCATTTCATGCTGCGCCGGGGCAACCTCATGATGGTGCAACTGCGGAATAAGACCGACCGCCTTGAGCATGGTGATCATCTCGGCGCGGATATCATTGCCCGAATCAACCGGCTGCACAGGGAAGTAGCCGCCTTTAACCGGTGGACGATGGCCCATATTGCCCACTTCGTACATGGTGCCGGTATTGAGCGGCGATTCTAACGAATCCAGCTGATAGAACGCTGACATCATGCCGGTGTCGAAGCGCACATCGTCGAAAATGAAGAATTCCAGCTCCGGGCCGAAGAAGGCTTGATCGCCGACGCCTGAAAAACCAAGGAATGCCTCAGCGCGCTTGGCGGTGGAACGGGGATCCCGGCCATAGGGCTGTCCCGAGGAAGGCTCAATAATATCACAGAAGAGCACCATGGTTGGCTGTGCTGCGAACGGGTCAAGGAACGCACTGGTGGTATCCGGCATCAGGATCATGTCGGATTCGTTAATTGATTTCCAACCAGCAATGGAGGAACCATCAAACATGATGCCGTCTTCGAAATGGCCTTCATTGAGGTATTCGGCAAAGTAGGTCGTATGCTGCCACTTGCCGCGGGGATCCGTAAAACGGAAATCCACGAATTGCACGCCATGTTCCTTGATCATCTCGAATACCGATGCGACCGTCATATTTGCCTTCCAGTTTATGAGGAATTAATGAAGCCCTGCTTATAGCACCGCCGGTATGTGATGCAATATGGAAAAAACGCGCCTAGATGGCCAGATCACCGCGCTCGCCCGTACGAATCCGTATTGCATCGTCCACGGGGGCGATGAAGATCTTCCCGTCACCGATACGGCCGGTTTGCGCGGCCTGACAAATCGCTTCTACCACGCGCTCAACCATGGCGTCTTCCACCACCAGTTCGATTTTGACCTTGGGTAGGAAATCCACCGTATACTCAGCCCCGCGATACAGTTCTGTGTGGCCTTTCTGGCGGCCAAAGCCGCGTACTTCCGTCACGGTGATTCCAGGTAAGCCTATTTCCTGCAGAGCTTCTTTTACTTCGTCTAATTTGAAGGGCTTAATGATGGCTTCTATCTTTTTCATGCGTGTTTCAGTCCAAAAAATTTAGTGTATGCTTTAACAAGAATATGCCTCTGGCGAAAGCGGGAATCTTAAGCTTACAGGCGCATCTCTGGTGCCATTGCCGCGCTGATCGACGCTCTCGCCGATCTATGGGTTCTCACTCCCCGCTTGACCTCCTGCGCTGGGTAGCTTATTTCTGCGCTCCTTGACCTTGTGGCGGGTGTAGCTCA
>DBAU01000078.1:7935-8089 GCA_002291845.1 Alphaproteobacteria bacterium UBA1002 | reverse complement strand
AGCGAAGAGGCCGCCGCCATGACGGGCATTCTGCCGACCGTGCTGCGCCGTGATGGTGCAGTGGGGCCGGAAATTCTGAAGGCCGCGGTGGAAGACCCCGGGGTTAATATGCTGGTGATCGGCGTCGCCCCGGGCCAGACCAAGGGCAAGCTGG
>DBAU01000078.1:0-7616 GCA_002291845.1 Alphaproteobacteria bacterium UBA1002 | reverse complement strand
GGCCAGACCAAGGGCAAGCTGGTGCAATGGCTCTGCCAGCAACTCGGCCAGGACCTTATCATGCCGATCCTGCTGGTGCCCGGAAACCTCACTGAAGCGCAGATGGAAGAGCTTGCCTAAGCTCCCGCATTAAATGAGGGGCTAGATGGTAGCAATCAAGCGTTGTGTCAGGTATTTTACGCTATCAATGTTGGTATGAGGATAGATAAGCCATGGCCGGAAATTCAAAACTTGTGATTTACGCTGCAATGGCGGGCAATGGACTGATTGCCGCAACCAAGTTCGCAGCAGCTGCATATACCGGCTCCTCCGCCATGTTCTCCGAGGCCATTCACTCGCTGGTCGATACGGGCAATCAGGGGCTGCTGCTTTACGGCATGAAGCGTGCGGCACGGCCGGCCGATGCCACCCACCCTTACGGGTACGGCCGGGAGATTTATTTCTGGGCATTCATCGTTGCCATCCTGATTTTTTCCATCGGTGGGGGCATTTCAATTTATGAAGGGATTCATAAGCTCGACCATCCGGAGCCGATATCGAGCCCACTCATCAATTATATTGTGCTGGGACTGGCGATTCTTTTTGAAAGTGGCTCGACCTTTGTTGCCTACAGGGAATTCAAAAAATCCAAAGGCGAGCGCCGCTACATCGAAGCCTTGCGCGCCAGCAAAGACCCGGCACTGTTCACCGTGCTGCTGGAGGACTTCGCGGCATTGATTGGTTTGGTGATTGCACTGGTGGGCATTGCGCTGGCCCAGGTGCTGAATATGCCTGCGCTGGACGGCATGACTTCCATCGCCATCGGCGTGGTACTGATCGGGACAGCCATTTTCCTGTGCTACGAAAGTAAAGCCCTGCTGATTGGCGAAAGCGCCGCGCCGGAGATGGTGGAAGGCATACGCGCCATTATCACCCGCATGCCGGAGATCACCGCCACCCACGCCGTGCTGACCCAGCATCTCGCCCCGCAGGAGATTCTGGCCAATATCAGCGTTGATTTCCGCGATGACCTGAACGCCGGTGCCGTTGAGCGCACCGTGGGTTCATTACGCCAGCAAATTCAACAGGCTTACCCGGACATCACACGCGTTTTCATTGAGGCCGTGGCGATTGAAAAAGTGGCCAGCTAACCTTTGTCAGGCTCCTTCTGACCAGGCGCGCACCACACGCTGCATGGCGCCGGTTACCGTGGAAAGCTCCTCCGCAGTAATGGTCAGCGGCGGAGTGGTATAGACAATATCAGCAAAGGGACGCAGCCAGACCCCTTCCGCCACAAATTGTGGGCGCATGGCGTAAAGCTGCGGGCGCGGAATATCAAGCTGCACAACGCCAATCGCCCCTTTCACCCGCACATCCTTCACCCCGGGTGCCGCTTTCAGCGAGGTCAGCTCAGCAAGGAGTTGCACCTCAATCGCTTCCACCTGGTCGCGTCGCGGCTCGCGCTGGAATAGATCCAGCGAGGCATTCGCCGCGGCGCAGGCCAATGCATTCGCCATGTAGGTCGGGCCATGCGCCAATGCACGCTCACGCGGGCCACCTTCACCCTCGCCAAGAAAAGCTTCATAAATAGACTCTTTCGTGAGCGTCGCAGCCAAGGGAAGCACGCCCCCGGAAAGACCTTTACCAAGGCAAAGAATATCCGGGACGATACCTGCTTCATCACAGGCAAAGCGCGAGCCGGTTCGGTAAAATCCGGTCGCGATTTCATCCGCAATAAATAAAATTTCCCGCTCAACACATAAGCGGTGAATCGCCCCCAGCGTATCCGCAGAATGGAACTTCATACCACCTGCGCCCTGTACCAGCGGCTCCATGATGAGCGCCGCCACTTGCCCGGCGACCGCATCAAGCGTTTCCTTCAATTCCTCAAAGCTATACTCGTCCGTGGGGATGGGGATGGCGAAATGCTTGATGACATTGTTACGAAAGGCGCGGTGCAAACCGTTGGCAGGATCGCTGACGCTCATCGCACCGAACGTGTCCCCATGGTAGCCATCGTTCAGGCAGATGAAGCGGTCTTTTTTCGGCTTACCCATATTCAGCCAGTATTGCAGGGCAATCTTCATCGCCACTTCCGCTGCCACCGAGCCTGAATCACTGAAAAATACCCGGGTTAAGCCCTTGCCTTTTTCCCAGCCCCCGGGGGTGATGGCCGTAAGCCGCTTAGCCAGCGTGTAGGCTTGCTCATGGGCCAAACCAGCGAACATCACATGCGGCAGCGTATCAAGCTGCGCGTGTAACGCGGAAATGATGTGGGGATGCTGGTAGCCATGCGCGGCACTCCACCAAGAGGCGATACCGTCGATCAGTTCACGCCCATCGGCCAACGTCAGACGGCAGCCTTCCGCACCCACCACGGGCAACGGATCAAAATCCGCTGGGAAATTGCCGTATGGCGGCCAGATATGCGGTAGGCCATCAATGTACCAGGCAGGGCTCATGCGCTCGGCACCCTCTCCCTCCCGGAGAGGGCCGTATTGGGAACCATGGGATGATGCGTTGCCGACGGTGCAGGCGATGGATTCGCTGCCTCAATGCGCATCCCCAGACGCGCCAGCAGAGCTTTGTCGTGATTCTCCGAGGGGTTGGGAGTGGTGAGTAACTTCTCACCATAAAACAACGAATTAGCACCCGCCATAAAGCACATAGCCTGCACACCGTCTTCCATGGATTCGCGCCCGGCGGAAAGGCGTACATAGGAGCCGGGCATTAAAATACGCGCCACGGCGATGGTACGCACCAGCTCAAACGGATCGAGCGCCTGTGCACCGGCTAGCGGCGTGCCCGCCACCTGAACCAGCAGGTTGATGGGTACTGATTCCGGTTGCGGTGAGAGATTGGCCAGCGTTACCAGCAGATCAGCCCGGTCCGTGCGCGATTCCCCCATGCCAACAATGCCACCGCAGCAAACTTTCATGCCGGACTGGCGCACTGCCTGCAACGTATCTAGCCGGTCCTGATAGGTGCGGGTGGTAATGATTTTGTCGTAAAATGCCTCGGAGGAATCGAGGTTGTGATTGTAATAATCCAGCCCCGCCTCCGCCAGACGGTCCGCCTGCGTCTGCTCCAGCATGCCGAGCGTCATACAGGTTTCAAGGCCCAGAGCTTTGACACCGGAAATCATCGCCTCCAGCTTAGGCAGATCGCGATCTTTCGGCGAGCGCCACGCCGCGCCCATGCAAAAACGCGAGGCACCGGCCTCCTTCGCTTTACGCGCCTCGGCAATCACCCTATCGGCATCCATCAATTTACTTGCCTTTAGGCCTGTATCGAAATGAGCACTCTGCGGGCAGTAACCACAATCTTCCGCGCAGCCTCCCGTCTTGATCGAGAGCAAGGTAGAAACCTGCACTTCTGCCGGATCAAAGAACTGCCGGTGCCTGACTTGCGCCTGATATACCAGCTCGGGCATCGGAAGATCAAACAGAGCAAGCGCCTCAGCGCGGCTCCAGTCGTGACGGATATCAGCGTGTTTCATGGCTAGGCTCATTCGCGGAATTAGTATAGATAGTGCGAGTTCTTAACGTATTCGGCACGGAAATGCCAGCACTTGCACAGACTATGGAAGCCCGCCTCGCCCAGCTTGAAGCGCGTACGCTTCGGCGGCACCTGCTGCCCGGTATGCGGCAGGAGGGTGCCCACATCCAGCGCGGGGAAAAAACGTATATCTCTTTTAGTTGCAATGATTATCTAGGATTGTGTCAACATCCAAAGGTACAGGTCGCCGCCCAGGAAGCAACGGCCCGGTATGGTGCCGGAGCGGGCGCATCACGGCTGGTTAGCGGTAACCATCCGCTCTATGCCGGCTTAGAATCCAGCCTTGCGCAGGCGAAAGGCTTTCCTGCCGCGCTGGTATTTGGTAGCGGATATCTGGCCAATCTGGGCACGCTTAGCGCCCTGATGGGCGACGGCGATCTGATTTTATTGGATAAACTGTCCCACGCCTGCTTACTGGATGGTGCACAGCTTTCCGACGCGCGATGGATGCGCTTTAAGCATAATGACACCCATGACCTCTCACGGCTACTGACACAGCATCGCGCCGCATACCGCCAGTGCCTGATCGTGACGGAAACCATTTTCAGCATGGATGGCGACCGCGCCCCCCTGTCTGACTTACGTCGCCTGGCTGACGCACATGACGCATGGCTGCTGGCCGATGATGCCCATGGGTTGTACCAACCGGATGAGACCCCGCCGGTCGATATTCTTGTTGGCACACTCTCTAAAGCGCTCGGAAGCTATGGCGGATACGCCTGTGCAGCGGCATCGGTGATCGATTACCTTGCCACGACAGCACGAAGCCTGATGTTTACCACCGGACTGCCGCCGGCGAGTATTGCTGCCGCAAGCGCTGCTTTAGAAATTGCCCAGAAAGAACCTCAGCGCGCCCAGCGCGCACTGGCCCATGCCGAGCGGTTCTGCGCCGCGCTAGGCCTGCCCGCACCACAAAGCCAGATTGTGCCCTTGCTCTACGGCGAGGCCCCCGCCGCGCTGAAGGCTATGGAGACACTAAAGGCGCATGGCCTGCTCGTCACCGCCATTCGTCCCCCTACCGTACCTGCGGGCACCGCGCGCCTGCGCGTTTCCTTCTCAGCGGCGCACACAGAGCAGCAGCTGACACAACTGATTGAGACCCTGCAAACCATCCTGCCCCTGACGGAAAGGGAGCAGATCCATGGCTGAAATACTTTGCGCCAATGGATGGGCACAACCGCCTGATGGACTAAGTATTCTTGCTCCTGAGGCATTGCACCTTGATTACCGGGAATGCCGGGATTTTACCTGTACAACGGGATTAATCGCGACGCTTGCACCACGCGTCCAACGCGCCATCGGATGGTCACTGGGGGGCAGCCTGTTGATGCAGGCGATTGCTCGCGGTGGCCTACAGGCCAAGCAGCTGGTACTGATTGCTCCGCCCGTACAATTTGTTTCCAGTGAGGTTTTTCCTCATGGCATGGATCGGCTGACCTTCGATTTATTTTACCAAAATTATCGTAATGACCCGGCACGTACGGCAGCACGCTTTAGCGGGTTAATCGCAAAAGGTGACCGTCAGAGCCGTCAGATATTGCATGCCCTGGGGGAGTGGGAAGGCAGTCATCAAGCGGAAATCTGGCACCCCTGGCTTGATTTACTGAATGAACAATCGTTCGATGACTATTTGATTTCTCATCTTCCACCAACACTTATTATTCATGGCGAAAAAGATGCCATTGTTTCAATCAAGCAGTCTGAAGCCTTTGCGGCACACGTTCCTCAGGTGACGCTTCAGGTGTGGCATGACAGCGGGCATGCACCTCATTTGCACGATCTGGCTGGGGTACGCGCCGCCATTGCGGATCACGCCCGACAGCTGGGGCTGGCCTGATGCAATACACCAAACGACTGCGACAAGATTTCTCCCGCGCTGCAGCAAGTTATGACCATCACGCCGGCTTGCAGCGCGAGATCACACAGCAACTCGCAGCACGCGCTGCACTTCCTGCGGCAAAGGGCCGCTGGCTGGATGCCGGCTGCGGCACGGGGTATCTTGCGCGCTACCTGCCTCCCACAGAAATAGCATGGGTACAGGTGGATTTGGCGGAATCCATGTGCCGCCGCGCCGCCCAGAGTGGCTTACCTACCCTTGTCGCAGATGTTCATTGCCTACCTTTTGCGCGCCACGCCTTTGATGGAGTGTTTTCGTCTCTTGCCCTGCAATGGGCTTTCGATTTGGAATCCTGCCTGCTGGAACTACGTCGCGTCACACGGCCCGGGGGATTCCTTGCACTCTCTACCTTGCTGCCGGGGACGCTGGAAGAACTGGAGCACTGTTTAACAACGCTTGGCGAATCGGGACGCCTACAGCAATTTCTTCCCCAGGCTACGTGGGAGGCCGCGCTTATCCATCATGGGTGGCACATCCTTCAGCACGACACCCAACGGCACTACTTACGCTTTCACGAGCCGCGTGATGTGTTAACCCATCTGCGTGGCCTTGGTGCAACCCATAAAACCAATGTCCGTCCGCTGCCTCCCTCACGTCTGCGGCAAGCCCTGACACAATATCCACGCCAGTCCAGTGGCGAAACGGTGGCCAGTTTTGTTGTATGGATGGCCTTAGCGCGGGCGGTATGACGGATCGAAAAGCTCTGTAACACCCGCCGCCTGTAGCTTCTGGCAATATAGACGCACATCCTCACCGATGCGCGCTAAATTACCCAAGCCATTCTCTCCAGGGCTTTTATACGTCACCTGCGCCGCATAAGACGCCCCCTTCTGACGCAACGCATCGCGGTAGCGGTCGGTAATCAGATCCGCAATATTAGAAGCGGCATTGCTCAAAATCGCTGGATCGGAAGGCGAAAGGGGGCGCATAGGTTCGTCTGGCTCTGTCATCTGATGCGTATGACTTTCTGAAACATACTGCTCCGTCATGTGACGAGAGCTCTGAGTGACTTCCCCCAAAAACATTTTAAGGTTGGCCACGAGCGCCTCTGCCGCCGGCATGAATACCTGCGCTTTTAGCTGCGCATCATCTCCCTTTCCCTCTGCCACCAGAACGCACGCACGCTGAGCCTGACGCTCGTAATGCTGCTGTAATTCACGGCCTGATTCACTCGCCATTAATGAAACGGCTAAAATCATCACAGAAAGCGACATGCCCTAACCGTCTCCACCTCTTGCAGGTTGATATTCATCTGCGTAATGTAGCACGCATGCACGCATCTGTCATGCCAGGGCTGTTTGTTACCGGAGCCGGAACGGATATTGGCAAAACCTATGTCAGCACCGTGCTATTGCGCCAGATGCAACGACATGGCCGCTCCCTCATTCCCTACAAGCCCGTGCTGAGCGGGTTTGATCCGCACCGCGCCGAGGCTTCAGATATTGGCCAGTTGCTCCGCGCCGCGAACCTACCGTGCGACAGCGTGCACCTCGCCATGCACGCGCCCTGGCGGTTTGCCGCTCCGTTAGCGCCTGATCAGGCCGCCAGACAGGAAGGTCGTACGCTACATTTCCACGAGATCACACAGCATCTAATCGCCGCGCGAGCACGTTGCCAAGCCCCACTGCTGGTGGAAGGTGCCGGCGGCATCCTCAGCCCACTGACTATGGATGCGACGAACCGGGATCTGGCGCTGGCGCTCAATCTGCCGGTGCTTTGCGTGACGGGCTCCTATCTGGGCGCCATCAGTCATGGGCTGTGTACACTGGAAGTACTGAAGGCAGCTGGATTGCGCGTGGCTCTCACCGTCATCTGCGAGAGCGCCGATTCACATGTCTCGCTGGAAGAAACGCGCAAGGCCTTGCAACGCTTCTCTCCATTGGACGCCCCGATCGTCGCTCTACCGCGCCAACCGCTTGACCGGGCCGCTCAGTCGGGCCACGATATCGCGCAGATGCTTCTCAATGCAGAGATTTTATGAGCCTTCCGCCTCCCCCGCCCTTTGTGGGTAAAATTGAGCAGGTGATGACCGCCGCGCTTGACCCCCGGCGCACCCTGCTTTTTCGTCCCAAACCACCCAGCGGGCCATATGCTTCGCTGAATCTGCGTCTCTTTGCCGCACTGATTGACATGATCTGGGTGATGTTTTGGCTCGGCCCTGTACTTTTGCAAAGAGCAGAAG
>DBAU01000076.1 GCA_002291845.1 Alphaproteobacteria bacterium UBA1002 | reverse complement strand
ATTTGCCATCCGCGAAGGCGGCCGCACCGTCGGTACGGGCGTCGTCGCAATAGTTATTGAGTAGTTCTACTCAATCGACTAAGAAGAGGGCCCCAGAGCGATCTGGGGCCTTTTTTTTGGCTGTAGGGGTGTAGCTCAGTTGGTAGAGCGGCGGTCTCCAAAACCGTAGGTCGCGGGTTCGAATCCTGTCGCCCCTGCCATTTCCTAAAAATGCTGCGTGTAGAAATCTTTTGTTTTGTGTGTTTCGCGCGGCGCACTGTAACGCTTGCCAAGCGGAAAAATATCCATTAGAACCTGCCACCTTATGAAAAATCCTGCGAAATTTATGCGCGAAGTGCGCCAGGAAGCGGGCCGCGTGAGCTGGCCTACCCGGCGCGAGACGATGATTTCCACAATCATGGTGGTGGTCATGGTTATCATCGCCGCGTTGTTCTTTCTGGTCGTGGACAATGTGATTTCGTGGGCAATTAAATTGATTATCGGCATCGGAGGATGAGTCCCGTGGCAGCTAAATGGTATATCGTGCATGCGTATTCTGGCTTCGAGAAGAAGGTCGCGCAGTCCATCAAGGAGCAAGCCGCGCAGCAGGGCATCTCAAATTATTTCGAGGAAGTCGTGGTGCCGACGGAAAACGTCGTGGAGATGCGCCGTGGCAAAAAAGTGGCTACCGAGCGCCGTTTCTTCCCGGGCTATGTACTGGTGAAGATGGATCTGAATGACCAGGCCTGGCACCTGGTGAAGAATATCCCGAAAGTCGCAGGCTTCCTTGGTGGCGGTGGCCGTCCGCAGCCCATCAGTGAGGCTGAGGCCCAGCGTATCTTCCAGCAGGTAGAAGAGGGGATTCAGGAAGCCAGCCGCGGCGTGGTGTTCGAGGTGGGCGAGCAGGTTAAAGTGGTCGATGGTCCGTTCGAGTCCTTCATTGGCGTCATCGAGGAAGTCGACGAAGACAAAGAGCGCATCAAAGTCTCGGTCACCATCTTCGGTCGTCCTACCCCGGTCGATCTGCAATACTCGCAGGTGGAAAAGGTCGCCTAGCTTACCTCGGTTGCCTGTCATTATTCTTTTGGGGAATGATAAAGCAAACGCGGACAGCGCGCCCTAGCGTCAAGCGCAGTAGGGCCGGTGCGGCTTGCTTGAAAAAGTAGAAAAATACGGTTGACAAGCAGATTTTGTGCTCTATAACTCCGATTCCTTTTAGCTCAGCTAATCGCGTACCACGCTGAATTCATGTTTCAGTCGCCAGTGTGGGAGCCTGCTGAGTCCGGTGAATACGGCTGAAACGTAAAGTGCAAGGCAATGGCTAAGAAGATTCAGGGCTATGTAAAGCTGCAGATTGCAGCGGGTAAAGCCAACCCGTCGCCACCCGTTGGTCCGGCATTGGGTCAGCAAGGCGTGAATATTATGGAGTTCTGCAAAGCGTTTAATGCTGCCACGCAGAATGAAGAGCCGGGTACCCCAATTCCGGTAGTTATTACGGTTTATGCGGATCGCAGCTTCACCTTTGTGACTAAGTTGCCGCCGGTGTCGCATTACCTGAAAAAGGCGGTTGGTCTGTCCAAAGGTTCTTCCAACCCAGGTAAAGATGCGCCGGTAGGGAAGATCTCGATGGGGCAGATCCGCGAGATAGCCGAGAAGAAAATGAAAGATTTGAACGCCCACACAGTGGAGGCGGCAAGCGCGATGATTCGCGGCTCGGCGCTTGCCATGGGCCTGGAAGTGGTGGAGTAAGGCCATGAGCAAGCCCGGTAAACGTTGGCGTAAAGCAAGTGGTTCGGTTGATAGTGTAAAACTGTACCCTGCAACCGATGCGCTCAAGCTGGTCAAGGCAAATGCAACGGCCAAATTTGATGAAACCATCGAAGTGGCGCTGAATCTCGGCGTGGATCCCACCCAGTCGGACCAGCAGGTGCGTGGGGTGGTCTCCCTTCCGAATGGTACAGGTAAAACGGTGCGTGTGGCGGTGTTCGCTAAAGGTGATAAAGCTGCTGAAGCGCAAGCTGCCGGTGCGGACATCGTGGGTGCCGAGGATCTGGTGGATGCCATCAATAAAGGCACCATCGATTTTGATCGCTGCATTGCCACTCCGGATATGATGGGTGTGGTGGGCCGTGTCGCGAAGGTGTTAGGTCCGCGCGGCCTGATGCCGAATCCCAAAACGGGGACGGTGACGCCGAACGTGGCGCAGGCTGTGAAAGATGTCAAAGCAGGTCAGATCGAATTCCGCGTTGAGAAAGCGGGAATCGTGCATGCCGGTATCGGTAAGGCGAGCTTCTCTGAGGCGGCGCTGGTGGAAAATTTCAACGCCTTTATGGCGGCGATTACCAAGGCGAAGCCGTCGGGTGTGAAGGGTAACTTCATCAAGAAGGTATCGGTTTCTTCTACCATGGGGGCGGGCGTGAAAATCGACCTCTCTTCGGTGGCGGCGTAACTTTAGGATTAGGAATCAGACGATGAACCGCGACGAAAAGCAGGCCCAGATCGAGTTCCTGAAGGATACCTTCGGTAACGCTGCGATCGTGCTGGTGGCCCATAACACTGGCCTCACAGTGGCTCAAATGACCGAGCTGCGTGGCAAAGTACGCGCCGCTGGTGCTGGCTTCAAAGTGGCCAAAAACCGCCTGGCGAAAATTGCCCTTAAAGGAACGGCCTATGAACCGATCATTGACACGTTCAAAGGTCCGACCACCATTGCGTATTCAAGCGACCCTGTGAGTGCAGCCAAAGTGCTGTCTGAGTTCGCTAAGGTCAATGAAAAGTTTGTGCTGCTCGGTGGTGCTTTTGGTGCAACCGTGCTTGACAAAAAAGGGATTGAGGCCCTGTCGAAATTGCCGTCGCTCGATGAGCTGCGCGCCAAAATCATCGGCCTCATCAATGCTCCGGCGACCAAAGTTGCTGGGGTGCTTCAGGCTCCAGCCGGTCAGCTGGCACGTGTATTTGGTGCGTATGGCGCCAAAGACGCGGCATAGGGGAAATTTGGGTTAACTAAAGAGATAAACATAAGGGGACTAACAATGGCAAACCTTGAACAAATCGTAGATCAGCTCTCGGCGCTGACCGTACTCGAAGCAGCAGAGCTCTCCAAGATGCTCGAAGAGAAGTGGGGCGTTTCCGCTGCTGCTCCTGTCGCTATGGCCATGCCGGCCGCTGGCGCAGGCGCGGGTGCCGCTGCAGAAGAAGTGAAGGATGAATTCACTGTTGTTCTGGCAGACGGTGGTGCCAATAAAATCAACGTGATTAAAGAAGTGCGCGCGATCACCGGTCTCGGCCTGAAAGAAGCCAAAGACCTCGTTGAGGGCGCTCCGAAGCCGGTTAAAGAAGGCGTCAATAAAGAAGAAGCTGAGAAAATTAAGAAGCAACTGGAAGCCGCTGGCGCCAAAGTTGATCTTAAGTAGTTCCGGCTACGTTGAGCACGAGGGTGTCTTGCGGAAACGCAAGACACCCCTTTGTGCTTATAGCTTTTTTGAGGCCCGCGGCCTCCCGTTCTCCTTTAAGTAGGTGTGAACGGCCACATACATAACGTTGTAAGGTAAAGAACCACATGGCAACGACCGCAGCATCCTCCTTCAGTTTCACCTCGCGCAAGCGCATCCGTAAAAGCTTTGGCAAGATCCGCTCGGCGGCCCTTATGCCAAACCTTATCGAAGTGCAGAAGAATTCATACGATCAGTTTCTGCAGATGGATGTGGCATCCAAGGACCGCACCAATACTGGTCTGCATGGGGTGATGAAGTCGGTATTCCCCATCAACGATTTTTCGGAAACCTCGACCCTTGAGTATGTTTCCTACACGTTTGACACACCAAAATATGATGTGGAAGAGTGCCGCCAGCGCGGTATTAACTTCTCGGCGCCCCTGCGTGTCACCCTGCGCCTGATCGTGTGGATCGTGGACGAGGATACCGGGGCCCGCGAGATCAAGGACATCAAGGAGCAGGA
>DBAU01000036.1:483-3026 GCA_002291845.1 Alphaproteobacteria bacterium UBA1002 | reverse complement strand
CTAGTTTTTTACCAAAAAATGACGGTTTAATGACATTTTGATAGGATAGAGAATTATTTTAGGACTGACATGTGTCTGTCATAATTCCCTGATAATCTTATCATATGTCCAATACGCCTATTGAAACACTTCGCCTACCCACTGGGCTCAATCTAGGCCTTTCCCAGACGCCGGCGATGGGAGGCGGTGATGTGCGGCTCGGTGCTGGAAATGATCCGGCGACGCAGCTTTCAGCCGAGGAGCGAACCAGAGCAGAGGCGTATTTCCAGCAGCGGGGGCTGTTGAGTGAGGAATATCAAACAAGTTCACGGCGCGAACGGGATGAAGAATTCCGTGGTGCCATGCGGCGTTTTGCAGAATCACGAAATCTGCAGCATGAAGGTCTAAGCACCCTCTTAAGCCTTATTATGATGCTGTTCGGATTGGAAATAGGAGACGATCCACAAAGCCCTGCGGCTGCAGGGATAGACCGGGCTGCTCCATTTTCAAGCCGAGGGGATCGCTCGCGAGCGCTGGCTGGTGCGGCCAATGCAGGACGCGTCCAACCGGTGGACGTAGAGCCGGGGACGCGCTCTGCCTCATCGCTAGTGGTCGAGTTAGCGGAGCGTGAGCTGGGTGTTCGTGAAGTGGGTAATAACGGTGGCCAACGCGTCGCAGACTATAACGGGGCTGGTGGTGGCGGAGCTGGGTTGCCGTGGTGTACCGGATTTGTCAGCTATATTTACGCGCGTGCTGGAATTTCACCCGCGGGCACAGAAAATGGGGGGGCAGGCGTTGGTGGAACGTTGCGCGCGCTCGATTTTCAGGCCCAATTTCAGCAACGGGGGGCTTTTCATCGTTTTAGTGATGCACGGCCACAAAGCGGTGACGTTATCGTGTTCAGCCGTCCGAATGCAGGGCCTGGTGAAGGGCATGTCGGCATTATTCAGCGCGTTGAAGGTGACAATGTTTTCGTGATCGAAGGAAATAGTAATGATGCCGTACAGTTACGGCGCTATTCGCTCAATGCACTTTCACGTGGAGCGCGCAACGCCATCGGGTTTGGTAGCATTGATCAGGTTACGGCAGGTAACCCACGATTTGCTGCACGCGGTCAGGAACGCCAGCCCAACAGGAGTCAAGAAACGGATGGTCAGACCCCAGCATCACCGGGCGTGACGCCGGCACGTATGCCGGCCTCGCATCAGGTGGAAGAAGGTCCTGGGCGGCGTAGTTAAGCCGCATTGCAATCGTGGCGTGCCCTCGGTATAACGCGGCATGTGATCTTTCTTACACGAGTGCCGCATGATTCCCCGTTATACCCGACCCGAGATGGCTGCTATTTGGGAGCCGCAAAACCGTTATCGCATCTGGTTTGAGATCGAGGCGCATGCCTGTGACAAACTAGCTGAGTTGGGCGTCATCCCCGAGCAGTCTGCCCGGAATATCTGGAAGAATGCACCCAAGCAGTTCGACATTGCGCGTATTGATGAAATCGAGCGCACCACCAAACATGATGTCATCGCGTTTCTCACCCATCTGGCAGAGCATATTGGCGAAGATTCGCGCTTTGTGCATCAGGGGATGACCAGTTCCGATGTGCTCGATACCTGCCTTGCCGTGCAGCTGGTGCAGGCTACCGACCTGTTGCTCGGCGGTGTGGACCGGGTGCTGGCGGCGCTTCGCAAACGGGCATTTGAAACCAAGGACATGATTGCGGTTGGCCGGAGCCACGGCATACATGCTGAACCGGTGACGATGGGGCTGAAGTTCGCCCGCTTTCATGCGGAGTTCCAGCGCAACCGGGAGCGTCTTCTGCAGGCCCGCGCGGAGATCGCAACCTGCGCCATTTCCGGTGCAGTGGGCACTTTTGCCAATATTGCGCCGCAGGTGGAAGAGCATGTCGCCGCAAAGCTGGGCCTGAAGCCAGAGCCAGTCTCTACGCAAGTTATTCCCCGTGACCGCCATGCGGCGTATTTTACCGCGCTGGCCGTCATCGCCTCTTCGATTGAGAATGTGGCCACGGAAGTGCGCCACCTCCAACGCACGGAAGTGCTGGAGGCTGAGGAGTTTTTCTCTAAAGGCCAAAAAGGTAGCTCCGCGATGCCGCACAAGCGCAACCCGGTGCTCTCGGAGAATCTGACCGGGCTGGCGCGTATGGTGCGTGCGTATTGCATTCCGGCGCTGGAGAATGTGGCGCTCTGGCATGAACGCGATATTTCGCATTCCTCTGTTGAGCGGATGATCGGGCCGGATGCCACGGTGACGCTGGATTTTGCGTTAAACCGTTTGGCGGGGCTGATTGAGAATCTGGTGGTCTATCCGGAGCGCATGCAAGCCAATATGGACCGTCTGGGGGGGCTGATTTTCTCGCAACGCGTGCTGCTGGCGCTGACCCAGGCGGGCGTTAGCCGGGAAGATGCGTACCGCCTCGTGCAGCGTAACGCCATGAAGGTGTGGGAGCAGGGGAAAGACTTCCTGACTGAGTTATTGGCGGATGCCGATGTCACGCATGCTCTACCAGAGAAGGATATTAAGTCGCTGTTTGATATGAACTATCATAC
>DBAU01000036.1:0-161 GCA_002291845.1 Alphaproteobacteria bacterium UBA1002 | reverse complement strand
TTGATATGAACTATCATACCAAGCATGTGGATACCATTTTTGCACGGGTATTTGGCGCAGCGACGTAACGGTTATAAAAATATCTTTACGAACATTAATAGCGATGTTATACAGGTAAGGAAATGTTAAGGAAGCTGATCGAGCGCCTGAGGCGGCTTCGA
>DBAU01000067.1 GCA_002291845.1 Alphaproteobacteria bacterium UBA1002 | reverse complement strand
CCGATCTATTACGCCACACACGGGTGAAAAAAACCGTGCGAGCGGTAGATTTTCGTGTAGTTAGTTAACGTTAGCAGCCCGAATGTGGCTATATGTTCGAAACGGAGCATCGGCGTCGCGTATGGAGACTTTTGCAACCCCTACCTTTCCCGGAACAGCCAGCCTTGAGCGGATCGATCAAGAAGTATTCCGGCAGATTCTTCAAGCCCATCAGTTGTGGCTTACTTCGGAAGGTAAAGAAGGGCGCCGGGCCAATTTAAAGGACACGGATTTACGGCATATTGTGTTTGCCGGTGCGAATCTGGTGCAGGCGAGTCTTCGCGGCGTCAATCTGGAAAGTGTGGATCTGCGCGGAGCCATGCTGCAGGAAGCCGATTTTACCGAAGCCAAGCTAACAGGCGCCAATCTAAGCGGCCTTGAGTTGCGCCGGGTGAATTTTGCTTCCGCTAATCTTGATCGGGCGATACTCGATCAGGCAGACCTGGCTTTCTCAAATTTTCTCAACGCTCACTTGAACGAGGCAAGCCTTCGTGAGGCAAATCTTGAGCGCACGATATTGCGTCAGGGGCAGTTGGCGCGTGCCAACTTTGAGAATGCAAACCTCACCGATGCCAACGGCAGAGAGAGTAATTTTACCGGAGCTAAATTTATTGGCACCTTGCTTGCGCGAACGGATATGCGAGATGCGCGCTTCGATTATGCGGAATTCGTTAATACCCGCTTTCAGCAAACCCCGTTTAAGGGGTCCACATTCAATGGTGTTTCCTTCACACAGGCAGATTTTAAAGAAGCACTCGAGATTTCGCCTGAGTATCGCTCGGCAGCCTATAAAGAGGAGAAAGCAGCACTGGAAGGACAGCTGCAGCAGATAAAAGAAAAAGAAATAGAGTTGGAGCAACGGACGCGCGAGCGTGAAGCGCGTGAAGCATCCCTGTTGGCACTGGCGGCTGAGTTGCGAGGCGTTGAGGAGCAAGCAGATCAACGACTTGCAGCAACGCTTTCCTCGCTGAAGAAACTGGCGGTTGCATGGTTGCTTGTAACGTTACTGGTGCTGGGCGGAGTCCTGATGGCTGCTCTGGGATTGCCTTTTGATCAGCTAAACCTAGCAGAGATTGCAGTGGTGGCATGCGCAGTACTGGTTCCTCTGGGCCTGTTTGGTCTGGCGACCTTGAGGGTTCGTGCTGCAGTGCGGCATCTTTCTGAGGTGGCCGCGTTAAGAGAACGTAAACTATTCCCGCTGCATACTGAGATTGTGAAAACTGAGAATGAACAAACCCATTCCGTTCCGGCCCTTTCCGGCGATGTCCCACAATCAAGCGATGAGTTGACGCTCAACCTTCCTGAAGAATCGACACGCCGCAGAGGCTTGTTCGGGAAGAAAGCGTAATACCTATGATTGAACGTCGTTTGAGTAAGTCACTGTGTGTCTTCTGTGGCGCGCAGAATGCTGTTCCTAAAGCGCATTTGGATATTGGCTCCGAGCTTGGCCGTCAAATGGCGCAGCGCGATATTGCACTGGTTTATGGTGGCGGCGATTGCGGCATCATGGGCGCAGTGGCGAATGCGGTTTTGGAGGAAAAAGGCTGGGTGACTGGGGTATTCCCGCGTCATTTGCAAAATATCGAGGTTGAGCATAAATCGCTCAATGAAATCATTATCGTGGATACCATGCATGAGCGTAAAAAAATCATGTATGATCGTGCGGATGCCTTTGCCATTCTGCCAGGTGGTTGTGGCACACTCGATGAAATGTTTGAGATTATTACGTGGCGGCAGCTCAAGCTGCACGAAAAGCCCGTGATTATTTTTAACCACCTTGGCTATTGGGACCATCTGGTGGCTTTGCTTGAGCATATGATTTCTACCGGGTTTGCCCGCTCTGAAACGCGTAACATGTTTGAGGTGGTCACCACACTCGACGCATTGATTGCCCGGGTCGAGGAGTTAAAAGAGTACGCATAAAAAAACTCCGCCCACTGATCGATTCGCTTCAGTGGGCGGAGTTTACATGTAGCGTACGTACCAGGTAGCCGCGTGTTCTGCGGTTACTCCATGTACTGGCCGCCATTAATGGAAAGCGTTTCACCGGTAATGAAACCTGCTTCATCCGCAACAAGGAAAAGAACAGCGCGCGCGATTTCTTCCGGCTCACCCATACGGCCTACCGGAATACCATTAACGATCTTCTCCAGTACAGAGCCAGAAACCGCAGAGGTCATATCTGTGCGGATATAGCCCGGCGCAATCGAGTTCACCGTAATGCCCTTATTGGCCGTCTCACGTGCCAATGCCTTGGTAAAGCCGAGTACGCCTGCTTTCGCAGCAGAGTAGTTGGTCTGGCCAAATTGTCCTAATTGACCATTGATAGAACTGATGTTCACAATGCGCCCAAAGCCCCGCTCGCGCATAGAATTGATGACCGCACGCGCCATGTAGTAGCAGGAATTCAGGTTGGTATTAATGACCTCCGTCCAGTAATCCTGAGGCATTTTATGCATGAATGCATCGCGTGTGATTCCTGCGTTATTGATGAGAACATCAATAGGGGCACCCAACTCATCGGCGATTTTCTGGCTATAAGTCTGGCATTCCTCAAAGTTAGAAATGTCAAATTTGTAAACTGGAATTCCTGTCTCTGCACGAAACTCCTCCGCCACGCTATCGCGCGAAGCGTAGTTGGCAACGACGCGGTAGCCAGCATCTTTCAGCGCCAGACAAATGGCTTTGCCGATGCCACGTGTGCCGCCTGTGACCAATGCAATCCGGTTGCTCATATCTTCTTCCTTATCATCGTTGGGTTAGATGGTTTAGCGTTCGACGCAGAGAGCAACGCCCATGCCCCCGCCAACGCAGAGCGTGGCAAGGCCTTTTTTTGCATCGCGGCGCTTCATTTCGTGCAGCAAGGTGACTAGAATCCGCGCACCGGAAGCACCAATGGGATGGCCAATGGCAATGGCGCCGCCATTGAC
>DBAU01000077.1 GCA_002291845.1 Alphaproteobacteria bacterium UBA1002 | reverse complement strand
GTTGGGTTGGAAGCCGGCGCCTCGCAAGACGGCGCCGGTTATTTTTTTGGGTGCCTCATGACCTTCCAACTCGATCCTCAACTTGAAAAAGATACCCTGTTTCTGCGTGACCTGCCGCTCTGCCATGTGCGCCTGATGAATAATGCGCTTTATCCCTGGCTGGTGCTGATTCCCCGGCGTGAGGCAATGGCCGAGCTGACCGACCTGCAGGCCGCTGACCGCCAGACCCTGCTCGATGAAATCGCCTTTGTTAGTCAGGCCCTGCAAAAACACACGAAAGCGTATAAAATGAATATTGCGATGCTCGGCAATATGGTGCGTCAGCTTCATGTACATGTGATTGCACGCCAGCCGTCTGATGCAGCATGGCCGCGTCCGGTATGGGGCGGTCCTGCGGAAATCTATGCAGAGGAAAAAGCTCAGGATGTGCTGGAAATGTTGCGTACGGTGCTATAAACGGCAAGCCACGCTTACTGCTTGACAGGCAGGGCAAAACGGTTAGATTTCACCCCTCCAAGAGAGACGTGGCTGAGTAGCTCAGCGGTAGAGCAGGGGAATCATAATCCCTTGGTCGGGGGTTCAAATCCCTCCTCAGCCACCATTTCCCGAGCCTAGAATTTATACACGATTAAATGCAGTAGAAGGCATCGGCTATCAGGAATCTAGCGTCCTTGTGCAGGCCTGTCTGGATTGTGCAATTGACCAAGGGAATTTCTCACTTCTTCTAGAGTGCAATTCGCAGCCATGGTTTGAGCGAGATTACTTGCCAAAGAAAGAATTGTCTCCAGTCCTCCTGGCTGATCTCTTATTGATCCCAAAGTGCTCGTTTGTGGAACACTAAGTGCATAATCTATAAACAAATCAAAGTGTTCTAAGCCAACGTCGATGCAATTTTTTTCATCACTCTTATCATCACTCATAAATGCCCTCCTATTTATGGTGTAGCACGAATAAAAGTCAATTTGATGACATTGCACAAACACAGGGCAGTGATTAGATCCCTCCTGCTTCCTTTGCGTATCTCTTGCTGAAATTGGGAGATTAAGGCAACTCTTTGGCCACGCGATTATGTAAAGAACCTATGAGCTCAATCCGTGTTTCAAGCTGATCACCGGGCTGCAGATAGACCGGCGGACGACGGGCAAACCCTACGCCAGCAGGCGTCCCGGTGAGAAGCACATCGCCCGGCTGCAGCGTGATCGCTTCCGAAAGCGTTGCGATCAGGTGTGCCACATCGAAAATCATATCCGCGGTATTCCCGTTCTGCATCAGCGTGCCATTCAACAGGGTTTGCACGCTTAGGCCAACCGCGCCGACAGGCAGAGCATCAGCAAAAATTATCTCCGGCCCGAGTGCGCCGCTCTCATCAAAGTTCTTGCCCAGCGTCCATTGCTGCGTGCGCTTTTGATAGTCACGCACGGAGCCATCAAAACCAATGGTATAGCCAAGTATATGATCCAACGCCTCCGCCTTGGGAATATGACGGCCTTCGCGGCCAATCACCACTGCCAGCTCTGCTTCAAAATCGTACTTATCGGAGAGCTTTGGCGCCACCAGCGCTTCCTGATGCCCCACAAACGAGGAGGGAAAGCGGATGAAGAAAACCGGTGTCTCAGGAATCGCCTGTTTACCTTCTTCGGCGTGGTCACGGTAATTCAATCCCACACAAAGAATGCGGCTGCTCGGGGCAATGGGGGGCATGTAGTGGTAAGGCTGGGGCAGGGGCGTGGCATGGGGCAGGGCGCTGGCCAAAGCGGCGCGGGTCTCGGGAAGATGAAGCCATGCTAGCATTTCCCCCCAGGTCTCTGGCGCATCGGGAGCCAGATCCCACAGCGGATACGCGCGTGCTGCGTCCACAATCACGGGAACTGGAAAATCTTCGACGCGAAGCACAGCTAGACGCATAATTATCTCCCTTGCAGTATCACGGTGGTATGGCAAACCTGCCGCGTGGGGTCAACCGATGTGGCCAAACGCGAAAAAACCCCACACCCTGTCAATCAGGATGTAGGGTTTCGTATCGAATAGCATTAGGCAAACAGTTTTGCGAAGCGGCGCTTCTCACGGGTTTTCCATGCACCGCGGTGGTACGCGTCGCTGGCAATGAGCGGAATTACCGAGGTGGCTTCCGCATAGACCATTTGCTCATAAGCGACATCCACTTTGCCCCAGCTGCAGGCTTCCTTCAGCGTAGAGGATGAGCAGGCGCCGTCACGCACATCTGCCACCGTGATCTGGATGGCATATTTATGCATATCAACTTCCTTGCCGAGGATTTCCGCGCATACCACGGTGTCCTGCACAAAGTTCTTCGGTACCCCGCCGCCGATCATCAACAGACCGGTGGTTCCCGCCTTGATCTTGATGTCGGTGAGTTCGCGGAAGTCTGCGATGGAGTCGATGGTCATATGGCGCTTGGGATTGTCCACCTGATGCTTCACCAGGCCGAACCCGGCGGAGCTGTCCGTGAAGGCCGGGCAGAAGATGGGCACGTCATGCTCGTAGGCGAGCTGGACGAGGGAGTCCTTCTTCTTCGCGCCGCCTTCCGCCAGCCAGCGGCCCATCTCACGGATGAATTCACGGGAGCTGTAGGCACGTGGCTCCAGCGAATTGGCGATTTCCAGAATGGTATGATCGCACGCCTGCAGAGACTCTTCATCGATGTAGGTATCATAAATACGGTCGATGTAGAGGTCGCGCAGGATGCGGTCATCCGGGATTTCGTTCGCCTGGTAATGCTTGAAGCCGAGCGCCTCGAAGAAATCCATATCCACGATGCTGGCACCGGTGGAGACAATGGCATCCACCATGTTGTTCTTGATGAGGTCGGCATAGAGTTTCATGCAGCCTCCGGCTGAGGTGGAGCCTGCCAGCGTCAGGATGATGGAGCAGGATTTGTCGTTCAGCATCATATTGTAAATGCTGGCGGCACGCGCAGTGTCCCGCGAAGTGAAGGACATATGGCTCATCTGATCAATGATCGGCCGCGCATCGAACGAGGTGATGTCGATGTGCTGTACTTCCTTCGACAGCAATTGCGCTTTCATATCGGGCTTAGCTTGGGTGGCCTGTTTCATGGTCTCTTCTCCTTTGCGATGCCAACGTAAGTTGGAATCAAATCGTGGGTTTATCTGGTTTCCAGCCTTTGCTGGAATGGCATTTACTATTCATCCGTCATTGCGAGGAGTTAAGCGACGAAGCAATCCAAACCATCGTCTGGATTGCTTCGCTGCACTCGTAATGACGTTTAAGCGGCGATCTCTAACACCTCCGGTGCCTCGACATGCTCGCCGTAAAGGCTCATCAAGGGCGGCTCGTCCACCCAGGGGGTGCCATCCTCGGGCGTGAAGCCGTTGAACGCAGTGCCCATGGTGCGCCCGTAAGCACCCAGCTGGCCGACTTCGATGTAATCGCCCTCACTGATATCCTCAGGCAGGTAGAACGGTCCCTTCATGAAGTCGAGCGTGTCGCAGGTCGGCCCGAAGAAGCTGAACGGCAACAAGCTGGCGGAATGCGGACCATCCGGACGGATGAGTCGCACTGGGAAGATCCACTTAGGTCCACCCGCATCAAACAGACTCCCGTAGGTGCCATCATTGATGTAGAGGTTCTGGCCTTTACGCAGCTCTACCCGCACGATGACCGCGCCTGATTCCGCGACGAGCGCACGGCCCGGCTCGCAGATCAGCTCCACCTGATCGTCGCTGAAGAGTGCTTCGAACTCCTCTTCAATGGCATCCAGGTAGGTATGGATGGGCGGCGGATTCATGCCGGGGTAGATCGACGGATAGCCGCCCCCCACATCAAGCATATCCACCGGCACGCCAGCAGCATCAATCACCTGCTTGGCCATGCGCATCGCAATGCGGTAGGCGTCCGAATGCATGCACTGGGAACCGACATGGAAGCACACACCGAGTTTCTGTGCATATCCGCGCGTCAGCTCGAGCAGCTCTGCCGCTTCGCTCAGGTTGATGCCGAATTTGTCCGCCAGGTTCATCTCCGCGTAAGTGTTCGGAATCGCCAGGCGTACGAAGAGCTGCAGGTCCGTGGCGTTCTCCGTTTCGGCGAGGATTTTATACAGCTCTTCCTCGGTATCGAGGGAAAAGCTGCGCACGCCGAATTCGAAGTACGCCTTACGGATGGCCGCACGGGATTTCACCGTGTGCATGAAATAGAGCTGCGCATCCGGCAGGTGAGACTTCACCGTCTCGATTTCCTGCATTGACGCCACGTCAAAAGACGTAATGCCCAGACTCCACAGATGCTTGAGCACCATAGGATCAGGGTTCGTCTTGACTGCGTAGCAGATACGGCCCTTAAAATTATTCATGAAGAAGTAAGCTGCTTCCTCGATTGCGTTGGGACGAAATACGTGAAGCGGTTTCTCTGGACGCAGATCAGCTACCAGGGAACGGACGGAGGAATATCTCTGTTCCATCTCATAAAGCCTCGCAAGATTTGTTAACCCAAAACCGCCCCACGGTGTCAGTGCCCTGATTTCAAATGAGAAATCCCGACACACCGGGTCCGATGACGGCCCCAAGTCCGCTAAATCTTACGAAGGCCTGAGTGGTTTATCTCGGATCGATTTAGCGAAGAGTCGGCTTCATAAAACATGTCGCCTCTTCAGTAAAGGATTATGTGCGAGATGGACCCCCTATACAACGGATATTTTTAACTCAGGCCCCTTGAAACCAAAAAAATCCTTCCCGTGTTCTTTGTGCATGCAATTTCCTTATATATTCCTTATCTCCAAGCATGAATATAGGCATGGATTATGAAGATACCTCACGCGCGACAGCAAAAGAAGATTTTGATTTTAATCGCGGTTTTGTCCGCTGGTGGTCTTTGGCTGGCTGCCCGTGGCGGTGTGGAAGCGCCTGCAGTGCGCTTGCCGCGCGTGACGGTTGTGACAGCGCAGCTCGAGCCATGGAGCGACACGCTGGAAGCCATTGGCACGGCGCGGGCCAACGAATCCCTTGATATTACGGCCAATGTAACGGAAACCATTGCGGAAATACATTTCCAGGATGGGCAGGAGGTAGAGGTCGGCGCCCCCATTGTGTCGTTGGCACTAGGGGAGGAGGCCGCAGAGCTGGCTGCCGCCAACGCACGCCTGGAAGAAGAGCGCCGCGAACTCAAGCGTCTTGAGCCGCTGCTGGCCAGTAAGGCTGTGGCCCAGCGGCTTTACGATGAGCGCCGCACGGCCGTAGTGCTTGCCGAGCGGGCCGTACAGCAAGTGAAGGCGCGTGTGGGGGATCGGGTGATTACTGCGCCATTTTCCGGCGTATTGGGCCTGCGTTATGTGAGTGTGGGCTCGCTGGTCGAGCCGGGTGATCTGATTACCACATTGGATGATATTGAGACCATCAAGCTCGATTTTCCGGTGCCATCGGTCTATCTCTCCAGTGTACAGATCGGCAGTGTGGTACGCGCGCAAAGCCCCGCTTATCCGGATCAGCAGTTTGCGGGTACGGTAAGCTCCGTGGACTCACGGATTGATACGGAAACCCGGGCTCTGATCGTGCGTGCATTGCTCGAAAACCCGCAGCATCACCTCAAGCCGGGGATGCTGATGACCGTTAGCCTACAAAAGAACCCGCGCCAGGCCGTCACGGTACCGGAGGAGGCGCTGTTGCTGCAGGGCCAAACGGTCTATGCCTTTGTTGTGGGTGACGACCGCACGGTGCAGCGCGTGGAGGTTCGTACGGGCGAGCGGCGTGACGGGCGTGTTGAGATAACAGATGGCCTGCGCGAAGGAGACGCAGTGGTTGTTCGCGGCCAGCAGAACATCCGTCACGGACAGGAAGTTGAGGCGCATACGGAAGATGGGGTACAGCCTGCCCCAATGACGACTGATCAATAGGCATCCGATGCTTCTCTCCGATCTTTCTGTAAAACGTCCCGTTCTGGCAAGTGTCATCAACCTGCTGCTGATTGTATTCGGCATGGTGGCGTTTGCCAAACTGCCGCTGCGGGAATATCCGGACGTTGATCCGCCGGTGGTTTCCATTGAAACAATTTATCCGGGCGCAGCCGCCAGTGTTGTTGAAACGCGCATTACCGAAGTGCTCGAAGAGCGTCTGGCGGGGATTGAGGGCATCAAGTCGATTGCTTCCTCATCGCTGGACGGACGCTCCACCATCTCGATCGAATTCACCATTGAGCGCGATATCGATAATGCTGCGAATGATGTGCGTGACCGTGTCTCTGGTGCCATGACGGATCTGCCGCGGGAGATCGAAGCGCCGATGATTCAGAAGGTCGACGCAGATGCCGATCCCATTCTCTGGCTGAATCTGGAGAGTGACACGTTGTCGGTGATGGAGATCACGGACTACGCGGATCGCTATCTGGTCGATCGCTTCTCCTCGCTGGATGGTGTCGCGCGCGTCCGGCTGGGCGGCGGGCTGGAGCAGGCCATGCGCGTATGGCTCGACCGACAAGCAATGGCGGCGCATAATATTACAGTGCAGGATGTCGAAAATGCGCTGCGCGCTGAAAATATTGAGCTGCCTGCCGGCAATGTGGAATCACGTATGCGCGATTTCACCGTGCGGCTGGAGCGTGGCTATCAAAACGCGGATGATTTCCAGCAACTGGTGCTACGCCGAGGCCAGGATGGCTACCTTGTCCGGCTGGGTGATATCGCACGGGTAGAGATCGCCCCGCGCGAGGAGCGTAATTTCTTCCGTGGTAACGGTAAGCCGATGGTGGGCATCGGCATTATCAAGCAGTCTACGGCCAATACGCTGGAAGTAGCGGAGCGTGCCAAAACCGAGGCGGCGCGGTTGGCCCCAAGTCTGCCGGATGGGATGCGCTTTCAGCGCAGCTATGACAGCTCGGTCTTTATCAAAAGTGCCATCCACGAGGTTTACCTCACGCTTGCCATCGCCATCGCGCTGGTGATTCTGGTGATTTATCTGTTTCTGGGTAATTGGCGAGCTGTGTTGATTCCGGCGGTGAGTGTGCCGGTTTCCATTATCGCTACCTTCATTGTGCTTTGGGCGCTGGGCTACACCATCAATCTGCTCACGCTGCTGGCACTGGTGCTGGCTATCGGCCTGGTGGTGGATGACGCCATTGTGGTGCTGGAGAATATCTATCGCCGTATCGAGTTGGGGGAGTCCCCATTGGTAGCCTCCTTCCGCGGCGCACGGCAGGTGGGGATCGCGGTCATCGCGACGACGCTGGTTCTCGTGGCCGTGTTTGTGCCGATTACATTTCTGGAAGGCACGGTCGGTCGCCTCTTCTCTGAATTTGCCGTGGCGATTGCCACGGCAGTGCTTTTCTCTGCGCTGGTCGCGTTATCGCTCGGGCCCATGCTTTCTTCGCTGATTCTCGCGCCGCAAGGCGCCAGCCATGGGCGGCTGACGCAGCGTATTGATGCTGCGTTTGAGCGTAGCCGGTTGCGCTATTTGCGTGCCTTGGAAAAAAGCATACATCATCCGCGCCTGACGCTTGCGGGGCTGGCATTCATCGGCGCGCTCGCTGCGTTTTTGTTTCAGGTAATACCGGATGAATTTGCCCCTAAGGAAGACCGTGGCTCGTTTTTCGTGCTCATCAACGGTCCGGAGGGGGCAACCTACGAATATTTATCGCAGCATCTGGAGGCCATTGAAGAGCGTCTGATGCCCATGGTGAAGAATGGCGAGATTGATCGCATGTTGCTTCGTGCGCCGCGCTCGTTTGGTGATACGGATGTCTTTAGCAATGGTATCGCTATTGTGATTCTGGATGACTGGTCCAACCGGCGCTCGGCGTGGGAGATTATGGATGATGTGCGCGCCCGCCTCGGTGATTTGCCGGGGGTGAATGTCTATCCCATCATGCGGCAGGGGCTGGGGCAGGTGGGCTTGCAAAAGCCGATGCAATTCGTCCTGGGGGGTGCATCGTATGAGGAGCTGGCACGCTGGCGCGATTTGCTGATGGAAGAGGCGCGAAAGAATCCGCAGCTTGTCGGCCTTGATTATGACTACAAAGAAACCAAGCCGCAGCTGCGCGTCCGTATTGACCGTGACCGCGCAGGCGACCTTGGCGTATCGATGGAACAGATCGGGCGCACGCTGGAAACCATGCTGGGCATGCGGCAGGTGACGACCTTTATTGATCGCGGAGAGGAATATGATGTCATTGTGGAAGGCGAGCGCACGCTGCAGCGCAATCCCTCCACGCTTGAGAATATCTATGTACGTTCAGAGCGCAGCGGCCGCTTGATTCCACTCGCTAACCTTGTACACACCGAGGAGTATGCCGACTCGCTGACTCTTAACCGTTACAACCGTGTGCGGGCGATCAGTATCGAATCCAACCTCGCACAAGGTTACACGCTGGGTGAAGCCCTGCGCTTTCTGGAGGAGCGTGCAAAGGCGGTACTGCCCCCTGAGGCTAAAATAGACTACAAAGGCGAATCGCTTGAGTATAAGCGCTCCGGCTCATCTGTTTCACTTGTCTTTATGCTCTCGCTGATTGTGGTGTATCTGTTTCTGGCGGGGCAATTTGAGAGTTTCCTTCATCCGTTTGTGATTTTGCTTACTGTTCCATTGGCTATTGCCGGGGCGCTGCTGGGGCTTTGGATGGGGGGATACACGGTCAATATTTACAGCCAGATTGGCATGATCATGCTGGTTGGTCTGGCGACAAAAAATGGCATTCTGATTGTGGAGTTCATCAACCAGCTGCGAGACCAGGGAGTCGCCTACCAAGAAGCGATACTGGAGGCTTCCTCCACGCGTCTGCGTCCCATCATCATGACGAGCGTAACAACTGTCATGGGCGCCGTGCCCTTAATGCTCACCAGTGGTGCTGGCTCAGAAACGCGCACCGTGATTGGGATTGTGGTGATTGCGGGGGTCTTGTTCTCCACCGTATTGACGCTGTTTGTTGTGCCCGTGGTGTATGCGCTGGTGGCGCAACGTAGCGGCTCTCCAAAGTTGCGGGAAAAAGTATTAGAAGACGAGTTAAAGCAAACGCCGGATCAACGATAGCGACCTGATGCTTCCAATGGAATCGGTTGAACACCTTTACGCGGCATATCTTTCATCTCCTTTCGTATCAAATGCGAGATACGCTCGAGCAGAATGCTACGTGGTGAAGTTTTACGCCAACTAAGTCCAATAAGCCTTGTGGGAAGCGGCTCTTTAAATGCGATATAGCTTAAGCGTGCATGTTTATCTACAGCCAGCGCAGGCATAAGCGTTACGCCGTGTCCGGATGCGACCATCTGACGTAGGGTCTCAAGGCTCGTTGCACGGAATTGTTCGACATTCTGCTGACGCACATCACGGCATAATTGTATGGCTTGCATGCGTAGGCAATGCCCATCTTCCAGCAAAAGCAAGTCATCGTCAGGTAGATCCTCTAGGGTAATGCGCTTACGCTTCGCAAGTGCGTGCGCGTGGGGGACTGCTAAGTAGAAAGGTTCCTGAAACAAAATCTCTTCATGGAAGAGATCATTTTTTAAAGGCAATGCTAAGAGAATGGCATCCAGCTCTCCACGCTCAAGCTGTCTTGAAAGATTATCAGTCTGTCCCTCAATTAATGAGAGCGTGATATGCGGCAGATGTTTTTTAAGTATGGGTAAAATACGTGGCAAAAGATAAGGGGCTAGCGTTGGGATAATCCCCAGGCGGAAACTGCCCGTTAGTGGGTCACGCGATTCTTTGGCAATTTGCTGTATCGCATCTGCCTCATCAAGAATGCGCCTGGCCCGCTCGATGATTTTCTCACCCGTTTGAGTAACATCCACTCGGCGATTGGAGCGCTCAAAAATAATTGTGTCTAGCTCTTCCTCAACTTTTTGGATTTGTTTGCTGAGTGACGGCTGACTGACAAAACAGAGTTCTGCCGCTCTATTAAAGTTACGTGTATCAGCAACCGTTACAATATAGCGAAGATCGCGTAGATTCATGATAGCTTTTATATATCGTTTTTATAGTAACAATATATTTCAGCTAAATAGACACTTCAAGTAGAAAAGGGACAAGATAATAACCAACCACCCCACAGCCAAAGGAGTCATGTATGTTAGGTGTCGGTTCTCGTTTCCCTGAATTCTCTGTTAGAGCGACTATTTCTACTCAGCTGGATACGGCTTTTACAGAAATTACGCATCAATCATATCCCGGTAAATGGAAGGTATTTTTTTTCTGGCCTAAAGATTTTACGTTTGTATGCCCTACAGAAATTGCTGCGTTTGGTGAGCTGAATCAGGAATTCCTGGATCGTGATGCGCAAGTGATAGGCGGTAGTACTGATTCAGAATTTGTGCATCTTGCCTGGCGACAGCATAAAGAAGAGCTACGAGATCTGCCGTTCCCAATGCTTGCCGATGTAAAACGTGAGTTATCCTCTGCACTGGGCATCCTTGATCCGCAAGAAGGTGTGGCCCAGCGCGCAACTTACATTGTAGATCCGGAGGGAATCATCCGTTTTGCCATGGTCACAGATCTGAACGTCGGTCGTAATGCCAAGGAAGTGCTGCGCGTATTAGATGCCTTGCAAACAGATGAGCTATGCCCATGCAACTGGCAGAAGGGTCAACAAACACTTCAAGTCGCTTAATCATAGAAAAGGAATCACACAATGACTATCCAAACCATACGAGATCGCTTGCCGGATTATGCACGTGATATGAAGTTAAATCTTGGCGCCGTATTAAGCGAGGAGGGGGCGCCGGGGCTTAATCTGCGTCAGATTCACGCAAGTGCATTGGCATCTGCGTATGCAACGCACCAGCCTTTACTCATCCAGGCATTGGAGCATGAATCAACTACAACGCTGAGTGCAGCGGATAAGCAGGGTGCGCGGGCCGCTCCCACTATTATGGCAATGAATAATATCTATTATCGTGCGCTTGATCTGCTGCATGATGAAGAGTTCAAGAAAATGCCTGCCAATCTACGCATGAATATTTTGCGTGATCCGGGCATCAGTAAAGAAGATTTTGAAATCTACAGCCTGGCGGTATCTGCGGTGAATGGATGCCAGATGTGCCTTAACGCGCATGCTGAGGGATTGAAAAAACTAGGAGTGAGCCGTCAGGCTGTACAGTCAGCGCTACGTATTGCTGCGGTTATTCATGCGGTATCTCAAGTGCTGACAATTGAAGAAAATGCTACTCCCGATGCTCAGCAAGCCGCTTAAATTATCTAAGCCATAGGGCAGGGGAAATGAAACGCCCTGTGCCCTATGGTTTGGTTTTCGGGGCTTGCAAATTGCCTTCCGCTTCGATGATTAACTCGACTTCATCACCCACCATGGGCAGGCCATAAGTGATTCCGAATTGGGAGCGATAAATTTTGGTGCGTGCACTGAAACCAGCGGTTTCTTTTTTGCTGAATGGATTTTTACCAATTTTATTTAGCTTGACGTCCAGTACGATGGGCTTGGTCACTCCGTGTAGGGTCAAGTCACCTTCCACGCGTGCGGTTTTGTCACCGGTGATTTCCACATTCTTACTAACAAAGCGCGCTACTTTATATTGCTCCACAAAAAAGAAATCATTGGATTTCAAATGTGCATCAAACTCTGCATCACCGGTTTGGATGCTACCGAGATCCACCTCAACTTCTACGTGGCTTTGCGTAGGATTGGACTCATCAAGGATGATGAAGCCAGAGCTACGCGCGAATTCTCCAATAGATTTTGAAAAGCCCAAATGGTCGGCATGCCATACAATATCGGTATGCGAACTATCGATGATGTAACGTAATGGCTCAGCACGCGCATACCCTGAGAGCAAGAGGGCGCCAGCTAAGCCCAAAAAGAACATTCGAAACATCCGGGTGACTCCAGAAGAAAAAAAGGAAACAAACACTCTATGGAGTTGGCTCATCCAAGGTCGCCGCCATCTCTTGTAGGAAAGGAAGCATGCGCTCGATACGGGGGTCGCTGATAGAGTAGTAAATTTGCTGGCCATCCCGTCGAGTCTCCAAGACACCCTCTTGTCTCAGGCGCGCGAGATGCTGTGAGAGCGCTGGCTGTGAGAGATTTAACTCCTCTTCCAGTTCACTGACACATGCCTCGCCCCCTGATAGTCGACACAACACCAGCAAACGATTGCTATTGGCGACCAGCTTGAGAAAAGAGGCAACGGTCACAGAATGGGATTTCAGTGCGGCAAAAGGATGAGGTGCGTCCATAGAAGGCAATAAGACCGAGGAATAATGTATAAGCTCTTACTTTTATAAACCTCGTGCGCTAAGGGCAAGAAAAACTATTCGTGCACGTAAGCGGACAAGAGCCTAACAAACAGGATCATATAGAATAAATTGCCCTCCCTAAGACTCAGAAAGCGTGTGCTGCTATCATACAACGCAGATTCAAAAGCTTTATATTCGTAGAATGCGCCTCGCATGGCGAGAAACTAAAAACATGGCGGTATCGTGCAACGCTCAACTTGTTCGAACACGGATGAAAAAAGGAATCGGCGCGTGTGGAATCAGATGGTTGAGCGGATGCGGCTCAGTTTGGGACAACTACCCTGCTGATTCTGCGTCTTGATGTATGACAACTGAAATATCGTGGAAAGCCTCTTGGAACAATAATTTCAGAGCTGGTGGCGGTACAATAAGAAAAGTGCATGCGACTGTGGTGAATGCCTCAATTTTTCCTATCGAATCTGCACTTAAGCTAGGGCGGGATAGCCTTAGTATCTCTATAATATTTGGGATGTCATCGTCAGAGAATGACGCACTTAAATTGTGGCTAAATCTATTTCTGATTTTGTTTAGTTCAATAATGCCCGGCTTTACGAAAGATGAGGCTCGACCATTATTATCAATGAGAGATACCTTTTGAAAAAAGGTAAGCCTTGCTGATGCAATTTCACGTAAACCATATTCGTCTTGCAGATATTTTTCTAGATAATGCTCAACGATTAAGTGGCACTCTAGGATTCGTCCCATCAAACCAGAGGAACGCTCCATAAGAGCAACAAATTTTTGGTTTTCATGATTAAAGCTTTCCTCCACCTCTTGCATATGTGGTGCGAGTACAGATAGTGCTTTTTCTATGCCTTCAATATCACGCATCTTAGCCGCCTATGGTTGCAAATTAGCAGTAGTCATCAATCGAATCCCCACCAGTCCATTCCAGTCCCTGTGCAAGGCAGAAATATTTCTCTGCTCCCATCTTATCAAAGAAGGTTCCAAGGCTGGTATGTATATACAGGCCATCCTCGTAGGTAATCTGGGCAAGCGACCACGGTTTGACAGCATTTCTTGCCTGTTCACACATGACCCAGAGTGACTGGTGATCATTAGCTATCGCAATCGCCACGACCACGGACTGCGAAAAGTCATTTTGTGCAAACGTTGCTCCTGTTTCGAGCTGTGCCGCATATGTAGCAATTGGTTCTTGTCCATGCTCAAGCGGGCAACATGGAAACTCCGAAGGTACGCGCCACTTGCGCTGTGCAGCGCCGGGTGTCCTTGCCATGACCAGATCAGAGGGCTCTTCAAAGACCTTTGCGGCTGAAAATTCAGAAGGCCTGTCCCATTTGCGTTGTTCGGCGGGCAATGGTTCTTTTCTTGCTACGGTGTGAGTTTCTAACGCCCTTGGCGCAAATTGTTTTTGGTCTGTGATAGGCTGAAATACCCAATCCCCTAACGCACCACCGGTAGAAGGAGTGTCGTTCTTAAGCCAAATATGCATCCGCTCCATGCAGGCTTTAGCTTCTTCCCGGCTGACGGTACGCATCCACTGGAAATTTGGATCAAGATTGCTTTGCAGTTTTGAAGGGTCAGCCAGAAAGGCCTCTATGCTGCCGCATGCGAACTCAATTCGCTTCACTGTTATAGGATTTTTTAGAACATTCTCCAGCCGAGTCAGCCACCGAAGATTTTCAGGGCGATTATTCCGGCGATTGGTGTCGATATGGTCAACGACATGCTCTTGCGTTGGCGGATGACCGTGGAATGCGGTTGCTATGATCCTGTGTACGCGAACCGATGCGATTTCCATATAACCGTTCTTGTCATTCGCTTTACCGAAAGTCCACTGAGCATCCAAAGAACGCTGGCGCTTGAACTGCGCCAGGTGAAGAAATACGGCGCACCCACGGCATACGTGCCACCGGAGGAACGCCAAGCAGCAGCACCGGACATCATCAGCTATCGGCTTGCTGATTTGCTGGACAATCCGCCAGCTGTGCCTTCGGACATTATCGCCCCGCGCATTCTTACGCCCAACAGTGTGATGTTGTTCGCCGGTGCGCCGAAGGTAGGTAAAAGCGATTTCCTGCTCTCCATGTTCCTTCACATGGCCGCAGGCGAGCAATTCCTGCACATGCAGCCCCGCGAGCCGCTGCGCATCTTCTATCTGCAAATGGAGATTCACGGCTACTACGTGAGCGAACGTATTCAGAGCCTTGCTATCGGCAACGACATCAAGCAACGCGCCGCTGAGAATATGTTCATCACGCCACGCTTGCGGATGCTTCTGGATAAAGACGGCGTGGTTCGTTGCGCGGAGCATATCCGCACCCGCTTCGGCAAGCGCCTGCCTGATGTCATCTGCATTGACCCGATCCGCAATGTATTCGACGGCGGCAAGCCTGACGCTTCGGAGAATGATAACAGCGCGATGATGTTCTTCCTGCATGAGCGGGGGGAACGGTTGCGCGATCTGGTGAATCCCGAAGCAGGCATCATCATCGTACACCACACCCGCAAGCAGGGAAAAAAGCAGTTTGAGGAAGACCCACTTCAAGCCATTTCGGGCGCGAGTGCGTTGCGCGGCTTTTATGACTCCGGCCTTATTCTGTTTCGGCCTGACGAGGTAAGCCCCGAGCGGCAGCTATTCACGGAACTGCGTAACGGTCCCGAGATTCCGCCCTGCATCATTGAAAAGGTGGATGGGCGCTGGATTGCCAAAAACATCATTAGCGAGCGCCTGGTGGCTAAAGAACTGGGGCGCAAGCTCGATGCGGAGCGCAGGCGCAAATACAACGTCATCCTTCAGCTTCTGTTCTCTGAGGCCAGAGAAGGACGCTTGTACACGATGAACCAGTTTGCTGAAGCGTATGAAGGCAAACATCACCTGGGCAGCAAGGACTCGCTTTATGAGCGGCTCGGTGTGCTGGCAACGCAAGGCTACATCCGCTTCACCAATAAATACGCGGAATTAGGCTTAAAGAAAACCCGCTCCAAATTCGGGCTGCTCTGTGTCGAGGACATGGAGTTCAAAACGGCAGACGGGGAAATCATTCCCGTGATCCCCACCCATTACAAATTTCCAGGAACAGGTGCGTTTCTTGAGGTGCAAGACCCGCATCACTGGACTTACCCAGAGGAGGAACAATGAAAAACCATCAACAAAAACACCATGTTTGGGAAAGTACCAAACTTCGTTTTCCAAACTTACAAACTTGGCTTTCAAGTTTGGGTATCCCCCAAACATACCCGATAGACCCCTTGAAATTATTGGGTTTCAAGTTTGGGGGTGGCTCGCTTCGCGCCATCACTGAAAATCAAGTTTCGGGCAAGTTTGGGCGTTGTGTTTCCAAGATATTTCACTGGTCAGCAAGTTATGGTGCGCCACTACCACCCCCTATAGGGGGTGTACGCCGCCACCTGCGGCGGACACTTCCCCTCAGGGGCGGGTGTTTGCGTCTCACGCTTTCCGGCACCAACCAACAAAGCGGAGGACTGCATGGCTAAAAGCACACGAAAAGATTGGACTGTAACCGAAGTGGCGGATCGCTTTGAAGAAGCCGTGCGGACGTTGCGCCGCCTGCCAAAGCAGCAAGGCCAGGAATTTTTCAACGTATGGCCACCCATCGTTCGCACGGTGTGGGAACAAATGGCAATGGAGAAGATGCCGTTGCGTCTCGGACCACCGTTGCCTGATGCCATCAGTCGCATGGAAGAAACCTTCACCTGGATTTTCCTGCTCGAACACGAAGAGGAACGCCGGATCATTTGGCTACGTGCGGAGAGCGTTCGCTGGAAGCAAATCTGCTGGCGCATGGGCATCGGCAAAACCAAAGCCAGGGAATTGTGGACGCTGGCCTTGCTGAAAATCACTTACCAACTCAACGGATAGGAGCGGCCAAAAATGACCGGACATTTTTACAGCGGACATAACGGACAAATTCTGGCATACTTCCCAATATGCTCGCGACAGGTGCGCCCGAATAATCTGGAGGCGCACGCATGACACCCGAAACAACCGCATACGATAAACTCGTTGCGCTCATCAAAGAGCGGCACGGCGGCGCGATCAGCGACCAGGAAGCACACAGGCTGGCACGTAACCTCATGGGCTACTGCGAACTCGTGATCCGAGTAAACGCAAAAAGCGAAAAGGAAGTTCTTGCTAACCAGCTGGAATATAGTAATCTTTTTATGCGTTGGTTATACGCTGGCGTGGAGTGTGGAAACTCCTTGAATGTAGGGTGTGCATCAGCCCATGAGTGATGTATCCTCGGCCTCTATCCCTATGGTCGGGGAGATGTACGCGCATGTTCAGGCTTCGGCTAAAGGCGTGCATAACCGATACATTCCGGTTTTCCAACTCCCCGATCACCAGATTGCAAACGCATGATGGAAGGGAGTAAGACGTGAGAGGCAGAAAGCAAAAATTCGAGGTTCAAGAAACAGGCGCTGTTTCCAAGGCGATTATTCTGGTTCGCGTATCCTCGAAAGACCAGGAAGATGGTCACTCGCTTGATGCCCAAAGAGATCGCCTGATACGTTACTGCGACAAGAAAAACTTCGACATCCTGGAAATTTTTACCATCACCGAGTCATCAACACGCGGTGATCGTAAAAAATTCATGGAGATGCTGGATTTCGCCAAGCGGCAAAAAGGCACGGTGGCGATTGTTGCCGATGCGGTTGACCGCGTTCAGCGCAGCTTCAAAGATTCCGTTTACCTGGATGAATTGGTGCGGAAGGATAAAATTGAACTGCACTTCTACCGTGAAAATATGATTATCGGGCGCGAAGCCAGCGCATCGGATCACATGCGCTGGGACTTCTGTGTGCTTGGCGCGAAAAGTTACGTGATGCAGCTTTCCGAAAACGTGAAGCGCAGCATCGACTACAAGATTAAAAAAGGCGAATGGTACGGACCCGCGCCGCTTGGTTACCTGAACCAACGCGATGAACGCGGCAACAGTGTCATCGTGGTGGATCAACTTCGCGCACCTTTGCTCAAGCGCATGTTCACCGAATACGCTTCCGGCGCATACACGCTCGGCCAAATGCAGCAACGCTGCAAAGAGTGGGGACTGCGTAGCAAGGCCGGTGTGGAATTGCACAAATCGACCCTTTATCGCATCGTACAGAATCCTTTCTACTATGGCGATATGCTGATAAAAGGCGAGATTATGCAGCATTGCCACGAACCCCTTGTTTCCCGAAACGTATGGGAAGATTGCCAAGCCGTATTGCGCGGCTGGGAAAAGAAGCCGTTCCTGTACGGCGGCAAAGACTTTTTGTTCAGAGGGCTGCTCACTTGCGCCGTCACCGGCAGGGTGGTTTCTTCGGACACCAAAAAGAAAAGCTACAAAAACGGCACGACAGCCGAGTTCACTTACTTGGTTACCTGGAACCCCGAGAACCCGAGCAAGAAGTTTTGGGTACGCGAGGATAAGGTTGCCGCGCAGGTGGAGGCCGCGCTTGAGCGGATCACCATCAAAGACCATGAGATGATGACGGCAGCGATTGCGGCGGTGAAGGAAGCAAACAAGGTCAAGCAGGAATCGCATAACCGCGAAGTCGGTTTGCTCAAGAAAGAGCATAGCGAGATACAGGCAAAGCTGGATCGCCTGGTGGATTTACTGGCCGAGGGCGTGCTGCCGCCGGAGGATTACCGCACCAAGCGGGAGCAGTTGAAGAAGCGCCAGCATGATTTGGTGAACCTGATCCACGCCTATGATGATGCCGACAACATGTTCGGCAGCACGATGGAAAAACTGATGAAAGTGGCTATGGGAGCGCACAAGGCGTTCTTAAGTTCGAGCGTAGAAGAAAAAAGGGAATTGCTGAATTTCGTGTTTTCGAACCTAACACTCAAAGGTGAAACCCTCTGTTATTCCTACAATTTCCCATTTAACAACTTCGAAAATCTCGACGATTGTAGCAAATGGCGGAGGAAGTGAGATTCGAACTCACGGTACCCTTACGAGTACGGCAGTTTTCAAGGCGCTTTTTCACCATTTATTACAACTGCTTACAAAACACCGCGACAGCCTCACCGTCACATTTTCAGATTATGCCTTTCGTGCGCGATTGTCAAAATTTGTGAGGTTTTGCGCCCGAGTGTCCCACCAGTGTCCCATAGAGAGGTTTGCGGGACAGTTGGTTCGAATGCCAAACTTGCGGTTCGTATCAAACAACTCTGCGCATGTGCGCGGTTGATGTGTGATGCGTGAAATACGGGTGTGTTACTTTCTTACAGCTTCGGCAGTTGCCAGCGATAACGATAGGCGATTAAGCGCAGCAGCAGTGCGCCTACGAATACTACCAGCAGGCTTGCATGATTGACCATTTGCACCATGCCGAGCAGATAGATCGCAATCGCCACCACAATCGCAATGCTGCCATAAAACCCGCTATGCAGCACGTCGGGAACGCTATTCACCAGAATATCGCGCAAGATGCCACCACCTGCCGCAGTAAGGAATGCCAGCGTTACAAACCCAAAGAATGGCGCTTTGATTTCCAGTGCGACCAGTGAACCAGTAATAGCAAAAGCAACCAATCCCACCGCATCAGCCAATACAAATAACCAGCGGTTCTCAATCTCTTCTTTGCGGTGCAGCTTGAGTAACCCTGCAATTAACGTCACAGAGAACGCCACTAAAAACGGCTCGTTGCTTAGCAGAATGCTGGGCGGGCGATCCGTCAATACATCACGCAAAATGCCGCCACCATTGGCAGTGAGAAACGCGAGGATGAAAAGCCCCATCCAATCCAGTTTGTTGCGTGCGCCCATCAGAAATCCAGATAGCGCAAAGGCAATTCCCCCTGCGAGGGAAGCAAAATACATAGCTTGTGTTTGTGTGAGTAATTCCATGGGCATAGATTAGCGTTATAATTGATAAGCATCCATCGAAAGAACGCTGTAATCAAAACTCTCGTGAATTCTCTCTGCGTTCGTACTGCCTGCCGTTGCACCCAGTGCGGTAAACAGCGGCAAGAAGTGGTCGTTCGTAGGGTGGTTCCACGCCGCATCCGGTGCTTTTTCCCAGCGCATCAGCTCTGCATCATCCCGCGCAATCATTGCATCGTGCAACCAGTCATTAAAGCGCGTCACCTGCGCAGGTGTTTCTTCATAACGCTGACCGAACACTGCCCGCAGATTATGCGTGGCGTTGCCTGATGCCATGATAACCACCCCTTGCTCACGCAGATCACGAAGCCGATTGCCTACTTCGTAATGATGCCGCGCATCACGGTGCGGCTGAATAGAAAGTTGCAGCACGGGGATAGTTGATTTTGGCTCCGTAAGAATCAGCGGTATCCACGCGCCATGATCTAACCCACGCTTTGCATCCAGCGCTGAAAGTGGGAATACGGGCGTGAGATGATTCAACATCTCTGCCGCCAGCAGTGCATCCCCAGGTGCGGAGTATTGCATGTCATACAGCGCCTTCGGAAACCCACCAAAATCATGGATGGTGCTGGGGTGCGGGTGCGCCGTCACCATCGGCTCGTCCGTCATCCAATGTGCTGAAACTACCAGTATTGCCTTTGCTTTCGGCAATTTCAGATTACGCAGAAACTGCGCAGCGGGTGTATTCCGCAGCACAATATCCGGCGCACCGTGTGAAATGAAATAGGTAGGGAGTGGTGTTGTCATGCGCTGAATATAGTGCAGATTTCGCAAATATCATCCTCGGATATGCTTAAGCGTTAATCCGCTTCTCCAGGTCGGCAATGCCCTGCATCATCACGTCAAATTCAGGCGCTTGCTGGATGAACATTGCAGCCATCTCCACATAGTCTTTCTGCAACTCTTCTACCGCCTCTGGTTTAGGCATTAACCGCAATCCTCCGATAACGGCCGTGTCATAAGAAGCTTTATTGTCGGAGAACATCAAGCTTTTGTTTCTGACCACTTGTTCCAGCAACGCCACGTCTGGCATCGCTTTATCCGCAATGCCTTTTTCTGCCAGGATGTAGGTGTCATAGTAATGGCGGGACATGCGTTCGCGCATTTTCTTTCCATGACGCAGTGCATGAAGAATGGTGACTTTTTCCCAGAAGGTGCGCTCCGCTGTCAGCACATGCACCGAGCTATTCGGTTCATCAAAAAGCTGCGGGAACAATTCAGCGACATAAGATGCTATGTGCTTATTCTCGCTTGGCTCAATGTCACCTCGTGCGCCGAATTCTAGCCGGATGATTGGTTGTACATAGCCCACCGTTCCAGTGCCCATGCCGTAACTCATTAGCTTGGGATAGGTAAACAGAATGGTCTGGTTATCGGGATCCTTTGCATCAAGTTCCAGTTTCCAACCGGCAGGTAGTGTTGAGGCGATGGATTGGTGTAGTATCGGCAGAGCCAGTTCCGCAACAAATCGGCGGGCATTCTCTTTTAATGCGTCAATCCTGCGCTGACGCTCCTTGCCGGATACGCCAGCCTCCATAGGATCCTTACCGTCTGCCAAATAAGGTGCGTCCTTGCTTATGGTAAGGTCAATATCCTCGGAGAAGCGGTCAATCAGGCGATAGGCTTTTGACAGTGATGTGCCACCCTTAAAAGTAATGTGTGGCGCGATCTGTGGATTCTCGAAAACTCGTTTTAACGTCCAGCATACCCAAAAATCTTTCTCCACAATGGCTGATGAAATGGAATGCCTAGTGCCCGTTTCATCAAACGCTTCGATTTTATCCGCATCCGGCAGTGTGAAGAATTTATCCATGTTTTACGTTCTCTATCTTATGAATCGCATCCGCCATCCAGCTGGGAATATGACCCATCGCTTGATGCAATGCGCCCAAATCCTCGTCCGTCAGCATGTCTGCACAACGGCTGATGATCTGGTCGTCCACGCTTTTCCTGCCAAGGTAAGAAAGCGCCTGCAGTGTCAGATTAGCATGGTCAGGCATATTGTCGAGCCATGCTACGCGCGCACGCTTCAACTGAATAGTCTGCCCCGCCACACGTCGTGTGCGATCCGTTGCGTTCGTTAGGTAAGCTAACTTAATCGGTACCTGCGTCGAGAGCCTCATAAGATTTGCCGCCATTGCGCCGGAGGGGAAAATCTTGTCGCCAGGTGCGAGTGCGCGAGCGATATTATCGGGCGTAGGTGAAAGTGCGCCCAGCAGTTTACTGTGTTTTGGATAATGGTAAATGCCGCGATCAAGGCGGCGCACCATACCCTGCTTCACCAATCGGGAAAGCACCTGATCAACAGCAGCACGCGAACCAACGTCGAGAAAGTCTTTTGGCGTAAACACCCAGCCTGGCTTTCTGCGTTTGATTCGGCTGATTATCTGGTCGGTTATAGACTTCATATTACCCTCTTATTTGTCAGATTATAGCATAGTTTTATCTGACAATCAATATGGCTTATCGCGCCTTCAAGATACTGAATATAAATAATAATGCAAAATACTATTGACCTCAGCTGCCAGTAGCTTATCCGATAGAGGATGAAGCGAGAGATTGCCCAGGTTATCACCTTCCAACGCGACCAGCTCTATGATGAAATCTGGTCGGTGCCGATTCTTCAGCTGGCGAAGCAGTATGGGCTGTCCGATGTCGGCCTTGCCAAAATCTGCACCAAGATGAAAATCCCGCGCCCACCGCGTGGCTATTGGGCTAAGCGCTCTTACGGCCAACCGACCACCAAACCCATTTTGCGCCCAGCGCCTGCCGACATCCCCACCGAAATCACCGTGGATCGTGATGCCAAGCAGCTCGCCAAAACCAATGACAAGCGCCGCGTACAAAAACCCGACATGATGACCGAGCGCCAGCGCGTGCGCCGCTTAAAGATCGCGCTGCGTGATATGGAAATCGCCCGCCGCACGCGTCATTATCTGGAAGCTATGAAGCAACTGCCTAACGCCACCACGCCCGAGCAGGCGGAATGGCTGGATTGGGTGGCACGCTACGCCGATCACATCGACCCCACCGTCGATTACAAAATGGATACGCCCCTCAAATCCAACTCCAACGCTAAGGTGCTCTATAAATTCACCGCACAGGGGTTCGTGGATGATTAAATCATCCCGAGCGGGAGCATTCTCGATAAAAATGCCTGTTTGAGGCGGAAATGATCCCGATCGGGACTATTCTTGTGCTTCTACTCTTCGGGATTCCCGAATGGTTCAACTGTCAAGGAATCCTTGACAGTTCCCAGCTGTTGCAAAATCTGCAGTTATTTCCAAAATGGAAAATGCTGCTTCAGGCTAAACCTCTATCATCAGCCCAGCCTTATCAAACCCAGCGCATTTGTATTTACCGCCATAGCCTGGATAGCCATGCTGGTTTGATATGATGCGCGTACCGCCAACTATCTGATCATCGCATTCATGTGTGTGGCCATATACCCATAGCGCGGGTTGGTAGGCTTCGATAATCGGCAGCATGTCCAGCGAGTTATATGCAGGCATATATGGGCTGGCGCTATGCTGCGAGCGCGGATTGATGACGGGAGCGTGGTGAGTAATCACCACACGCTTGCCAGGAAGATCACTCTCAAACCAGTGTTTGAGCTTTTCTGTAAACGACATGTGAAACGCTATAGTATCGGCTGGTTTCATAAACTGACCGTTGGGTAGCATGATCTGGCTGTAGTCATTCATGCCTTGCTCTGCATGCGTCATGGCTGCCCGATCCGCACCGTTGAAGTCCGTCCACATGGTGCCACAGAAGAAATGTACATCACTGATCCTGATGGCTTCATCCTGCAAGAATATGACG
>DBAU01000063.1 GCA_002291845.1 Alphaproteobacteria bacterium UBA1002 | reverse complement strand
ATGCGTGAGCGCAACCGGCTGCTTGCGGGGCGTTATGCTGACCCTACCTGGCTTTCGGTGCTGGAGGAGAAAATCGCCGCGCATTCGGTGGCCATTGCCGCGGCGCGTATTGAAGCGGTGGAGCATCTCAACCGCGTAATCCGCGATTCCGAGGAAGCCTTTACCCGTCCCTTGCTGGAGCTTTCCGGAGACGCCGAAGCTCGCTTGCAGGAAGGGGTGCGCGCGCTGGAGGTGGAGCAGGAAATGGTCACCCAACTGGCCGCCCAGCGCCCGGAAGATGCGCGCACCGGGCGTACCCGTACCGGCGCGCACCGCACCACGCTATTGGTCTGGCACCAGACCCATCAGCGTGAGGCGGAGTTCTGTTCCACGGGTGAGCAGAAAGCCATGCTGATGACCATCATCCTTGCCCATGCGCAAGCCCGCGCGATGTGGTACGGCAGTGCTCCTGTGTTGCTGCTGGATGAAGTGGTCTCGCACCTAGATCGCACCCGACGCCAGCATCTGTTTGAGTTTATTACCCATCTGCGGATTCAGGCCTGGATGAGCGGCACCGATGCGGTGGATTTTTCCCCACTGGCTGGCGAGGCGTTGCAGTTACGGGTGGAAAACAGTGAAATTGTGCTTCTCTGAGCGCCGATTTTTCTGTCATTTTCCGGTGAATCGTTTACAAGAAGGCAAGGGCTAAAAAAGAGAGTTTTCTTCTCATGTTCAAAGACATTCCTGAAAGCTGGAATGATCTGCTTTATGATGAGCTTATCAGCGGGTTTTACCGTTGGATTGAATGGTCGTACGGCAATGAGCATGGCGAGAAAATTGATGCCTGGCAGCTCCCTCGTGATGTGGTCTCAAGCCTTGGTCGTCGAAATGAGCTTGTTTCACGCATTATCTGCGAGAAGGGGTTCATGGCGCTGAGGTCGATGGATCGAGGGTTGGCGTATCGTATGTTCGATGATGCATCCGAGATGCTTCCTCAAGCGTCAGGTTACGTGGAGCCGCTGGTTTGTCTCTCTTTTTTTCAATGGTTGCAGGGTATGGATACGGAATCCATGAACTCAAAACAGAAGGCTGCCGCTAGGAATCCTGCTTGGAAAGAGCTTGGAATACTTGAGCGGTTGCCGGAAGCTTTTCGACCCGCCGAGGCCATTGAGGGATTCATGGCATTGGTTTGAGTCCGATCTAGTAGCAAAGGAATAATCATGAGCAACTCCGCAGCAGCAGTCATGACGCAAGCAGAAACCGAATACGGGGCAGATTCCATCAAAGTTCTCAAAGGCCTGGAGGCGGTTCGCAAGCGCCCCGGCATGTATATCGGGGACACGGATGACGGCTCCGGCTTGCATCACATGGTCTATGAAGTGCTCGACAACGCCATCGACGAAGCGCTGGCCGGGCATTGCGATCTCGTCACTGTCACGCTCAATGCGGATGGCTCCTGCTCAGTCACCGACAATGGTCGCGGCATCCCCACGGACATTCACCCGGAAGAGGGTGTCTCGGCGGCGGAAGTCATCATGACCCAGCTGCATGCAGGCGGTAAGTTCGATCAGAATTCTTATAAGGTCTCCGGTGGTCTGCACGGGGTGGGCGTCTCGGTGGTGAATGCGCTCTCCGAGTGGCTGGACCTCACCATCTGGCGCGGTGGCAAGGAGCATTCCGCCCGTTTTGAAATCGGTGAAACCGTGAAGCACCTCGAGGTAGTCGGTGAAGCGGAGGGCCGCAAGGGTACCAAGGTCACCTTCCTGCCATCGCCTAATATTTTCACCACCGTGGAATTTGACTTCGCCACGCTGGAGCACCGCATCCGCGAGCTGGCCTTCCTCAATTCCGGCGTGCGTATTCTGCTCACCGATGAGCGCGGCGAAGAGCGCCAGCAGGTGGAGTTTTTCTACGAAGGCGGCACCGAGGCGTATGTGAACTACCTCGACCGCTCCAAGCAGGCCGTCCACGCCACCATTGTAGTGGAAGGCGAGCAGGACGGCATCGGCGTGGACATCGCCATGCAGTGGAACGACTCCTACCATGAGAACGTGCTCTGCTTTACCAACAATATCCGCCAACGCGACGGCGGCACACACCTGCAGGGCTTTCGCGCTGCGCTGACCCGCTGCATCAACAACTATGCTACGGAATCCGGCATCGCCAAAAAAGAGAAAGTGCAGCTTACCGGCGACGACGCACGCGAAGGCCTGACTTGCGTCCTTTCCGTGAAGGTGCCTGATCCGAAATTCTCCTCGCAGACGAAGGATAAGCTGGTGTCCTCCGAGGTTCGCACCGTGGTGGAAGGCTTTGCCTACGACAAGCTGTCCCAGTGGTTTGAGGAGCACCCAACCGAGGCGCGCACGGTGGTCGGCAAAATCGTCGAGGCCGCCGCCGCCCGCGAAGCCGCCCGCAAAGCGCGCGAGCTGACCCGCCGCAAGGGCGCGCTGGATATCTCCTCGCTACCCGGCAAACTGGCCGACTGCCAGGAAAAAGACCCGGCGCTCTCTGAATTGTTCATCGTTGAGGGAGACTCCGCCGGCGGCTCCGCGAAGCAGGGGCGTGACCGCAAATTCCAGGCCATTCTTCCGCTGAAAGGGAAAATCCTCAATGTCGAGCGTGCCCGCTTTGACAAAATGCTCTCCAGCCAGGAAGTCGGCACGCTGATCACGGCGCTTGGCACCGGCATTGGCCGCGAGGATTTCAACATCGACAAAGCGCGCTACCACAAAATCATCATCATGACCGATGCAGACGTGGACGGCTCGCACATCCGCACGCTCTTGCTCACCTTCTTCTTCCGCCAGATGCCGGAGTTGATCGAGCGTGGCTATCTCTACATCGCCCAGCCGCCGCTGTATAAAGCCAAGCGCGGCCAGAGCGAGGTCTACCTTAAGGATGAGGAGGCGCTGACCCGCTTCCTTACTGATGCGGCGCTGGATGAGGCCGAGGCGAAGCTGGCCGATGGCCGCTCGCTCACCGGCGGCGTGCTACGTCAGCTGGTGGATACCGCCGCCATGCTACACCGTGACATCACCGCGCTGACCCGCCGGATGCCGGTGGTGGTGGTGGAAGCCGCGGCGCTGATTGATCTGTTCAACCCGGTCCTCGGCCCGCAGGATGCGCCGAAGAAAAGTGCTGAGTTCGCTACGACGCTCAATGCGCTCGATGCGGATGGCGGTTGGCAGTGCGACCTGAACGATGCAGGCTTCCGCGTCCATCGTACCAAGCGCGGTATCTCGGAAGAGTACCTGCTGGATGAGAAGCTGTTCATGGGCCGCGAGGCAAAAAGTCTGCACGCGCACGCGGCGCACATTGCGGAGTTCTATGGCAACGGGGCCATCACGTTCAGCCGTAAAGGCAATGAATCTGCCGCTCGCACACCGAATCAGCTGTATGACACGGTGATGGAAATCGGCCGTAAAGGGCTCTCCGTACAGCGCTTCAAAGGGCTAGGCGAGATGAACCCCGAGCAGCTGTGGGAAACTACGCTTGATCCTTCGCAGCGTGTGCTGCTGCAGGTGAAGGTGGAGCATTCCGAGGAAGCCGAGGAGGCGTTTAGCACCCTCATGGGCGACCTGGTCGAGCCGCGCCGCGACTTCATTCAGCAGAACGCCCTGAAGGTGGAAAATCTGGATATTTAGTTACAGCCTTTGCCCTTGTGTGCCGGTCAGTTGAGACCGGGATTTTTCCAGCGCTTCTTCCAGGGCAATAGCCTTTGCGCGCATGGCGGCCAGGTTGTTTTGTATGTGCTCAGCCGCTAGCTGTGTTCTGATGGCGACGGATGGTAAGTGCTCTTGTTTCCATGTTCGGTAGCATAGATCCGCCTCCTGAAACTTAGCCAGCGTGGGGGGGATGATAAGGGTGGTCAATCCGGTATAAAGCCGTTCGGCTTTCACTTTACCGGCTTGCGTGCCTAAAGAAAGCTCGCGCAGTTTATCTTCTATCAGCTCCCGCATGTCTTGGGATCCGTGAAGCTGCTTCAAGGCCTCGGCTAATGGCTCAAGAAAAGTGCCATGTTCCGGTTGTAATTCCGTCAGGCCCTCCACGGCCGCCAACGCGTGGGGCGCTGCCGTTTCTACGCTTCTCATGAATTCTACCCAGGCAAAGCCCAGCTGCTTGGTGGCCTCAGCCATGGGGGAGATGGGTGCAGACATCGTTTGACTTCAAAGCTATGAGTAAATTTAACCGTTTTTCACGTCCTATGCATGTGACATCTTGATGAAAAAACGTCTGCTATCCGCCCCGCTGAGTCTTGCGCAGGCCCATGACGCCATCTACCAAACCGTCCGCCGCATCCCGCGGGGGAGGGTGGCGAGTTACGGGCAGGTGGCGGAGCTGGCCGGGCTACCGCGACGGGCGCGGCTGGTGGGTCAGTTACTCTGGCAGCTGGATGAAACCACCGACATTCCCTGGCACCGTGTCATCAATGCCCGTGGTGAAATCTCCTACTCCCCCTCACGGGGTGGCGGCGATGTGCTGCAGCGCCTGCGGCTGGAAGCCGAGGGCGTAGAGTTCTCCGAGGCCGGGCGCATTGACCGGGAGCGTTTCCAGTGGCTTGGCGATTAAATCATCCGCGTCATGCCACTACCACGTTCTGCACCAGAAATTCTGTCCTGCCAACGCGTGCCCTGAGTGCCGGACGTACCAAGGATGCTGTTCTCCAGGCCTTGAAAATGCTGGTGAAGGATTTTGATGACCTCTGCATCGCGCTGCTCTTCCGCGAATTCTGGCTGTTGTTTGGCGTGCTGCGCCACCTTCTCCATAAAATGCTCATCCTGCATCATGGCTTGCTGTAGCGTGACAATATCCCGCAGGATGGCCAGTTTCATAAGTCTTAGATCGCTCGCCTGATCGGCATGGGAACGCAATTTCGTGGCATGCTTCAAAAGAGTGGCTAGGTCATCAGGGCTACCGTAATTCATGGTCTCCTGAAACGACTGGATACGGTCGTCAGTCGCCTTGAGGTTCTGGCTATGGTTTCGCAGCGCCGCAGCATAACTTGTCACCAGCGTATCCAAGCGCTCCCATGCTTCGCGATGAAACGTCATCGCGTGGTGAAGCACCCATTCCGTAGAGGATGAAGTAGGCGTAGTTGCATCCATAAGGGCTCCTGAATCTCAAAGCAGAAGCGTATCATGGCGATGTTACAGCTTGATGAAAGGGGGTTAGCGCGTTACGCCACATCCGCCTGTTCCGCAAACCGGGGGTGCAGGCTGCATTCCAGGCCTTCTGGCACTATGCCACCGGCTTCCGGGATGGGGGCAAAGCTGATGACACGCACATTGCCGGCTGCCAGCAAATCCTGCCGGAACGGTGACATCAGCGTATCCAGCGACGCCACCGGGGTGCCGGGTTGCAGCGGGGTCACCACCAGCTCATCAATGGGGTATTTAATCGAGACGCCCTTTTCCGACTTCGCCTTGCGGATGGCGTTGAGCAGGCTAACACAGGCATCGCCTGCCGCCACGTCTTCTTGCGAGCCGACATTAAAATCCGCCGCTTTTGGCCACATGCCGCGGGCATGGAGGGAGCCTGCCTGCGCAAACTCTGCCGGGTAGAGGTGGCTGAACAGTTCCTCCGTGATATGCGGAATGATCGGCGCAAACAGTTTCAGCACCGCGTTCAGGCCGTGATGAATCGTGTAGAGCGCGGACTGTTGGGCGGCTTTGCTCTCTTTGCCATAGGCGCGGGTTTTCACCAGCTCCAGGTAATTGTCGCAAAAGTCGTTCCAGAACCAGTCCTCGATGGCCGCCCGGGCATCCGCGTACTCATACGCCTCAAAGCTCTTGGTGGCCTTCTCGATGGCCAGGTACAGTTTGGTGATCAGCCATTTATCCAGCGTTTCGGTGATGATGCCCGCGGCGGCGTCCTGCGCGGCGGTGGTGGGGGTGCCCTCTAGCGCTTCAAGCAGGGTGGCGGCCAGTTTGCTGGCGTTCCACAGCTTGGTGACCAGCTTGCGGCCGATCTTGAGTAAATCCTCCGAGAACGCCGTATCCGCGCCAAGGCGCGAGGTGGAGGCCCAGTAGCGCACCGCATCGGTGCCCTTGTCCTCAATCAGCTCCACCGGGGTGACGACGTTGCCCTTGGACTTCGACATTTTGGTTTTATCTGCCGCCAGGCACCAGCCGGAGATCATCAGGTTTTTCCACGGGATGGTGCCCTCATGGATATGTGCCTTCACCAGCGTGTAAAACGCCCAGGTACGGATAATCTCATGCGCCTGCGGACGCAGATCGGCGGGGAACAGCTTGGCATGGCGGTCGGCATCGAGGACAAGGGGTGGGTATTCGTCATCGCGAGGCGCGTCAGCGACGTGGCGATCCATGGCTGGATTGCTTCGCTGCGCTCGCAATGACGGATCGAAAATACCCTTTGATGAAAGCTGCGGCGAAATGGACGATGTGGCCCAGGTGTCCATAACATCGGCTTCGGGTCTCAGGACATAGGGTTTCGATGTGGCATCCTCCGTGACATACATCAGGCCGTCCTTGACTTCATGAAGGGTGTAGCCTTTGGGAACATCCTTGAGAGGATTGACCGGAAGCTGGTCAGGAGTTGCCATTATAATCCCTACGTCCTGACCACTGGACTCTGAATTAGGGTCCCTGACATACCACACCGGAAACGGTACGCCAAAATAGCGCTGGCGGCTGATGCACCAGTCCCAGTTCAGGCCGTCGATCCATTGGTCCATGCGGATCTTCATCCAGTCGGGGTGCCAGTCACATTCGGCGGCGTTGGCTTTCAGCGCCTCCTTCTTGTCGAGCACCTTCACGAACCATTGATAGGTGGGCAGAATCTCCAGCGGCGCGCCGGAGCGCTCGGCGCATTTCACGGCATGGGTAATCGGGCGCGACTCCATGAGATCACCAGTCTCGCGCAGCAGCTCAATAATGATTTGACGTGCGCCGGGATGCTTTGGATCCGCGTTGGTGACCTTCTTCCCATCAATAGCCTTAGCATATTTGTCTGAGTGTTCTGGTAAGTCTTGAATAATTCCAGTTTGAATTCGAGAGGGGGACTCTTGTATTGCAAATAGGGTTCCGGGATCTCCATTTTCAGAAAAAAGTTGAATCTTTCCGTTTCTGTTTAAAATAATTTTCATTCCCAGATTTGGATGCTTTCGCCATTTCTCGATGTCTTTTTCATCGCCGAAGGTGCAGCACATCATGATGCCGGTGCCTTTTTCCGGCTCGACCGTGTCGTCGGTGAGGATGGGTACGCGCACGCCAAACAGGGGGGTAAGGGCGGTGCAACCCTGGAGCCCGGCATAGCGCGCATCCTCCGGGTGGAAGAATACGCCCACGCAGGCGGGAATCAGTTCCGGGCGCGTGGTGCCAATGACAACATAGGAGCGCCCCTCGCGCCAGATAATCGCCTCGGCGTCGCTATCTTCTTTCAGCCGACGATTGCCGAACTGAGCCGGGGAGAGGGGGGCGCCCTGCGCGTCTACCACCTCAAAATAAATATCATTGAAGAAGCTGGGGAGTTCTTTGTCTTCCACTTCCGCCTGGGCAATGGCGGTCTGGTCCACCGGGTCCCACAGCATCGGCTGCAATTTGCGATAGACCTCGCCCTTGCGGAACATATCGAGGAAAGAGAGCTGCGAAATGCGGCGCGATTCCTCGCTGATCGTATGGTATTCCTGCCGCCAGTCGACCGACAGTGCCGTGGATTCAAACAGGCGACGGAACTCAGCACGCGCCTCTTCCGACACGCTCATGCATTGCGCGATGAAGTCTTCGCGGCTCATGTCGGTGGCGCGGATTTTCTTGGTTTTTTCTACCAGCCGCTCGGTGGGTAGGCCGTTATCGTCAAACCCCATGGGGTAAAACACGTCCATCCCCTTCATGCGCTGGTAGCGTGCGATAAAATCCGCCTGCGTGTAGCTGAAAATATGCCCCATATGCAGCAGGCCGGAAACGGTGGGCGGCGGGGTGTCGATCACGTAAGTCTGCGCCCGCGGCTGATCGTCGCGCCAATGGTAGACGCCGGACTGCAGCCAATGCTGTTGCCAGTGTTTCTCGCGGGCTTTGTGATCGTAATTTGGGGGCAATTCTGCCATGGGATTTCCTCTTTGTCGCAAGGGCCAAGGAACTACCAGAAAAACAGGCCGATTGGCAAGAAAAGGCAGGGTGGAGGCGGGGGGCGCAGCTCGTTCTTGCAATTTTCGTGCGGGCCCCTTAAGCAGAAAGCAAGCGGATGTGGCGGAATTGGTAGACGCACCAGGTTTAGGTCCTGGCGCTGCAAGGCGTGGAGGTTCGAGTCCTCTCATCCGCACCAAAGGGTACTTTTTTGAAGTGGGTTTTCTCCTCTTCGCCAGCAAAATCCTTCCTTAACCATTTTACGCTAATATGGAAGCTGTCAAAATGCAGGCTTTCAGAGGGTTCATGCGCGTCAAGTGCCAGCAAACAGGCCGCAGAGGGCAAGAAGGGTTTACCCTCGTGCTCGTGTCCGCGCTGATTATTGTACTGAGCATCGCCGCCGCATCCTTCATGTTGCAGGATGATGTGAAGAAGCGGTGGAGTTCACAAGCGGATGCTCAGGCGCAGTTGAATCTGATTTCTCAGGCCCTGCGCGCATATCAGCGTGCCAATCATCGTCTTCCCTGTGTGGCGCCGATGACTGCCGGGCCCGAGCAGACGGTGACTGCGGCGACGGCTGCCGGTCCAACCGAGACCCTTATGCCCGGTCAGGAACTGCCCGATTGTGTGCATACCACACCGCTTAATGCAACGCTTGCGGGTACGGAGCGCGTGACAGCTTCGGGCGAGACAATCCGTGTAGGGGCGGTTCCTACTCAAACGCTCGGGCTTCCTGCCTCCATCGCGGTGGATCCGTGGGGGAATAAAATCACCTATGTGGTGACAGAAAATCTGACCGATCCCTATCAGTTTGCGACAGCGGCCGGTGTGATTCGCGTTTCTGATGGCTCGGTAGATCTCACCACAGAGGCAGGCTATATTCTGATTGTCCATGGACCCAACCAGGCGGGCGCCCATGCCTATGGCAATGGTCAGGAAAAACGCACCTGTGCGTCCAGTACGGCCAATGATAACCAGAATTGTGACTTTTCCGCCGCCGGCGTTGCGCCGCGCCAATTTATCTCGCGGGGGCTGAGTTTTATTCAAGATGGCACCTATTTTGATGACAGGCTGCTGTTTGAGCCGGCGGATTCATCGGCGCGCAGTCGGAACCGTCCGTGCACCGTGGCCATCAGCGGCACCGCGAGCTGGACCGTCGCCAGTGCCACCTGCACCAACGCCAGTTGGCCAAGAATGCTGAACGGCACCAACCAACCGATTGCTCGCACGGGAGGGGCCTCATCCAGCGGCAGTGTGACCATTTCCTGCACCAATGGATCGCTGACCTACGCGTCGCAGGTGTGTAATCCTTGAGGTGCGTTTTATCAGGCCTCATCCATCCGTTAACGCGGCGTTAAGGATGTGTCGTGTAGTCTAATTCATTAGTTTTATTACAGCCTCAACCAGGTATTACATATGGTGCTGCCGCACAAGCCACGCTTTTTTTCTCGAAACCCGGAGGCGGGCTTTACGCTGGTTGAGTTATCGGTGGTGGTGGCCATCCTCAGCTTGCTGCTGACTGGTGGGTTGGTGGTGGGCACCAACGTGGTGCAGCAGCAATCGCTGGTGGGAACGCGCAACGATATTAAAACCCTGGAAAATGCAATCATGAACTATGCGGTGGTCAATGGCCGCATGCCTTGTGTCTCGTCGCTTGGTGTTGACACTACCAATGGATTATTCGGTACTGAAGTGGCGAATTGCAGTACTGTTGCGGCCCCTGTTCCGGCGGGCACCTTCCGGGTTACAACACCATCGCCCATCCGCATTGGAGGGGTTCCCACCCGCACGCTGGGGCTTCCTGACAGTGCGGCGGCGGACAAATTTGGCAACCGATACCTCTATGCCGTCACGGAAAGCCAGACAGGGAGCGATTTTATCAATCCTGCAATGGCGGGGAATATTACCGTACGTGATCGTGCAGGGAATGTGATTACCAATCAGGCGGCGTTTGTTCTCGTGAGCCATGGCAGCAATGGGCTCGGGGCATTTAAGCATGCCACGGGGATCCAGAGCTCACCGGTAGGAGCGCCCGGTACTGCCTATTCGGATGACCGTGAGAATGCGGATATCGATGGGAATTTCCTCGACACCCGCTTTAGTGACGGCACTGCAACCAATTATTTTGACGATATCATTACCTTTAAGCCAAAATATCTGATCACTGCCTTGGGAGGGGCTTCGGGGGGCAGCGGTACCGATGAGCTTTGGACGGAGTCTCCGACATCCACTCAGGATACAATTTTGGTTGGTCAAGACGGAAATTTTGCCACGGGTGGCGTGGGCATCGGCACGCAGGATCCCCTGTCGGTTTTTGAAGTGGTCTCTGATAACCTGAGCCCCGTGCTGGCGTTGCCTCTTTCACCCAGCGGTGCGGGGAATGATTTTATCTTCACGCGCTATCAGAGCACCAATGATTGGGCCCCGCTCACCATGCGCTATGCACGCGGCACACAAACCTCACCGCAGGTGCTTCAAAATGGCGACTGGCTCGGCGGTTGGTGGGATGTCGGCTACATTGACCCCGCCGGGGCACCGCCCCCGCAGTTTGTGAGCCTGAATCAAATTCATGGCATCTATGAGGGCAACGGAACAAACCAACTCAGCTCATTGATTTTTTCAACCTCCAATAACGGCAACCCAACGGAAAAAATGCGCATTACCAGTGCTGGCCGGGTGGGGATTGGCACCGGCACGCCGGCTCAGGCGTTGCATATCCCCTCCCCGGTAGTGGGTGACTCTACTCAGGTACAGGTTGGTCAAGGGGCTGGCTCATTGTTTCTGACTGGGCCAGATGCCGTGATCTCAGGCAATTTACGCTATGATGATGCCACTTGGCGCCATGAAGCTACCGGCCCGGGCTCCGCGTTGCATTTCACTGCGGCCGGTGGGGATCTGTCGTTCATTACCGCGCCAAGTGCTGCCTCGACTGCGCCAGCCGCTATGACCGAGCGTATGCGGCTAACGAATCAAGGGTGGCTAGGTATTGGAAAATCGCCAACAAGAATGTTGGATGTGAATGGACCCGCTAGCGTGTTCGGAGATTTGCGAGTGACTAGGGACACCCTTCCTGATGAGGGGGGGGCAATTCGTCTCGATCAGTCTAGATTGCCAGGAGAGAGCTTTGTCAGCATTGATGCTTACGATAATGGCGGAGGAACTTTTGGCTCCCGAATGTTCAGAGTTTTTCCAGTCGATAACGGAGTCGCAGAAGTCTACAAAGGTATGTATCTGGATCTGTCCAACGGGAACTTGGGGGTTGGGACGTTTGCACCCGTACAGAAGCTAAACGTAGATGGGAATATTCAAATAAATAATCAACTCGGAGGCTGGTCTTATAATTTGATGTTTGATAGTTGGCAGGCTAATACAGATAATGTGTATTTCCAGCGCTACAATGCAGATACAAACTATACAGGATTTCTTTTGGTAATAGGAGATGACTACGGATCACCGTTAGGTGCGGGCGGTGATTATTTCGCAATTGTCACTAATAGAAATCCGCTTAGTGGTAATCCTGAAATATCTCCCGCAGCAACGCTGTTTCAAGTTCAAAGTAATGGGCAAGGCTATTTAAATGGTGCTTTAATCCAAACATCAGACCGGCGCTTCAAAAAAGATATCCGTTCACTTGAGAAATATGGTCTTGAAACGGTAATGGCTCTCAAGCCATCAATCTTTAAAACACTAACAGGAAATGAAGATAAATTAGGTTTTATAGCACAAGACATTCAAAATCTTATCCCTGAACTAGTAACAGTCTATGAAGATGCCCATGCAGAGAAATCATTAAAGGAAATTAAGGAAGATTCTATAACTAACCAGAAAAACCAAGAATTGCCTACGTCTAAGCTAACACTAGAGTATAACGGTCTTATACCCGTGCTCACCAATGCCATTCAGGAGCTCAAACAGCAGCACGATGCGCTGAGCGAGAAAGTGGATGCTGCCGGTGTGGGGAAAAACGATGCACCGACGCAGGATCTGCGGGCCTTGTATGCGCTCATGGCGATGCTCGCCGCACTGGTGGGCTGGCAGCAGGTAAAAATTCAGCGTCTTAGCAAAGCAATCCGTCCTCATTGAGAACGACGGTGAATCAGGAGGCGTTGCGCCGGTTTTTTAGCACGCGGCGATACGCGATATAGCCGCCAATCAGAATCACAGCAAAGAGAGCCAGTCCTTCTTTGATTTTGATAAGGTAGGGCTTCAGCAGCGCTTCATTCTCACCGATGATGTAGCCCAAACCAAGCAGCAGGGACATCCAGATCACGCCGCTGATGATGCAATAAATCACGAATGGCCTGAGCGGCATCTGCGCCAGCCCTGCGGGGAAAGAGATGTAATGCTTGATGCCCGGTAACAAGCGGCCAGTGAAGACAGAAATCGCCCCGTGATCGACAAAATATTTTTCGATCTTCTCCAGCTTTTGCGGCGTCAGCATGAAGAACTTGCCATACTTGGTGAACAGAAGGCGGCCATAATGCTTGGCAATCCAGTAATTGACGTACGCGCCGCCCACTGAGCCAGCGACGCTGGCAATCAGTACGCCTGCGCCACTCAGTTTGCCCTGTTGCACCAGATAGCCCGCTGGGATCATGGTGACCTCGGAAGGAATGGGTACAAACGTACTCTCAATCAGGGTCATCAAGAAGATGCCAACATACCCGGCTTCTTCAACGAACCACAGGAAAAACTGGATAATGCCTTCGAGGGAAAATTCCATGGGCTTTCAGCCTTAATCGATTCAGCGGGAAGAGGCAAGCGACGCGGTGATTGCCGCGGCAGCATCTGCCGGATGGGGCGCGCCCGTGATGGGGCGGCCGATCACCAGATAATCCGCGCCACGCTTCAGGGCCTCTTCGGGCGTCATGATGCGTTTCTGGTCGTCATGGCTGCTACCGGCCGGACGCACGCCTGGCACCACCAGTGTGAAATCTTCACCGCACGCCTGCCGGATGAGGCTGATCTCGTACGGTGAGCAGACCACACCATCCAGCCCGGCAGACTGTGCTAAATCCGCCATGCGCTTGACCTGATCATCCAGCTTGTCACGCACGCCGATCATCATCAAATCGTCCTGGTCCATGCTGGTAAGTACGGTGACGCCGATAATCATCGGCCGTGCTTTGCCGGTGGTTTCCGCCACGCGCATCGATGCGTCGATGGCGCGCTGTAGCATGGTGCGGCCCCCCGCGACATGCACGGTCATCATGAAGGTGTCGATGCCGGCGGTGGCTTCAATCGCTTTGGCCACGGTGTTGGGGATGTCATGAAATTTCAGATCCAGAAACACCGGCACGCCGAGATGGGTGAGGTGGCGCACGCCCGCAGCCCCATTAGCAGTGAAGAATTCCAGCCCCAGCTTAATGGCCCCCACATGCCCGCCCACTGTCTCCGCCAGCTGATGGGCGCGCTCAATATCTAGGGTGTCAATGGCGCAGATGACGGGGTTAGAGATCATGGCATTACTTTCTTGCTTTTCCTTTGAAGGGGAGCGCATTTCTCCCTCCCCTGTTTACGGGGGAGGGCCGGGGTGGGGGACTGCTGCAAAATTTCCATGATGACAGAATACACGCCCTCCGGATTTTGCAGAACCTCATTATTCCAGAAACGCAGAACACAGAAACCCGCTTTTTCAAGAAAGTGGGTTCGTTGGGTGTCGTAAGCAATTTTTTCAGCGTGCTTCCCGCCATCAATCTCAATGATCAATAAATGTGTGAGGCAGGCAAAATCCACAATGTATGGCCCAATGGGATGCTGTCGACGAAAACGGATTCCCAACTGATCACGGCGTAAAATTTTCCAGAGTGCCTGCTCTGCCTCGGTGAGGTTGGCGCGAAGATTTTCAGCACGTTTTTGGGTGCATTTATTGCGAGCTGTATGCGGCCCCCCTCCCAACCTCCCCCCGTAAACAGGGGGAGGGGTGTTCTTGTCCACCACTTCTGTATGTTTCACCATCAGGCCGCTTTACGCGATGCCTTTGTATCGAACAGATACACCGTCTCCCCGCCCACGATGGTACGGATGGCGCGGCCTTTGGCCTCGGTGTGATCATAAGGTGAGTTCTTTGACGTGCTCTGGAACTCTTTGGGGTTCATCACCCATTCCATATCAACATCGATGAGGGTGAGGTCGGCAGGTGCGCCTTTTTTCAGCCGTCCGGCATTGACGTGGATGATGTCCGCAGGCTTGTAGGTCATGGCGGCCAGCACATCCATCAGCGGCATGATGTTGCGGTGATAGAGGCCGAGCGACAGCGGCAGCATGGTCTCCAGCCCGACAATCCCGAACGCGGCTTGCGAGAGCGGCACGCGCTTGGATTCCGGGTCATGCGGTGCGTGGTCGGTGGCGATGGCGTCGATGGTACCATCGATGAGGCCTTCCACCACGGCGGCGCGGTCGCGCTCAGCACGCAGGGGCGGATTCATCTTGGAGAAGGTGCGGTATTCCATCACCGCCTCATCGGTGAGGGTAAAATGGTGCGGCGCCGCTTCGCAGGTGATGTTGGTCAGCCCGCGTTTCTTGGCGCGGCGCACGGCATCGATGGCCTCGGCGGTAGAGATATGCAGCACATGGTACTGCCCGCCCGTCAGCTCAGCGAGCAGGATGTCGCGCTCCACCATCACGGCTTCCGCCGCGTTGGGAATGCCTTTCACGCCGAGGCGGGCCGAGACCGCGCCTTCGTTCATGCAGCCGCCCGCGGAGAGGTGGAGGTCTTCGGCATGCTGCGCCACCGGGACACCCAGCTCGCGCGAGTAGGTGAGCGCCTGGCGCATCAGACCGGCATGCATCAGCGGCAGCCCGTCATCGGTGAAGCCCACCGCGCCGGCTTCTACCAGCAGGCCCATCTCGGTCAGCTCTTCGCCCTTCATCTGCTTCGAGATACAGGCATAGGTACGTACGTTCACATAGGCAGTTTCCAGCGCACGCTTATGCACGAAATCCACTACCGCCACTTCGTCAATCGGCGGCTTGGTGTTGGGCATGCACGCTACGGTCGTCACGCCGCCCGCCGCCGCTGATTTTGAGCCGCTGGCGATGGTTTCCTTGTATTCCTGGCCCGGCTCACGGAAATGCACTTGGATATCGAGCAGGCCGGGGCAGAGCACATGCCCGCCGCAATCGATCACCTCAATCCCCTCCGGCACCACCCCATCATAAAACAGGTTCGGGCCGAAATCCGCGATCACGCTGCCATCCACCAGCAGGGCGCCGACTTCGTCGTAGCGGGTGGCGGGGTCAATGATCCGCGCGTTGGTAAAGAGCGTTTTTTTACCCGCGCGGTTACGTTGGGGGAGGTGGAAATGCTGCATGGCGAACCCGGTTTTTTAGGATTTCGCCTGTTGTACCATCCTTGTACGCCAGCGCAAGACAGGAAGCTCTACACCATAATAAGAAATTGCGGCAACGGGAAGACTCACGGCAAATGCCTGAAGGCAGGGAATCACCAGCCCCTGACCGGGATAGCCGCCGGGTACCCATGTGTAATGTTGCAGAAGGTAAAGCATCGGCAGGTGCCAAAGGTAGAAGCTGTAGCTAAGCGCGCCCAGCCAGGGCAGGGGCCTGAATGTAAATACGGCGCGGGTATAGCGTGTCTCCTGCACCAGCAGATAGAGTATAGAGGCCGCCAGTAGTGAAGAGGTTGTCGGCCAGACGTAGTGGATCATATAGCCATAACGGCTGGCGCTGCTATCAAATCCCTGCCCGCTGATGAAATAGAGCTGACCCAGATAGAGCGTGAGCGCAGCCAGCAAAAGCAGAGGGTTGCCCATTATATGCTGCGCGACGCGGGGGACGGGGCGGGTTGAGAGCAGATGCGCTGCCAGCATGCCAAAGCCGAATTGATCCAGCCGGGTGGGCACGAAACTCATAAACGCGCCGACATCATACTGCGCTACCTCCACCAGCGCGATACGGCTTCCCACCGCTACTGCAAGCATGGTGCCCAGCCCCGCCGCAAAGCCAAGACGGCGGATGATGTATAGAATGAAGGGGAACAATGCATAAAAGCTGATTTCATGGCACAGCGTCCACCACACAGTGTTGAGGAACATTGGCTGCGGCGTAAAGGGTAGCTTGTGCAGCATCAGCGCTTGCAACGCCACCACGTCCCAGGCGTAAGAGCCTTCGGTGAAGAGACGCACGGCCTGCGTAGAAATCAGCGGCAGCAAGAGGAAAAACAGCAGCTGCGCCCAGTACGGTGGACCGAGTCGCCATAGCCGCGCTGACATAAAGGGGCGCCAGGCGGGCACGGGTTTTGTGTCATCCACAAAGGCCAGGTACAGCAGGAACCCGGACATCACGAAAAACAAATCCACCCCATACCATGCCTGCAGCAGGAAGCTGGTATTGTACGTTTCCCCAAAGAGGGTGAGGGAACTGTAAGCGTTGCCGCTCCATGCGGAGGTATGAAAGGCCATTACCCAGAGCGCAGCAAAGGCCCGTAGGCCGTTTAAGGAATGGTATTGTTTGCGAGGGGTGGCCATCCCAAAAGTATGACGCTAATCATTGAAATTTCGGTGAACAGAACATGTTGCGACGCAGCAATGTGCGTGGCATCGACACGTAAAAAAGTTAGGCTGATTGGCTGAGCAGCTCCAGCACCGCCTGGCGGACGGCCACGCCCATTTCGACCTGATCGAGGATCACGCTGCGTTCGATGTCGTCGGCAATATACGTGTCGATCTCGATGCCGCGGTTGATAGGGCCGGGGTGCATGACCAGCGCATCCGGCTTGGCGTGCGAGAGTTTGGCACGATCCAGCCCGAAGCGGTGGAAATATTCGCGCGGGGAGGGGACGAAATTGCCGCTCATACGCTCCGTCTGGATGCGCAGCATCATCACGATATCGGCATCCCGCAGCGCGTCTTCCATGCGGAAATGCACGTCGGCGCCCCATTGCTCCGGCGCGCAGGGCATCAGGGTGCGCGGCGCGCAGATGGAAACGCGCGCACCGAGCTTATGGAGCAGTAGCATGTTAGAGCGGGCCACGCGCGAATTCAGCACGTCACCACAGATGGCCACCTTCAGTCCGGCGATGGTGCCTTTCTTGCGGCGGATGGTGAGCGCATCGAGCAAGGCCTGCGTCGGGTGCTCATGCGCCCCGTCACCGGCATTGATGACCGCACAATTGACCTTCTCCGCCAGCAAATGCACCGCGCCGGATTCCGGGTGGCGCACCACGATGAAATCCGGCCGCATGGCGTTGAGTGTCATGGCCGTATCAATCAGCGTTTCGCCTTTTTTGACAGAGGAAGTGGCCACCGACATATTGATGACATCTGCGCCAAGGCGTTTACCCGCCAGCTCAAAGCTGGTGCGCGTACGGGTGGAATTCTCGAAAAACAAATTCAGCTGAGTGCGGCCCTTCAGAATGGAGTGCTTTTTATCCACCGCCTGGTTACGAGCGACATACTGATCTGCTAGATCAAGAATAGCCAAAATATCGGACGCGCTAAGCGGCTCGATGCCCAGTAAGTCGCGGTGCGGAAAACGACGGCTGCCCGGCTGCACAAGGCTAGGCAGGGAGGCGCCTGAAAAGCGCTTAATAAGAGGAAACTTTGACCATTCCGTCATGCGCGCGACACTAACCGATCACGCAGAAAAATACAGCAAAACATTTGCACCAGTGGTTAGTTCAGGGCTATGAGTATGAAAAATGGTTTTATCTCATTGTGAGCGTTGTTGATTATGATGCCTTTGCGTCACCGATTAGTGATATGTGCCATGCTTCCCTGCATGGTTGCATGCACTCCCAGAGACCACGCACCGACCCTGGGCCTGGATAAGTTTCTTGAGGAAACCATGCCGGGGCCTGAGGTTGATGGGGTTTCTTCCACGCAGGAAAAAGCGGCTATAGAGCTCATGAATAAAGGTGAGTTTGAAAAAGCGGGCATGATTTACCGTCAGCTTTTGGACCGTGATGGAAAAAACATCCGGTATTTGACAGGGTATGCGGAAGCGGCCCGGCGCGGCGGTAAACCGGAGTTGGCACAGCGCTCCTATGAGGCTCTGTTAACCGCAGAGCCAGATAATATAGAGGCCAAAGAAGGGCTGGGCTTGAGCATGATGGCGCAGAATAATTTTGCAGATGCAGGCAAAATATTCAGCGAATTAATGCGAAAAGACCCTAAACGCTGGCGTACCCTTAATGCGATGGGATTGCTTTTTGTTCAGCGTCACATGTACGATGAGTCGCTCATCTATTTTGCCGAGGCGCTGAAATACAGCCCCAATAATCCCTCAGTCCTCAATAATGCAGGGCTCACTCAGGCGGTGCAGCGTAACTTCCCGGATGCGCGCACCGCGCTGGAGAAGGCCTCAGATCTGGCGGAGCCAGGCAGTGTGCTGCAGAAGCAGATCGATCTCAATCTGGCAATGGTGTACGGCATCGCCGGCGATATGGATATGGCGGAGCAGATTGCCAGCAAACATCTCTCTGGGCCGCAGCTTTATAACAACCTCGGCCTTTACGCCCACCTTGCATCCAACGATGTGATGGCAAAAAGCTATCTGAACATGGCGTTGTCCCAAAGCCCAAGCTACTACAAGCGGGCGTGGGAAAACCTACGGGTGGTAGATACAGAAACCACCGATAAGGCCGGGTTTGACCATGGCCGCGGCGGCAAGCGCGTAAAAGTGAACTAGGGCGGCGCCCCACAGGCTTTTTTTCTTTGCGCTCGAAGCTGCGTTTCTTTGGTTGCCTATCTCAGCGGCCGTGTCTCCCCGCGAGCCATGAGCGGACTCAGGGGGCTTCCACGTCTGCGTAGCAATTAGGGGTCTCATAAAGACGCAGGCGGACGCAGCGCACATCGCTACCAGCGAATAGGGAAGGACATATTTCGCTGAATAAATATTCAGCCATCTTTTCAGCAGTTGGATTCCCGTTAAGATAATAGATTTTCTGGAAAGTTTGCGCTGCAATGGCTTCGCCTAGAGCTGCGTCTTTTACATTAAGAATTGTTGCGTGATCCCAATGAGTATCCACCCAATGCCCCAGGCGCTCTTTGATCACGCCGAAGTCAATCACCCGGTCCAGAGCGTCCAAGGCTGTTGCCTCGAACGTGGCTTCGATCACATAGCGGTGGCCGTGCAGGTGTTTGCATTTGCTCTCATGCTCCATCACGCGGTGAGCGGCATCAAATTCCAGCCTACGGGTGCAGCGAATGCGGGGGGACAAAGTGGTCATGGGCGCGCAGGCTCAGAGGTAAGGTGATGATCGAGTAACTCCTGCGCGCTTGTGGGGGGGCGCGACGTCGGCTCTTCGAGCGACGGCTCTGCTTTTGCTTTTGTCACTGGCCGCGGTGACGGCTGGCTCACCGGTGGCTTGGCAGAGGGCTTTATGAGAGAGGGGGATTTAACAGGCGTGGTGGCTGCCGGAGGCGGCGCGATCACCGCGCCTGAGGTCGGGGCGCGGTAAGGCATATATCCTGGCGTAGGCGCAAGGATCAGGGGGGCTGGCACAGCGGTGGCAGTGGCGGGAGCTGGCGCAACTGTAGACGCATTTACTGGTGGCGGATTCGTCTGTCCGGGAAAAGGCTGATTTTGCGCGGTATCGCGACCACGGTTTGGGGTGGCGACGGTCCATCCTCGTTTGCGCATGCATTGGCTGAACAGCGTGGCCAGCTCGGTATTTCGGGCGCGATCTTCTAATTCAGATGCTTCTCCCGCGTATTGGCTGAAGCGTTCCTCAGCCTGACTGCGGCACTCGTCACGTTCCTCGTTGTAGCGGTTTTGCACCGATACATTATCAAGGCAGCCGCTGAGGATAAGTAAGCAAAGAAACCACACCGTGCGCAGGCTCATGTGCGTTCCTCTCGCTGACGGTGAAAACGCTGTACAGCCAGCTCATCCATCTGCTGCTGTTCGCGCGCCTGAGCAGCTGCTTTCTGGCGCTCAGTATGCTGTTCCAGGGCAATCTCGTATTTTTTCTGTTCGGAAAACACATCTGCCATCTGTTCGCGCAGAGCGCTCATCCGACGCTCCAGTCCAGCGACATGCTGGGCAATCTGCTGTCGCTGGCGCTTAATACGAGCTGAAAAATCGCCAAAAAATCCACGCATCTCAGCCATCCCTTCGGCAGCCTGCAATTCGGCATGTAGCGATTCCAGAAGTTGTTGTGAGAACGCTTCAAACTGCTCTTTTTCTGTCTCAAGCAACACGAGATCCTTGCGCAATGCATCAAGGCGATTCTTCTGCAGACGAATCAGTGTTTTGAGGCCCTTCACGATGCGTGGCGTCCTTATTAGCTATCGAAGTTTAATGTTTCCAAACGGCGGAAGCAAATGACCAATCCATGAAAATAGCACTGCGTTTGGGACGCATCTATCAGGGGGAATAGACTGCAACGGACATAAAATCTAGAAAAAAATGGCGCACATCAGCGCTTTAGGGGCATGCCTTGGGGTTTGGGCTGCGGTGGCCATTGCTTGAGGCCCAGAATCTCGGCCAAGCCGGCATAGCCTTCCTCGAGCGTGGTGCCTTCATCCATTTTCTGCGACAAGAACGCCTCAATCTGCGGATAATATTGTATGGCCTTATCCACGGCTGGGTCGCTGCCTTTACGGTAAGCGCCAAGGCGGATCATCTCGGCCATATCCTCATAGGTGGAGAGCAGGGCGCGGGCGGTAATGACGAGCTCGTTCTCCGCTTCGGAGTTACAGTCGGGCATCGTCCGCGACACGCTACGTAGGATGTTGATGGCCGGATAGCGCCCGCGCTCGGCAATCTTGCGGTCGAGCACGATATGGCCATCGAGAATCCCGCGTACCGTGTCAGAAATGGGCTCGTTGGTGTCATCCCCTTCTACCAGCACGGTAAACAGGCCGGTGATATTACCCTGGCCTTTAAGGCCCGGCCCGGCGCGCTCGAGCAGGCGCGGCAGCTCGGAAAACACGGTGGGGGTATAGCCTTTGGTGGTGGGGGGCTCGCCGGTGGAGAGGCCGATCTCACGCTGTGCCATGGCAAAGCGGGTGACAGAGTCCATCAGGCAAAGCACCTCCTCGCCCTGATCGCGGAAATACTCAGCGATCGCCAGCGTCATGTAGGCGGCCTCGCGGCGCATAAGGGCGGGCTCGGACGAGGTGGCAACGACCAGAATCGAGCGCTTTAGCCCCTCCTCGCCGAGGTCATCCTCAATAAACTCCTGCACCTCGCGGCCACGCTCGCCGATCAGTCCGATCACGTTGACGGTGGCTTTGGAGTAGCGCGCCAGCATGGACATCAAGATGGATTTCCCCACCCCAGAGCCGGCGAAAATGCCCAGGCGCTGGCCGTGGCAGCAGGTGAGAAACGTATTCATGGCACGCACGCCGAGATCCATTTTCCCCGCCACGCGCGCGCGCGCCTGCGCCGGGGGCGGGGTGCCGCGGACCATGTACGGTGCCGGGCCGGGGGGGAGGGGGCCTTTTCCATCAATCGGTTCGCCGAAGGCATTGACAATGCGCCCCAGCCAGCCGGCATGGGGGCGGACGGTCGAATCATTCGCCATTAGCTCGACTTTGGCGCCCGGTCCGATGCCCTCCAGCGCGCCGAACGGCATCAGGAGTGCCTCCGAGCGGTCAAATCCGGTGACCTCGCACATCAACGGCTTATCCTCTCCGAGATGCCCGATACGATGAATTTTGCAGCGATCCCCGACGCGCAAGGCGCTTTCCAGCCCGCTGCACGTGATAATGAGCCCCCGGACGCTGCCGACGGTGCCGTAAAGCTTAATGGGGGAGAGCCCGGAGAGGGCATTCATCTGTTGCTCAATCAGCACAATGGCGCCTCATTACGCAGGCCACGACGAACAGTCATCATGAGGGCATTCTTCAATGATCAAGAGTATAGGCGAATGATAGAGCAAGACCTTATAAATAATTATTGTTAATTGCAACGATTAAGACTATATTAATGATTCAATAGAGTGAATCCTTAATTCCACTTGCTTTTCGAATTTTGGCTGCCTATCACTGATGTACGCATTAACCATTTTTTATTGGATTGAGGTTTAAACATGCGCGTTCTCCTCGTTGAAGACGATCCCTCCACCGCGAAGGCTATCGAGCTGTCGCTCGCCTCTGAAGGCATCATTTGCGACTCGACCGAGCTGGGCGAAGAAGGGCTCGAAATCGGCCGCATTTACGATTACGACATCATCATTCTCGACCTGATGCTGCCTGACATCGACGGTTATGAGGTGCTTCGCCGTTTCCGCGCCGCCAAAATCACCACGCCGATCCTGATTCTCTCCGGCCTTTCCGGCCCGGATCAGAAGATCAAAGGCCTGGGCTATGGCGCCGATGATTACCTCACCAAGCCCTTCAATAAAGGCGAGCTGATCGCCCGCATTCAGGCGATTGTGCGCCGCTCGAAGGGCCATTCTGAGTCGATCATCCGCACCGGCAAACTGGTCGTCAATCTCGATACCCGCTCGGTGGAAGTGGACAGCAAGCCCGTCCACCTGACCAGCAAGGAATACGCGATTCTCGAGCTGCTTTCGCTGCGCAAAGGCTCCACGCTAACTAAAGAGATGTTCCTCAATCATCTCTACGGCGGCATTGATGAGCCGGAACTGAAAATCATTGACGTGTTTGTCTGCAAGCTCCGTAAGAAGCTGGCAGAAGCCTCCAGCGGCGATAACTATATCGAAACCGTCTGGGGCCGCGGCTATG
>DBAU01000035.1 GCA_002291845.1 Alphaproteobacteria bacterium UBA1002 | reverse complement strand
GGTAGATCAGCACCTTAGCGGTTCACAGTGCCGACGATGTGCTTGCCAAAATACTGGCGGAGATTGGTATCCAGTGAGGCATCCAGTGACTTCATGAGATCACGAGTCATCTCCGCGAACATGTCTTCGCGTTTGGTGATGCTCGCTGTGTTTTTGATGCTGCGGGACAGGGTGACGCGAGAGTTAGATTCTGCCAGCGCCATCGAATGCATACCATCGTAAAGACGTAGGTCGACTGCCAGTGCGGCGTCATAACGATCAAATTTTTTGCCGCGCGTTTCGATCACACTGGCCTCGCGGATGATAACTTCCATCAGCCCCTGCGTACCGGCGGCTTGCAGACGATCATTCGCCCAGATGCCAACGGCGCGTGCCGGAGAGGTGGGAAACTGATGCTCCACATGACCGCCATCAAAGGAGGGCTCATACTGATCATTCACGCGGACTTCACTCACATTCATACGATATTGCGGCTGATCAAGGAATGAGGGCGCGGTCAGATCAACCACCGTGTCAGTGGCGCATCCAGTCAGGCTTAGCGTGATGCCTAGGCAGGCAGCATAAAAAAAGGAACGAGCGGGGGGCATGGGCATCTCCCTGTGAGTAAAATCGCCGCTACTATAGCGTACCGCGAAGGCGTTTCAATGCTATCTATCGCCATGAACCAAAGAGCACGCCATCAAAACAGGGGAGCTTGAGGCTTGGCATCTGGTGGTCGGATATAGAGCGGAAGGGGGGCGCATGATGTATCTTGCGGGGTATGCCAGGCCCACTGGCAGGCTAGATAGGCATTTTCGGTGGTATCATGAAATAACCGTTCAGATTGTGCAGGAAGTGCCTCGATCCAAGGCTGTTCAGTGATCACGCAGGGCATCCCCTCTGCTGCTAAGGTAGCGATCTCGGCGATGGAAGCCATGCATGCTTCGGGAAAGGCGGGTTGTTCACCAAATCCCTGCACATAGACCTGTTCGCGGCCTGCCGGAAGGGCACACACAAAACGGCGCCAGTTTGGCGTGGCTTTCTGAGCCATCAGTGCCAGCGTAGTGATGCCACGTACGGGTTTTGCCGCGGCAAAGCCTAATGCCCGGGCGGTGGCAAGGCCAATGCGCACACCTGTAAAGCCACCAGGCCCTACGGTTACGACAATCGCGCTCAGATCGCTATAATTTGCTCCCGCCTCGCGGAGCAGTATTTCAAGGCAGGGTAGAAGTTGTGCGGCCTGATCATTGCGTGTTGCATGGCGGATCCCTGCAATTTCGTTGGGCCCCTGACACAGTGAGAGGCTCATCCCCCCTAGCGCAGTATCCATGCCAAGTAAAAGTGCGCCCATCAGGGATGATTCCTTATTGTTTTGAAATGATTTCACGTTTAACTAAGAGAAAACGAAACAAAAAGGCAAGGCTGTGATGGATGGTACGCTCACGATGATTCGAAAAGCGGAAGGAGGTTGGACAGAGGACGCGGATGGTAAAACCTTGCGTTGGTCTGGCAAGTATCTGAATTTTATGGAGGCGCTTGAGGTGGTAAACCGGATTGGTGCCATTGCGGAATCCCATAACCATCATCCGGATATTGAATTTGGCTGGGGCTATGTCCGTCTGGCGCTCACCACGCACGATGAGGGGGGGCTGACGCAGAAGGATTTCGAGCTGGCCGATGCGTTGAAAAAAGTACTACATAGCGCCATAGCGTAAATGTAACGTCAAATCCTGGCAGTGGCCAGATTGATCATCCGTAAGACGGGTATACATGAAAAAAGTATATATTAAAACCTATGGCTGCCAGATGAATGTCTACGACTCCGTGCGTATGGCTGATGTGCTGGCAGGAATCGGATATGAGGAGACGCCAGATCCGCAGCAGGCGGACCTGCATATTCTTAATACCTGTCACATTCGAGAAAAAGCGGCCGAAAAGGTTTATTCTGAGCTGGGGCGTATCCGCGTTGCCAATCAGGAGCGCAGTGCACAGGGCAAGACGCCGGCGATGATTGCCGTGGGAGGCTGCGTGGCGCAGGCGGAAGGTGAGGCCATGCTCAGCCGCGCTCCTTTTGTTGACATCGTCATGGGGTCACAGAGCTACCACCATCTGCCCCGGCTGATTATTGAAGCGCAAAAACAGCAGGGAGGCGTTGTCGAGCTGGATTTCCCGGAAGTGCAGAAGTTTGATCTGCTGCCTGAGGCAAGCCGTCCTCAGGGGCGCTCTGCGTTTCTCTCAGTACAGGAAGGTTGCGATAAGTTCTGCACGTTCTGTGTGGTGCCTTACACGCGAGGTGCGGAGTATTCCCGCCCCATGGCAGTTGTTGTGCAAGAGGCGCGACGGATGGTGGAAGAGCAAGGTGCAGTGGAAATTACCCTTCTTGGCCAGAATGTGAACGCCTATCATGGTGACAACGGGCAGGGTGGGGTGGCCAGTCTGGCCCGTTTGATTGAGGCGCTGGCAGAGATCAATGGTCTGGAGCGCATTCGCTACACCACGTCCCACCCTAATGATATGACCGATGATCTGATTCAGGTGCATCGTGATATCCGCAAGCTTATGCCGTATCTGCATTTGCCAGTGCAGTCGGGATCGGATCGCATTTTGAAAAAAATGAATCGTAAGCATCACGCGGCAAAATATATGGAAATCATCCATCAATTGCGTGAGGCTCGTCCCGATATTGCCTTCTCGTCAGATTTTATTGTTGGCTTTCCTGGCGAAACGGATGATGATTTTCTAGCCACCATGAAGCTGGTCGAATCGGTTGGCTTTGCACAGGCATATTCGTTCATGTACTCACCGCGCCCTGGTACCCCTGCGGCAGAGCATGATGCGCAAGTGGCAGACGAGGTGAAAGCGACCCGCCTGCAGCTACTGCAAACCTTGCTTAATCGCCAGCAGCACGCGTTTAACCTCGCCTCAGTGGGGCAGCGCTGCCAGGTGCTTTTAGAAAAAGCCGGTAAGAAAGATGGGCAGCTCATCGGAAAGAGTCCCTGGATGCAATCCGTCGTAGTGGAGGGTTCCTCTACATTGAAAGACACGCTGGTGGAGGTGGACATTACCAGTGGTCAGCCCAACAGTGTCACCGGACAGATTGTTAGTCGTGCGGTCGCAAGCGCTGCGTAATCAAAGTGGCACTTTTGCATGCGGTCGGCGGCATGAATGTCAGCAGAGGTGCCCCACATTTTTGGTGCGCTGCGCCATGGGGGGTGTTTTGAGTCAAAAAATCTTGCGATGGCAATTCTTCCCCAATCTGATACTATATTAAAAACGTAAGGAGCTGGCAGTCTCGCATGGTCAAGAAAGCAAACGTCACCAAACGCCTGCCACATTCCACGAATCTTTTTTTCGAAGACAATTCCCTTCTGCCCGAACTGTATGGGCATGCGGATGAAAACCTTAAAAAGCTAGAGAAACTGCTAGGCATTCAAGCCGTTTCGCGTGGAAATATGCTCACGCTCTCTGGCAATAAACGCGACGTATTGCTGACTGAGCGTATCTTGATGGACCTTTATGGCTTGCTCGAAAAAGGCGGTCACTTAAGTCCGAAAGAGTTGGAGACCGCCATACGTATGGCGCCGCCTGTCAGTGATGATGAGGCAGAGGCAGAGATCAAAGGCCAGCCAGATGTTCAAAAGCGCAAAGAGGGTGGAGACATCTACATACGTACCCTGCGCAAGACTATACGGCCCTATACCCACATGCAGGCGAATTACATTCGGACCCTGTTTGATTATGATCTCACGTTTGCGCTGGGGCCAGCAGGGACGGGTAAAACCTATATCGCCATGGCCATGGCCGTATATGCGTATCTTAACAAAGGAGTGGAGCGCATCGTATTGTCACGTCCGGCCGTTGAGGCCGGCGAAAAGCTCGGTTTTCTTCCGGGGGATCTGAAAGAAAAAATCGATCCATTTCTGCGTCCTCTCTACGATGCGCTGTTTGATATGATGCCGGCCGAGAAGGTCAATGAGATGATGGAAAAAGGCGAGATTGAGGTGGCGCCGCTCGCGTTCATGCGTGGCCGAACACTTTCCAATGCGTTCATTATCCTCGATGAGGCCCAGAATACGACCCCCACCCAAATGAAAATGTTTCTCACTCGTCTTGGTGAGAACTCACGCATGGTGATTACCGGAGACCTGACCCAGACCGATCTGCCGCGTGATATAAAATCTGGTCTGCGTGACTGTATCCGGAAGGTGGAATTTATTGAAGGTATCGGCGTAGTCCGCTTCTCGGACGGTGATGTGGTGCGCCACCCACTGGCAGCCCGTATTGTGCAGGCTTACGAGGATTGGGATAAAGGTATCCGCCCGGGACAGGGTGGCGAGGAAGCCGATGGTGAGCGTCCGGAAGAACACGATGGTGGTACAAGCTAAAATTATAGCGGCCATAGAGTCGGTTGGCGCTTGACGGGACGGGCTTTTCAGCGCATCACTTTTCGTGTATCAGTTGTAATATAATGCCTTCACAACCTACCATGCGCGAAAACGACTCGCCTCCGCTTGATATCACTGTTGCGATTCATGATCGTCGTTGGCACGATGCGTTGCCGCATGCCAATGATTTTTGCAAACGTATCATCCGTCATGTGCTGCATACGCAGCTTGACCGATGGTGGCGGCAGGAGTGGGGTAATACCCCGCTCGAAGTCGCGTGTGTTATGACAAATGATGCTGAGGTGCACGAATTGAATCACCGCTTCCGTGGGCAGGACAAGCCCACTAACGTGCTTTCCTTTGAAGCAGACCCAGAAGGTCCACATCTGCAGGGCACTCCGCGCGTATTAGGAGATATTATTATCAGCCTCGATACCTTGCAGCGTGAAGCGACAGAGCAGACCAAGACGCTCCAGGATCACACGGCTCACATGCTGGTGCATGGCACGTTGCACCTTCTTGGGCTCGATCATATGAAAGATGATGAAGCAGAAGTTATGGAGCGTATAGAGATTGATCTTCTCGCTTCGCTTGGCGTAGCTAACCCGTACCGCGCTTCTTTTTCGGCCTGAGCCCGCTCCTTATGAATCTTTCTGACGATTCTTCTCGCTTCGCTACTAGTTCTGAACCTGAATCGCGCTCCGGCGGTTTGTTCAGCCGGATCCGCGATTTTTTTGCTGGACGCAGCGGAGATTCTCTCAAAGAGGCGCTCGAGGAAATTATTCAGGAGCATGAAGAAGAAGGCCATGTCTTTACCGCTGATGAAAAGGACATGCTACGTAACGTCCTTGAGGTCCGCGACATTACGGTGAGTGACGTGATGGTGCCGCGTGCCGATATTATTGCGGTGGAATGTAAAATTACGCTTGAGGCGCTGACCAAAATATTCATTGAGAATGGCCATACACGCATGCCTGTTTACGATCAGACGCTTGACCGTCTGCGTGGCTTTATTCACCTGAAGGATATTGTGCCCGCCATCGCGGGTGAAAAGCCATTCACTCTGGATGCACTGGTGCGCAATATCCTCTTTATTTCACCCACGATGCGTATCATTGATCTGCTGGTACAAATGCGTCTCTCCGGTGTGCACATGGCAGTGGTAGTGGATGAATATGGTGGTACTGATGGGCTGGTCACAATGGAGGATCTTTTTGAGGAGCTGGTTGGTGAAATACAGGATGAGCATGACCAGCCTGATCCGGAAGAGGAGCTGAAGCAGCTTTCCTCACGTGCTTATGAAGCAGATGCACGCATGCGTATTGAGCAAATTGAGGAGACGCTCCAAGTATCACTCAGGCCTGAGGACGAAGAAGAGGAGTATGATTCGCTCGGAGGCTTGATTTTTGATCGTTTGGGACGCGTCCCGGTTCGTGGCGAAATCGTCAAGCTGGACGGAACGGCCCGCCTTGATATTTTAGATGCCGATCCCCGTC
>DBAU01000056.1 GCA_002291845.1 Alphaproteobacteria bacterium UBA1002 | reverse complement strand
GCTTTGAGTACTTCTGCCCAGGCCAGTGCAAAAGACAAAAAGATTGTGTTTCGCACAGGAACATACGTTACTGGTATGCCCTGTCTCATTGCGTCATGTTCCCGGCCTTTGGGGACGTCAATGTCATCGGTAAGGGCTGAGCCACCAAATAGCCGTAGATCAATCTGGGCGACGCGATGTTCTGTGGCGCCAAGGGTATGAGCCGCCCGGGCGGCGGCGTCTAATTCTATGCTATGACGTTGGCCATACGCAAAACTCAGTGCGTAGCATTGATAACCTTCTGATCGTGCAATGGCCAGTACGGTGGCTGAATCCAGCCCTCCACTAAGCAGTACAATCGCACGACGCTCCATTAGGCGATTCCTAGCAACTTATGCATTTGCAGGCTCAAACGATATCCGCGTTGCTGTGCAAGTTGTGTTGCAAAGTCGAGATTCTTAGCATTTTGTGCCTCATCATATTCGTCCATGGGCTGGACATAAACAGGTGCCTGCGTTGCCCATTCAGGAATCTCTGCATAGGCAGTGTCTCTGGTGGATACAAGAAACTTATATGCTGAAAGCCGATCGGCGAGATCCGGGCGAATGGGATGATAGCCTTGCCCAGTATTTTTAGGCGAACAAACAATTGATACACTCCCATCAAGTGGACGGTAGAGCGTACCGTTGGTTTCAATCTGTACACGAAACCCGTTAGACAGTAATGAGTCACAGAGCGGCCCGATAGGCTGGCGCAGGGGTTCGCCGCCAGTAATAACCACCAGATCACGGACCCGCTTCCCCTTCTCATCGCATGATAGTTGGGACACATGTTCCAGCAAAGTGACCAGCGTCATGTCTTTGCCATCCTCAAATTCCGTGTCGCAGAAATGGCATGCCAGGTTGCAGCCTGCAAGCCGGATGAACACGGCTGGTTGACCGGCGAACGGCCCTTCCCCCTGAAGGGTGGGAAAAACATGCTTCACTTCCAGCACTGATCCATCGCCAGTGACGGGTGGTCGCAACGGGTTTTGACCAAACATGACAGGTATCCGGTTGAATCTAAGCGGCTATAGCGGGGATAACCGGGTGAATCAACCCCAGAATCCGCCCCCTTTATTATCGTCGCCCCCGCCCCAGAATCCGCCTGTGCCTCCGCCGGACGTATTTTGCCATCCCCAGAGGCTTTCATCTCCTCCCGCTGCCCCATGAATACCTTCCGAGCCGTCACTATTCATTGTCCAGAATGAGCCTTGTCCCTGCGAGGCATAGATGCTAGCTGAGCCATCAATCCCCGCTCCGGCTGCACCAAACACACCGTAATTCAGGCCGCCATGGCCGCGTGCTGCGTACAGGTTACCACGTCGCGTACGATATTCATTGGCAATGAACTGGGTAATGCGGAATTCGCAAATGGATGATTTAGGATCGTATTTACAGATGACGAATCCACCGCGTCGTGAGCGTATCTTTCCGGTTTTTTTATCAACAGTGGCAATCCAGCGATTATCAGGCCCGAAGATATTGCCGTTTTTATCAATGCGCCCGCCTTGGATACCGGTAAAGACCTTTGGCTTGACACGCACCATTTTGGAGCGCTCTTTAGCAAATTTTTTCGCACGCTGATTCAGCATGTCTTCGATGACTTTTTGCGCAGACGCTGAGAGTTCGCGTACGGCATTTGGATCCGTGCCAGGAAGAATAACCCCCGCTTTACGTGAATTTTTAGCTTTGGTACGAAGCTCTTCCAGTTTTTCTTCGAAGATTTTTTTATAGCGCTCTTCGTCGGACATGCCTCCGTAAATATCTTCACCTCGCATCTGTGCGATGAACATCTCCTTTGCGCTGCGGCGCTTATGCGTCTTGCTGCCGCCACCCATTCGTGTGCCGTTAAATCCACGCGACATAGGCATTTCCTCCTAGACGAATGATAGCACAAGATTTATTTCAAAACTATGAAGGAAATAAAGGGGGGATGCGGCATGCAACGGATATTTATCTTTGTTTTATTGGCGCTTGCAGGAATTTCGCCGGTTTTTGCTGAATCTGCTCTACAACTACCTCTCACCATTCAAACCCAACATGGAGAAAAATCCTTTGTTGTGGAAATTGCGGATACCCCTGAAGAAAAGAAACAAGGCCTCATGTATCGTACGGAATTGCCAGAAGATGGCGGTATGATATTTATTTATGAGCCTCCTTCTCCGGCCTATATGTGGATGCGTAACACGCGGATTCCTCTTGATATGCTATTTGTTTCAGCCGATGGCCGGATTGTGCACATTGAACACTCCGCCGCGCCATATTCTGAGCAGCCCCGCGGTGTGGCCAGCCCCGTATCCGCGGTCATTGAGTTGTCAGGTGGCAGCTGTCAAAGGCATGGCATTGTTGTGGGGGATCGTATCATGTATGGTTCACCTGACCGGATGTAATCATGCGTTTGTTGCTTCTTATTTCAGTATTTGCGACTCTGGCCTTATCGGCGCAGCCCTCTTTATCTAGAGCGGGTTTGATTTTTTCGCGTGATCGGGTTTTTATCGAAACTACTGTCACGCTTCCCACGCCGCCAGCTTTAGAGAAAACAGCAGCGGAACAAGCGTCGGATGCGCAGAATGCTGTGCCGCTACAGGAGCCTGTAAAGGAAAAGCGCCGCTATTTTTTTGATACGGAAATCCGGGCAGAAGATAGCCTTCGTCTGGAGTGGTTTTTATCTCTCGACAATATGCCTTCCGGCAGGGCAACCATGATTATGTTTGATGCAGCAGAGCCGCGCACGCTCCCCCCTGCCCGTTTTTTCAAGCCGATTGATGTATTGGTACTCGGAGATGATGGCGCGATTATAGCGATACTTCCTGAGATCATCCTCGCAAACCAAACAAAGCTCATCTCGGTGGATTTGCCAGTGAAGGCCTTTATGTTCCTTCGCGCGGGGGAAGCGGCACAGCTGCATATCCGCCCCAAAGATATGGTGCAACATGCACTCTTTACCCTGAATCCTACGGTGATTCAGTAACAGGAACGATAGCGGTTTGATTGGTTTCTGCCTTGGCGGCTTTTTCAGGTGTGCCTTGTTTTGGTGTCAGTTTTGCCTGTGCTTTGCTTAAGGCGTTTTGTAGTTCCTGAATTTTTCGACGTTGCTGCTCGATCACCCGGGTTTGCAAAAAAAGTTTTCGACTGCATTCGCTTGAGACCTGCTTTTGACGGATTGATTCTGCGAGTGCCTTACTTGGCGATTCCAGCATCGCTGGTTTCTGCGAGCGCTCAGAGGCATCAAGTGGCGTTTCGTTTGATGCCTGGGGCGCGTTAAGTTGTTGACTAATATTTTCTATATTTTGTGATGCGGAGGGAGAGGATTCAATCGGACTTGCAGCATAGGCTAGCCAGGGAAATACGAAGAGAACCCATAATTCCCGTTTCATTATCCCCTCTCTTTGGGCACTGCACTGATGATAACAACCGCCATACTCAGCGGATATTCATCGGTAAGCGTCAAGTGAATTACTGGCGCCATGCCGGCCGGCGTCAATGTCGCTAATCGCTCCTTTGCGCGGCCATGGAGTTTCAGCGTCGGCTGGCCGCTGGGCAGGTTGATGACTTCCATGTCACGCCAGCGCGTCCCCATTGTCAGTCCCGTTCCAAGTGCTTTTGCGCAGGCTTCCTTAGCGGCAAAGCGTTTAGCATACGTACCGGCGATCACACGGGTGCCTGCCTTGGCGCGGGACGCAGCTTTTGATTGTTCAAGCGCAGTGAAGACCCGCGCCTCGAAGCGTGCGCCATAACGTTCTAATGTCCGCTCGATACGCCGGATATCGCAGAGGTCATTGCCGATCCCAAGAATCATCCGCGCGCCTCGTGCATCAATTGCTTCATGGTGCGTACGCATTCTTTCATGCCGTCAAACAACGCCTGCCCTATTAGGAAATGTCCGATATTCAACTCGACAATTTCCGGCAATGCTGCGATACGCTCCACCGTATCATAGGAAAGCCCATGGCCGGCATGGCATTCCAGGCCCGCAGCGTGGGCATAGGCAATGGCAAGACGTAGCCGTTCAAATTCTTTCTCCCGCGCCTCACCGGTTTCCTCGCAGTAGCGTCCGGTGTGAAACTCCACAATATCCGCTCCCACGCGAACGGCGGCATCGACTTGCCGCATATCGGCATCAATGAACAAAGAGATGCGGATATGTTCTTCTTTCAGTTGGGCACAGTAGTCACGCAAAAGTGGCTCCTGCCTTAAAACATCCAGCCCGCCTTCGGTGGTCAGCTCCTGGCGTTTCTCCGGGACAAGGCAGCAGGCATTCGGCTGCACGTTGCGGGCAATAGAGAGCATCTCTGGCGTGGCCGCCATCTCAAAATTGAGCGGCAGAGGTACGTCTTGCTTCAGGGCAAATAGGTCCGCATCGCGGATATGACGCCGATCTTCACGCAGGTGGGCGGTGATGCCATCTGCCCCGCCTTCCATGGCCAGCAGAGCCGCTGCCACGGGATCGGGATGTCCGCCACCGCGTGCATTACGCACTGTGGCGACGTGGTCCACATTTACACCCAGACGCAGCGTTTGCATGTCAGTGCCTACTCCCGCATAACCCGATGGTTTACGAAGATTCAATAATCTAATTTTGTACTGAAATCCACCAAGGGGGAATCAAATAGCACTTTTTGGTGCACATTTAGCTGCTGTAGCGCTCTACACTCTGCACCACGGGTTTTGAGCGCAGGTTGGCAAGAATATTATTGAGGTGGCGTGCGTCCTTTACCTCCACATCCACCAGAAGCTCAAAGAAATCGGGGGTGCGATTGGTGATCTTCAGGTTGCTGATATTCCCCAGCTCTTGGGAAATGACGTTGGCCAGGGTTGCCAGCGCCGCCGGCTCATGCGAAAGATTGGCTCGGATACGCCCAACATAGCTATGGTTCTGGCTGGCGGCATCCCATGAAACGTCAATCCAGCGTTCAGGATTATCCGAGTAATTCTCCAGCGTGTCGCAGTCCATCACATGGATGGTGATGCCCTTGCCGGTGGTGACGATGCCAACAATATTATCGCCGGGGATGGGATGACAACAGCCGGCATAATGAATGGCCATGCCCGGGATAAGGCCCTTAATAGGCATGGAGGCTTTGCCGCCGCCATTCAGCTTTTTCAGCTTGGAGATGAGGAAGGGGGTTTTCTTCTTTGGCGGGTTGAGTACGTCGCCGACGATGGTTTCATAGACCTTGTTACGGCCGAGCAGGCCCTCACCTACTTCGGCAAAGACATCTTCAATGGTTTTTTTGTTCAGGCGGGCAAGGAATGGCTCCACCATTTTATCCTGAAACTCCTTGCCTTCCTGCTTGAAGGTTTTCACCAGAATGGCGCGGCCAAGATTGATGTATTCCTGCCGCTGGGCAATGCGCGTGAAGCGGCGAATTTCCGCCCGCGCTTTCCCGGTGACAACAAAGCGCTCCCAGCTCGGCGAAGGCGTTGCATTTTTCGAGGTGATGATCTCCACCTGATCGCCGTTTTTTAACACCGTCTTTAGTGGGACAATACGTCCATTGACCTTGGAGCCAACGCAGGCCTGTCCCACGCCGCTATGCACGGCAAAGGCGAAATCCACCGGTGTTGCGCCGCGCGGCAGGGCCAGAATATCCCCTTTCGGCGTGAAGCAGAACACCTGGTCGTGGTACATCTCCATCTTGGTGTTCTCGAGGAACTCCTCGGGGTCATCGGTCTGCTCAAGGATTTCCAGTAATTCCCGTATCCAGCGGAATTGCTTGCCTTCGTGCGTGGCCTTTTCTTTTTGTTTATAGGTCCAATGCGCCGCCACTCCATATTCGGCCACATCATGCATCTCGAGCGTGCGGATCTGGATTTCAATTTTCTGCTGGTCCGGCCCGATCACGGAAGTGTGAATGGATTGATAGCCGTTTGATTTGGGGGTTGAGATGTAGTCCTTGAATTTCCCCGGCACCGTATGAAACTCAGCATGCAGGATGCCCAATGCCTGGTAGCATTCAGGAATAGATTTCACGATCACGCGGAAGGCCACGATGTCGCTCATCTGCTCGAATGGGATGTTCTTCATCTCCATTTTATGCCAGATGGAAAACGGTTTTTTCTCGCGTCCGTACACTTGAATCGGCTGAAGTCCGCCTTTCTCTAGGAGTTCGGAGACTTTCTTCTCGATGCGCTCGACCTCGGCGCCACCCTGACGGCGTAGGAATTCCATGCGCGTCACAATGGAGTCACGCGCTTCCGGGTAAAGTGCGCCGAATGCTAGGTCTTGCAGATCTTCCTTCATCTGCCGCATACCGATGCGCTCCGCCAGCGGGGCGTAAATCTCCAGCGTTTCCCGGGCGATGCGGTGGCGCTTATCCTCCGACTTGATAAAGTGGATGGTCGACATGTTATGCAGGCGATCAGCCAGCTTCACCAGCAACACGCGTAAATCTTCCGACATCGCGAGTAGCAGCTTGCGGAAATTCTCCGCCTGCTTGGAGGATTCGGATTTCAGTTCCAGCTGATTGAGTTTGGTGACCCCATCCACCAAGGCGGCGATTTCTTCGCCGAACAGGTCGGTGATCTGTTCAATGGTTGCCTCGGTGTCCTCCACCGTGTCATGCAGCAGGGCCGTGATGATGGAGGCAGTGTCCAGCTTCAGCGAGGTGAGGAAATACGCAACCTCAACCGGGTGCGAAAAATAGGGATCCCCCGATGCACGCTTTTGGCTGCCATGCGCCTGCATAGCGAACACATAGGCACGGTTAATGGCGTCCTCATCAGCGTCTGGGTCGTAAGATTTAATCTTTTCAACAAGATCGACCTGACGCCGCATCCCGGACGGTCTCATCGCGAGGGCTTGCATCATATACTTTAAATATAAGGCCTTTTGCGTGTGGATGCAAAATTCGCGTACAAAAAAGGCGGCATGAAAGCCGCCTTTTCCACTGATCGTGCTTATTTTTAGTCTTCGGGATCAATGTTCTCTTCGGCAAAGGACATGCCATCAGCATTTTCCATCTCATCCGACAGATCGACCATCTTCTGGTTCTCGTTGAATTCATTGCGAATTTCGGTCAGGCGCTGCATTTCGTCGTTCATTTCGTCGCCAAACGGGGTGGCCTCGAACTGCTCTGGCGCGTGCTTGCGGCAGAAATGGGTAACAATCTCTTCCATCAGCTTTTCAGACTGCACCGAGCCTTCAGCGATCTCACGCAGGGCCACCACGCTGTCCTTATCGTTGTCACGATCGACAGTCAGCGGGGCGCCGGACGAGATCTGTTTGGCGCGCTGCGCGGCCGACACCACCAGTTCGAAACGGTTTGGGATGATTTCGATGCAATCTTCAACGGTGACGCGGGCCATTCGGATATCCTGTTGCTTTTTATTGTTTCAGTGAAAGAGCGATGTTTACTAATTGATTTTCTAAAGAAATGCAATAGTTTGATGGAAAGTATCAGGCTTAGCCGTCCCTGTTTGTCATTGCGAGGAGGCGAAGCCGACGCGGCCATCCAGTCTGGATGGCTGCGCTCCGCTCGCAATGACGATTGGGCAAGTGTATGAGTAATATTCATAATCTAAACGAAGCCAAAGACAAAAAACTCCCCAAGCCGGACTGGATTCGCGTCAAGGCGCCGGTGAGCAAGGAGTACCAGAATACGCGCGACCTCATGCGCCGCAGCCGGCTTAACACGGTCTGCGAGGAGGCCGCCTGCCCGAACATTGGCGAATGCTGGTCCAAGAAGCATGCGACCGTGATGATCCTCGGCAGCGTGTGCACCCGCGCCTGTGCCTTCTGCAATGTCAAGACGGGCCGTCCGGATTTGCTTGATCCCCATGAGCCGGAGAACCTTGCTAAAGCCGTGGGCGAGCTGGGGCTTGAGCATGTAGTGATCACCTCCGTTGACCGTGATGACCTGGAGGATGGTGGCGCGTCGCATTTCGCCGAGTGCATCACCCGAATCCGCCAGACGTCGCCGAATACCACCATTGAGATTCTCACCCCGATTTCATGCGCAAAGAAGGGGCCATCGAGGTGATTGTTGAGGCCAAGCCGGACGTGTTCAACCACAACATTGAAACCGTGCCGAGGTTATACCGCACCATCCGCCCCGGCGCGCGCTATTTCCACTCCCTCAACCTCCTCCACCGCGTGAAGGAGCTTGATCCCTCCATATTCACCAAGTCGGGCCTGATGGTCGGGCTGGGTGAGGAGAAGGATGAGGTGATTCAGGTGATGGATGACTTACGCTCCGCCGATGTAGATTTCATGACCATTGGTCAGTACCTGCAGCCCACCCCCGCTCATGCGCCGGTCGATCGCTACGTGACACCGGATGAATTCGAGATTTATGCTCGCACGGCACGCACTAAAGGCTTTTTGATGGTTTCGGCAAGCCCGCTGACCCGCTCATCCTATCATGCGGGCGAGGATTTCGCGGTGATGAAGGCCAACCGCGACCGTCAGTTAGCAGAAGCCAACGCCTCCTGAGCATGCGTGCGGGGCCACATTGGTTTGAACGGTGGGGTTTTCCACTGTTTAAATACGGTGTTTTTGCCTTGCTCACATTTAATATCTACCTGTTTTTACGCCATGCCACGGTACGTGAGGCCCTGGATAGTCTCGGTTGGGTGATATTACTTCTTTTGTTTGAATGGGAAACCCGCCGCCCTACCGGCCTGCCTTTACCGCGTTCCGTCATTGCTTTACAGGCATTTGCTTATGTCACGATTGTTTTTGCACTCTATCGCTTTGCACTCCATATCGAAGACAAGCCGTTGGATTTCTATAACGCGTTTGCGTGGATTCTCGTCGCGGTTGGCATAGAGTTTGATATTCACCGACCGGCGACGCGCGGTACGGCTGCGTATCAACTTCGATTTACCGCCAAATATATACTTTATGGATTTCTTTGCCTGTTGGCGGCAATCTGGGGCTTGCGCAGTGAGGTTCTGAATTTTTATGACGCGCTGTTATGGATCCTCTGCTTTTTTGCGGTGGAGCTGAATCAAGTCCGCCGGCATCACGGAAGGTAGGCCCAAAAAATTTGCCGCTTAGCAGCTCTCGTGTTCGTTGAGCATTTTCTTGATTAGAATATCTTTGCAGGCTTCAAAGATCAAAAAACAGGCAAGGCTGATGATGCCGTAAAGGCTGAGCATCAGTAACTCAATGAAGGCACCATCTGCGAGCGCTGTGAGGCCGAAGTCCAGAACCAGCGTTATATTGGCTTTCGCCAGAAAAAAGATGTTGAACGAGCACAGCCCAAAAATGAGCGCCATGCACAGCATAATCATAAACGTGAGTAGCCAGTGTATGTTAAGTAGCTTTAGCATGTTAGCCTTTTTCACCACCTGCAATTTTATCGCAGACACCTTTGGGTAGATAAATCCACGTGTTTTTATCTCGGTCTTTCGTCGCATAGCCTGCGCATGAATGACTTCCATCTTTTGAAGAACAGTCATTTTTTTCGGCCTTCGCGATGCCATAGCATTTTTCAGGCGCGTCGTTGGCCTCTTCGGGAGCTGATGGTTCTGCAACGCTGGCGCTGGCAAGCGCTGCCAGTATGAGTAAGCCAATGGTTTTTTTCATAAAATATCTCAAATATATGAACGTAAATACCGAACGGTCGGTAGATATGCTGCCGTGAATCTTTCCTCTTGTCAATCAAAGGCGTAGGGGAGCACAAAAATATATGATGCGTTTTTTTTGATTCTCTGCTTTTTTGCCCTCAAACGTAATCCGGTGCGACAAGCTTCCTGAACGCACCACAACCCATGCCTTTTATGCCCGCTTACCGTGAAACGATGCTGGTGCCTTATTCCCGCGAGCAGCTGTTCGATCTGGTGGCGGATGTGGAGAAATACCCGCAATTTCTTCCCTGGTGCCGGGCGGCGCGTATTCATGAGCGGGGTGAGGGCTACATGGTGGCGGAGCTGGTGATCGCCTTCAAGGGCATCCGCGAGAGCTATACTTCGCGCGTGGATCTGCGGCGGCCGGAGGCCATCGATGTGACCATGGTGAAGGGGCCGTTTCATCATCTGGTGAATCATTGGCGCTTCAGCGAGGCGGAGGACGGCCAGACGCGCATCGAGTTCGACCTCGATTTCCGCTTCAGCTCGCGCTGGCTGGAAACGCTGATCGGCGCGCTATTCTCCCGCGCCACAGAGAAAATGGTCACCGCCTTCCGTGGCCGGGCGGATCAGCTGTACGGCCCGCCCTCTGACGCAAACGTCTGAGTTTTCCCCGTGCCTGCCGGATACGGGCGCCGCGTGTGCGCCTCAGCGTTGACAATACAGCCGCAATCTGGCATCCCTCCTGCTTCCGATGCGGAGAGGTGGCCGAGTGGTCGAAGGCGCACGCCTGGAAAGTGTGTAGACGGCGAACCCGTCTCGCGGGTTCGAATCCCGCCCTCTCCGCCATAAAAAAAGCCGCCTTACGAGGTGGCTTTTTTTTATGGCAAAGGCCGGGCTGATAAGCACCCACGACCGGGTTCGACACAATGCTTAGCAAGCCCGAGCGAAGCGAAAGGCGCGCTTAGCATGTGCAACGCAGGCCGCAGGCCGAGTACATCCCGCCCTCTCCGCCATTGTTCGAACAAATAAGTTATTGATTATTTGTTGATTAGGTAGCTTTTTTGGCTAAAATGACCTGATACAGTCGAACCAATAAAGAAATCAAATATGTCCATATTAAGTTTATTCAAAAAAACGCCAAAAAGATTGGCTAATATCACAGTTTATTACATAAACGAGATTATTGATGGAACGGCTTACGCTTCTCCGCTTGGGACGATTCCACGATTTAGTGATGAGTATGAAAAACAACTTAATGCCAAACATAAGCCCAAACCAGAATTTGGTAACTGTGCTTATATAAGCGAAGAAATAAACAATTGTAGCGTTATTCTATTTTGGCAGAATGGACTTATTGAAGCCATTAATTTCATTTCAGAAAAAGAGGCAAGGTCATTTCCTGAATTTACTCCATTTCCAAAAGAAGATTTGGCTATGCTTGATAAGGCTTTAAAGCATTTTCCTCGTTCTGCCGACTTAAAATAGATAATAAAGCTATTGTACTAAAGAGCTTTGAGTAAATATGAGTAGAACGCAAGAAATTGAAAAACATTATTTTGAGAAATTTAAGCAAGCATCCTCTCTTCCAGAAGGAGACATTGTCTATAAAGATTCTCCTGATGTACATATAAGATCTAGCAAAAACATAGGCATAGAGATAACAAATTTTTATCTTAAAGACGGTAAGTTACTGGAAAGCGAACAACGTCAAGATCCAATTCGAAGAAAAGTCATAAAAGAATCTCATAAAATTTATAAGGAAAGGGGTGGAAGCAATATAGAGGTTTCATTTGGGTTCAATTTCATTCAAAGCGCAAAACAATTAAGCGAACGAATTGCAGATTTTGTATTGCAGCTAAGCAAAAAAGATTCGGGTCCTATAGCGCCTCACTTATTTAAAAATATCCCAGAACTTTCTTATGTTTACTATAATTCAAATGAATATGATGATGCAGAATGGCGCCTTACTCAAGCTTACTCAATACCAATGCTTGATAAAGAGAGATTAATTGAAATTATTAGCGAGAAGGAAAAAAAGGCAAAAGAATATAAGTTATGTGATGAGTATTGGTTGCTAATAGTGATAGATTTTATCAATTTCGCTCAAGACCAAATAATATCTAGCAATATGCTTCCTAAAATTGAGTCAACTACCTTTCAAAAAATCTTTGTTTTCAAAACAGGATACGACCAAGTTTTTGAACTAACATCAAATCAATAAGGAATTATTATTTTAGCTGTTTTAGTATCTTTAAAAGTTTAGCTAATCCAATTTTCTCTAAATATCCAACTCGCTTCAATCTATACACATAAGGTATGCCAGCCACTGTAATTACTAAGGTTTTCATCTTCTCGCAGGTTCGCATAGCGTCTACAATGTCCCACCATAAAAAAAGCCTTATTCGGGCTGCTTCTCTTACCGATTCACAATCGACTGCATCGAGCGGCTGACTTTTTGGACGTTGGAGGAGATTTCCTGCGTCACGGCGGTTTGCTCTTCGATGGCGGTGGCGACGCCGGTGACGTATTGATCCACGCTGGAGGCGGCGTTGGTGATGCTGGCGATGCTGGAGGCTACCTCGTTGGAGGAGAGCTGGATTTCTTTGATCTGCCGTGAGATGTCCTCGGTGGCTTTGGTGGTCTGGCTGGCGAGGCTTTTTACTTCGGCGGCCACCACGGCGAAGCCTTTGCCGGCTTCCCCTGCCCGTGCCGCCTCGATGGTGGCGTTGAGCGCCAGCAGATTGACCTGCGAGGCAATGCCGTTGATCAGCTCCACAATGCCTTGCATGTCGCGCATTTTGGCGCTCAGGCTCTGTGCGGCTGTGCTCGACTGATTTGATTCGCTGAGGATACTGGATGACGCATTCTTCGACATGCTCATATTTTTGGCGATTTCACCGATGGAGGCGGTCATTTCCTCTACTGCCGCGGCAATCGAGGAGAGATCATGCACAGAGGCCTCTGCAATTTTTACGGCTTGAATGGTTTTGGTAATGTCAGAGGCGTATTTCACTACTTTACACGGACGGCCAGCGGGGTCAAAAATCGGGTTATAGGAGGCCTGAATCCAGCACTCCTCACCGTTCTTTTTAATGCGGCGATAGGTGTTGGAATCAAACTCCCCACGCGCCAGCTTATCCCACAACGCCTGATAAGACGGCAGGGCTGCTTCTGCCGGATCAACAAACATGCGGTGGTGGCGGCCTTTCACTTCGTCGAGCGTGTATCCCAATGTGGAGAGGAAATTCTCATTCGCATCCGTAATGGTTCCATCCAGATTAAATTCGATCACCGCCTGCGATTTACGAATAGCGTCTAGCTGTCCCTTGGCATCTGCATTTGCAAATTTTTGAGCGGAAATATCTGACGCAAACTTGATGACTTTGTAGGGCTTTCCCTGCGCATCGAGAATGGGGGTATATGTCGCCTGGATCCACACCTCTTTGCCACCCTTGCCAAAGCGCTGGAATTCTCCGGCGGCAAATTCTCCGCGGTTAAGTTTTTCCCATAATTCCTGATACGCCGCGCTTTTGGCCTGAGATGGATTCAAAAACATGCGGTGATGTTTCCCAACAATTTCTGGCAAGCTGTAGCCCATCGCGGCCAGAAAATATTCATTCGCATCCGTGATGATGCCATCCATTTGAAAGTGAATAACGGCCTGAGAGCGATCAATCGCCGCAGCCTCAGCCGCATGCTCTCGCGCTTTGGCGTCCTGATATTCAATCGTATAGCCCTGCGGATGAGATAGCGAGGTGATGCGAAGGTTTAAAAGTACGCCCGCGATGCGAAGCGATTCATTGCTGCTCTCACCTGCATGCTCGGGAAATTCCGGCTTCATTCCAGATGCGGCATAAAGCTCCAAGATATTTTGCCCAGCGAGTTTGCTTTGGCAAAACTGCGGTATAGTTGCCTTTACTGCCGTATCTAAAGACGAAAAGACATGGTGCATGGCCGGATTGGCATAGAGAATTACCCCCTGCTCATCCGTCAACATGACCGGCGATGATATGGCCTCCAACGCTTCAGGTGAAACGACGTGATTTTGAGCATGAGCTTTCTGGCGTGAAAGAAACATATAATCCTCGTATCCTGCATATCTGGGTTGATGAGGTGAACACAGAGAATATCTAAAGTTGTAAAGATAACTACGCTGAAAGGGTAAAGCTTTCGTTAATTAGGGGGTATTTTTTCACGTGGTTGTGATACGAGGGTTCAGCTTTTTGAATACAGAAACTAACTGCCACCTGCCGCGGCTCTGCTGGTGGCACTGACATTCGTTCGCCCGGCATAGCGGATGCCATAAACCGCAGCACCAACAATGATAAGACCGCCGATGAATGTCCAGCCATCCACCACCTGATCAAAGATAAAAAATGCAATCAAGGATGACCATACAAGATTGAGAAAATTAAATGGGAGTATCACAGTGACATCTGCCTTCGAATACGCAAGTGATACGGTGAATTGCACTGCCGCTACCATGGCACCCATTGCCAGCAAATAGGGAATTGCGGATTCCGTCACCGGTTGCCAGACACCGTATGCAAATGGGCTGGCGACAAATGCTGTCATGACCATCATAAAAAAGGCAATGCGACCATTGGGCTCGGTGGCCGTGAGTTTTTTGATGGTGATGCCACAGAAAGCAAAAGAGAGCGCCGCAAGCAAAACACATCCAACATACTCAAGAGGAATATGCGCGGCTTGCGATCCTGGACGGCTGATAATCAGGACGCCACAAAAGCCGATTAATAGCGAAATCCAACGATGGATATTATTTGGCTCCCGCAGCAATAGCACCGCAGCAAGTGAGCCAAACAGGGGCGAAGTGAAGCTCAAAGAAGTGTGCACCGGCATAGGTAGCATCGTCAGCCCCGTAATGGACAGCGAAAAGCCCGTAAACTCTAAGATACCACGAAGCAAAAAAAGCTTTGGCTGAGAGGTTTTCAGGCTCAGATGGCGACGCCATAAGCTAGGTAGATAGAACATCAGCCCGGTCAGGCAGTAGAAAAAAACGATCTGAAAGGGGTGAAACCCAAAGGCGCGATGAAGGTGCAGGGCCATGCCGTAAATACATACCGCGAGAAAGCCGGTAATGATCATCCAGAGGATGCCCTGGATCGGCAAAGGTAAACGGCGCATGGGAAACAATAAGAGGGTTTCCCCTCTTACTACACAAAAGACTGGAAATTTGCAAAGCGAAGCATTACCTCTCAGCCACAATTTTTGTAAGGGGATCAATTATGGTTAGTTCTGCCGCTCGTCAGTCTCAGCCTACGGTTCGGATGGAAACAGATAGCTTTGGTGAAATTGAGGTCCCTGCAGACAAATACTGGGGCGCACAGACATCCCGCTCTTTGATGAATTTTAAAATTGGTGGCGAAACCATGCCAGTGCCCCTGATTCGTGCGCTGGGTACCCTTAAGCGAAGTGCGGCTGTCGTGAATATGCAGCTTGGTGTGCTGGATCGCTCTCTGGGGGAGGCGATTATCTCCGCTGCAACCGAAGTAATGGAAGGCAAACTTGATGCGCATTTTCCACTTGTGGTCTGGCAGACTGGATCTGGCACGCAAACTAATATGAATGCAAATGAAGTGATCTCTAACCGGGCCATTGAAATGCTGGGGGGTGTGGTCGGCAGCAAAAAGCCCGTCCATCCCAATGATCATGTGAATATGGGGCAATC
>DBAU01000057.1 GCA_002291845.1 Alphaproteobacteria bacterium UBA1002 | reverse complement strand
GCTTCGCGCAGCCCTACCTCCCAATGGGGCATGATCACACCCAGCACCTCTTGGGCCTTAGTACAATCAAGTCTGGAGTTTTTAGGGCGTGCCGCTGGCGTCGGATATTCTGACGTGGCGATGGGCTGGAGCTCTTCCACCTTCAGTGTTCCACCGTTCAGACGGACTTGAGAAAAGATACTTTGTGCAAAGCCATACCAACTTATCTCACCGCCATGGCAGAGATGATAGATACCACTCGGGAAGCGTGAAGCCTGCATTGCATGACGCAGTGCCGCGACAGTCTGCTCAGCCAGATGAGGCGCGTAGGTGGGTGCGCCGACTTGATCGGATACCACACGCAGGCTGGATTTTTCAGCCCCCAGACGTAGCATGGTAGTAAAGAAATTTCGGCCTGTCGCATCATAGACCCAACTGGTGCGTAAGATCAGATAGTCCCCGCCTGTGCCGATAATGCCCTCTTCCCCTGCCCTTTTGCTTTTCCCGTAAGTATTAAGAGGGGCTACCGACTGATCTTCCGTCCAGGGCTGAGTACCGGACCCATCAAAAACGTAATCGGTCGAGTAGTGAACCAGCGGAATGCCTTGTTCCTTACATTCCTCTGCAAGCACGCGGGGCGCATCGGCATTGACTGCAAACGCAAGAGAGGACTCGTCTTCTGCACGATCTACTGCGGTGTAGGCCGCAGCATTAATGATCGCCGCCGGACGTGTATGCTGTATCAGTGCGCGCAAACGTTCCGGATGCAAAAAATCCGCCTCCTGACGTCCATAAGAAAGCGCCTGCTGGCCCAGCTGTTCTGTCAGCGCGCGCCCTACCTGGCCATCTTTGCCAAAAATGAGCACGCGGCTCATGCAACCAACATCCGATCATCGCTACTGAGCAATGCCCGCAAGTAGGTGGCGTATTCATTTTTACCATGCAGATCGGCGAGTGCGGTGAGTTGCGCGCTGTTAATAAAGCCCTTACGGAAGGCAATTTCTTCGATACAGGCAATCTTTTGCCCCTGACGAGCCTCAATGGTTTCAACAAACTGGGCGGCAGATAGCAACGATTCAAAGGTTCCGGTATCAAGCCAGGCCACCCCACGTCCAAGCAGCTCAACTTCAAGGCTTCCTTTGGCAAGGTAGGCCTTATTGACATCGGTAATCTCAAGCTCTCCTCGCGCGGATGGCTTAAGCGATTTTGCGATATTCACGACATCCGCGTCATAGAAATAAAGTCCCGTCACGGCCCAATTAGATTTGGGCTGCTTTGGCTTTTCCTCAATCGAGAGCGCTTTACCTGCTGGGCTGAATTCTACTACGCCATAGCGCTCTGGATCGCGGACATGGTAGGCAAACACGGTAGCTCCCTGCGTCAGGGTTTGTGCCACGCGCTCCGTCTTCTCGGCAAGGTTTTGTCCGTAAAAAATATTGTCGCCTAAGACCAAACACACCGGCTGACCATCAATAAATTTTTCGCCAATCAGAAACGCCTGCGCAATTCCCTCGGGCCGCGCCTGCTCAGCATACGAAAAGCGTACCCCAAGCTGCGAACCATCCCCAAGAAGGTTCTCAATCATGGGCAGATCCCGAGGCGTCGATATAATCAGAATCTCTCGGATCCCAGCCAGCATAAGCAAGGAAACCGGATAATAGATCATGGGTTTGTCGTAGACCGGCAGGATCTGCTTACTGACTGTTTTCGTCAGTGGGTAGAGGCGTGTGCCTGCTCCTCCGGCAAGTATAATCCCCTTCATGCGGCTTTACTCTCCTTCGACACCGCCTGGCACCAGTCCTGATGATCCAAATACCATTGTATCGTGTCACGAATGCCTGATTCAAACGTATATTTTCTAGTGAATCCAAGCAGCTCTTGAGACTTAGAGTCATCAATTGCATAGCGGCGATCATGACCGGGACGATCCGTTACATAGGCGATTTGCTCTTTGTAAGAGTGACCGTCCTTACGGGGGCGCATGACATCCAGTAATTCACAGATGGTGGAAACCACCTCGATGTTGGTACGCTCTGCATCACCACCGAAGCCATAGGTTTCGCCGGGCAAGCCTTTGCTAAATGCCAACATAACCCCGTGACAGTGATCCTCTACCTGAATCCAATCGCGGATATTCTTTCCGTCGCCATAAACGGGCAAACGCTCTCCAGAGAGGGCGCAGGTGATCATGCGGGGGATGAGCTTTTCCGGGTGCTGCCGTGGGCCATAATTATTTGTGCAATTCGTCACAATCGTTGGCAGACCATAGGTGTGATACCATGCACGGCACAGTAAATCACCGGAAGCCTTTGAAGCGGAATACGGAGAGTTCGGCTGCATCGGTGATTTCTCAGTAAACTTACCCGTTTCACCGAGCGAGCCATACACCTCGTCTGTCGAAACATGCAGGAAACGGAATTGCGACTTCTGAGGATCTTTAAGTCCATTCCAAAACTGCCTGGCCGCTTCAAGCAGGGTGTAACAGCCAAAGATATTGGTGGTAATAAATTCAGACGGCCGCTCAATCGAGTTATCCACATGGCTTTCCGCCGCAAAGTTGACGATGCCCCGCGGGTGATGTTTATTCAAAAGCCCGGAAACCAGCGCGCCATCACAGATATTACCTACCACAAGCTCAATTGCATCCTGCTGAGGAATCCACGTCAGATTCTCCCGGTGGCCGGCATAGGTCAGTGCATCAAGGACCACTACATGCCAGCCTTGCGCAACCGCCTGCGCTACAAAGCTGCTTCCTATGAATCCTGCTGCCCCGGTGACCAGAAGGGTGTTTTTGAATTCACTCATGGTATTTGCAATCCTTTCGCCGAGGCAAGACGTTAGCACACGCATTGTTGAAAGCAAACATCGAAGCGTAGGATTTCCTTAGAAATATCTTAGCTCAGCGAATATAGAGCGTTACTGGAAAACGAAATTCCAGCATGGAGTGGCCTGGGTAGGTTTTGGGTGCAGCCGGGAACGGGTTGGCACGCATCACTTGCGCCAGTACCGCTTTATCAAGAATCGCATGGCCTGAAGACTGTTCAATCCAGCTTCCAAGAACACGCCCTTGACGATTCATTTGCACTCGCACGATGACACGCCCCTGAAGACCGGCATCAGCCGCGGATTCAGGATAGACTTTGTGACGCTCAAGCCACCCCGAGAGCTCCTGCTCATAGCGTGCAATTACTTCAGCTTGTTCAGACAGCGAATTGCCAAAAGCACTTCCCCCTTTTACGCCACGCCCTCCAGTTCCGGCAGAGGGCGCCAAAGTCGCCGGCGAAGCGGATGGATGCGAAGGCACAACCGACCTACGCGCGGGCGAAGGATTCACCGTTGGTTTCTTGTAGGATGAGGCAACGGAATGACGGCTACTAGGCGCCCGAGGCTCAGCCTGCACAGATGGTTCCAACGCTTCTTCCAGCAGCGCTTCAGCCCCGGTAGGAACATTCGCTGCCTTGGGTGTGGGAGCCACTCCTCCGCCATGTACGGCAGGCCCCGCCCCCAGCTCCGGCAAACCGCCCAGACGGAGCTGTAATAACTTCTCCTGCGGCGCATCAGAAGGCTTCGCCAGTATGGTCCAACCCAATACCAGAGCCACATGCAAAGAAAAGGCAAACGCCAGCATCAACGCGAAGGGCGGCGCAGGATTTAGGCGATGAGCATTCAGCGTTTCAAGCGCGCGCAAATAGTCGAGATAGCGAATCTCGCGAGCAGGCGTAGATGCAGCATTTGGGGCAAGCGCAAACGTTGTCATGGGGATTGGGTCGCCAGCGCCAGGTTTTTGCCCCCGGCATCTTCAAGAATTTCCATAATCTCGATCACCTGCCCCGCTCGGGCCTTTGCATCCGCCTTCACCGTGATAAATAGGTTTGGAGACGCCTGAAGTTGCTCCTTCACAAAACGACGGACTTCCTCAGGGGAGGTAAGAAACTCATCATTGGCCAAGATTTCATCATGCCTTCCCAGCACAATGGTCAGCTGGCCTTCATCCACTACTTTTCCGTTTTCGGCGATGGGCACTGTGACCGGAATAATCTCTAACTTGTCAATGCTACCCACCACTAAAAAGTAAATCAGAAGAAGGAAAATCACATTAATCATGGGAATCAGCCCAATCGGCTTGACCGGCTTTTTGCTTCGTTCAAAGTCCACCATCTTGGACCTCTTTGATTGTCTCGCGGAAACTCTGCATCGGGGAAGGCCGGCGCAGCTTCTCAATCGCCAGCCGCTTACCGCCGGCGAGCGTGATCGCATCCATCATGTCCACCAATCGCTGTACATCTACGGCGTCTTCTGCCCGGATCAGGATCTGCGGGTTACGGCCACGGGCAAACAGCGCATTCAGGCGTTCCTGTAGCTCATTCTCCCATACCGTCTTCTGATCGATCACCGTCGCCCCCGTGGCTTCCAGATCGATGGTCACGGTTTCCCCTGGTAAAGCTTTGGTAGTGACAGAGGGCCCCGCGAGGTTCACATTCAATGACTCAACACGGATAAAGCTTGTGGTCAGCATAAAAAACAGAAGCAGCTGGAAGACGATGTCAATCAGCGGCGTCATATCAATCCCGCGGGAAGTTCGCTTGCGCCCTTCAATGGCAATCATGCCAGCCTGCTCAAATGCGATTATAGGAGGGGCTGAGTAATCGCAGAGTACTGCTTGACTGGGCCGTGGTACGCACCTGCTCTAATGCGCGCTCCTGCGCTTCCTGCAATTCACGCAGCTTGCGCTCACGCTCCATAAGCTCACGTTTTTCCTGCTCTTTCTCGTTGCGCATATATTCGTCCTCAAGCGAAAGAATCTGCACGGTGACGTCGCGCATGGTCGCACGCACTTTTTCAATGATTCCATCAATCACGTAATAGGCCGCCACCGCGGGCACCGCAATTACCAGTCCAGTCACCGTGGTAATCAATGCCTCCCAGATACCTCCAGCCAACAGAGCAGGATCAACACGGCTGCCTGCATCGCTAAGCGTCGCAAACACCGCTACCATCCCTGTCACAGTACCCAGCAGACCCAGTAGCGGGCTGGTGGTGGCCACCATCTCCAGACCACGCATATGCGTCTCAAGCTTTCGTATTTCCGCAGAGCCAACGCGGGCTATTTCAGCTTCCCGGGTACGCAAGCTCATGTCGCGGTTGGTGACGCAGGTAATTGCCACCTTCATAATTAACGCAACCGGACCTTTCGCATCCCGTAATTTCAGCTCAGCATCCGTCAATTCGCCACGCTTCACATGCTCCATCACAGGCACGATAAATCGCGTATCGAAAATCCGCGATCCAGCAAATTGCAGTGCCTTATACACACAGACCGCCAAAGCATATACAGAGAGAGAGAGCAGCGGAATCATGGTGACGCCACCCTTAACAATCATCGAAAAGTCCATGAAACCTCACATTCTCACGTGGGCGGAGCATAGGCGACAGGGCATGGCTACGCAATCGCAAATGCGCCCACCTTAGGCATACATATTGCACCCCCTGCGCGACATGGCACACAGAAAGATATCAATATGGCAGAACAGAAACACGAGACAGTCACAAAAGATTAATATTTAAATGTTATCCTATAATAAATAGCTTAACATGAGGGTATCTCTATGGTTGATGTTTCAGGTGCGTCCCGACGTGCAGGGCAGATGTTTGGTGAGTATCTCGATAGTAATGGTGATGGTCGCATCACATCAGGCGAGCAACTCGCCCCGCTGGTCGAAGCGATCAGACAGACGCCACCTGAGCAACGCGGCGAGCTAACATCATTGCTGCAAGGAGAGATTGATCGGCGCTTCCCACCTGATCAACGAAACCAACTCGCCCCAGAAATGCGCAGAAATTTTGAAGCAGCCTCTGATTTTATTCAATCTATTGGCGATCCGGCCCGCCTGAATGCATTCTGCCAGGACCCTTCACGGATATCTGCGGCAAACCAAGCCATAAATGGTGCAATAAACACTGTTTCCGAAGGAACGAGGGGCCTTGGGAATTTTATGTCCCAAGAGGAAATAGATAGATTTGATCGAGAGATTCAGGCGCAAATAACAAGTAACCCCGATCTACAGAGACTGCGCAATGGGATGGATCCTCAAGGACAACGGACCATGGATCACGTGACCAGAAACATACGCCTTGATACGATTCAGGCTGTAGCGGACGGATTTCGCCGTGGATTAGAAGACGCAGCGCCCCAGGGGATAGAGGCCATCGACGTAGGGGACGCCTGCCATGGTTTGGGGGTGCACCCGTCCAGTGGACGAACTGGTCCGCGTCGCTAAGCTTCGAGCTTACGTGCCTCATCAATAAGAAGAATGGGGATCCCGTCTCGAACTGGATATGCCAGTCCCGCGCGTTCACTGATCAACTCGTGTGCGTCATGATCGTAGATAAGCGGGCCTTTGGTCGCCGGACACACCAGAATCTGCAGCAGCGAATGATCCAGTTGTTGTATCATTTTTTATCCTTCAGGTAAGGATATATACCCGGCCACGTCACGCGCAGGCAATGGATTTCAACCCTTCACAAAAGCGCTTGCCAAACAGAAACGCCTCTCTTATATTCCGCCACCTCAGCGGGAACGCTTGATGTTTTCAAGCGGGTGTAGCTCAGGGGTAGAGCACAACCTTGCCAAGGTTGGGGTCGTGAGTTCGAATCTCATCACCCGCTCCATTATCGGGGTGGAAACTGGAATGCGCCAAATCGTGGACGCGCCACCGCAGAGCTGTAGACATCATCGACTTCGAATCCCATGACATCTCCTAGCCCTTTGGTGACACCAAGCGGCCGGAATCTCGCCGATACCTCTACCACGGTCACCTGATCACGGTGCGCCAACGGCAAGCCCAATCCGGTGGTGGTATTGTAAAACCCCCCGGAAGGGATGCGGCTAACGGCAACTCCCCGGCGCACTTGCCATAGGACGTTTGCATTGGCAGGAGGGGGATCATTTTGCTGAATCGCCGTGAAAGTTGTCCCAAATTGAACATTCCTTTCAAGAATACTTGTCTGCATCATACGCCGGCCCGCTCTATGGTAAGCAGCCAGATCCGCCCGAGACACATTAAGGTTACGATTTAAGATGTTCACCAAAGAGGTCGCCGTAAAATCTACACGCTGGATAAACATGATGTAGCGTGTGATTTCGACTGTGCCGAGGATAAGCAACAGCATGACGGGCGCCACGACAGCAAACTCAATCGCCGCCATACCCTTGCGATTTTTCAGAATCCGCCAGCCATCTCTCAACAGTATATTTTTCATTGAATGTCTCTGTTTTTAACGAAAATTCTCGTTTTGAACGATAAGGCTTGAACTCATCACCATCTTTCCATCCTGACTGAGAAAGGTCAAAATTCCAGGGGTCATCACATTCCATTCAAATGCCACATCATACGCAATAACCTGCCCCCCTTTTCCGAATACCGACCCTCCTTCAGGAACCCCTGCGCTATTCAGATTACTAATATTATCATGAACGACAGAACTGATCGTGAGCGTACCATTGTCCGCCAGCCCCCCCAAACGCTCTAAAATCATGGCACGAATATAATCTTCGCGGGACAAAGTTGTACCAGACCCTTCTAATGCTTGACGCTCTGCATAGTTTGATCCTGTCAGTGCCAGACGGCTACCATCATGCACTGCACGCTGCACAAGGTTGGAGGCAAACATGAATAAGCCGAATTCGACACCAGAAAAAAGGATGGATAAAAAAAGCGGAAGCACAAGCGCAAACTCAAGTATAGTTGCACCTCTTGCATCGCCTAACAAAGCTCTATCTTTTTTTGATTTAAACATAAAAAAGACCTTTTGAATTTTTGTTACAGTTTGATGATAACAAAAAACTATAAAAAAAAAATTAAAATATTAATGATTTTTTATTACTTTCTTTGTATACTGCTAAAAGGTGAGATACCTAAAATTGATCAGGAGAGCAGATATGCGCTTATTTTCACTTGGACTTTCCATTTTGGTAATGGCCTTACAAGCCCCACAGGCCTATGCTGCGGTCACGTGGCCATCTGCACCGCTTGCGTGCTTGCCCGATCGCGCGGCCAAATGGGATGGCATCAGCCAAAAAGAACCGTGCCACTGCCCCCCCAAGAATTTTTGCCCTGATTTGAGAGCTACTACGTCGAA
>DBAU01000020.1 GCA_002291845.1 Alphaproteobacteria bacterium UBA1002 | reverse complement strand
CATGCGGCGACGGTTGATCAGCCAGTCGCCGGCCAGGCCCCAGCCATGGCGGCGCATCGGCGCCTGATTGATGGCCGCTGCAAAGCGGCCCGGGGCAAGACCCTGAAAGCTGCCCGCCAGTCCCGGCCAGCTGAGGTTGAGATACTCTCCCGCAGGGCCGCGCAGATGCAACGCGGTGGTGTGCGTGCCAAGCCCGGGGAAAGGCCAGTCAAGCACACGTAACAGCGTGGGGCCGTCGGCGGTATCGCGAATGGTGCCACTGCACCCCCATTCATAGCTCAGGTTCAGCGCGTAAAGTCCGCGCACCGGGCGATGCGCTGCGATGCGGTCGATTTCCGGCAAATAGGGGTTTTGTGTGCGCGCCAGCCAGCGCCGTGCCATGGCGTCGCCAAGCGGCAAGAGTATGTGCGCGGCGGCATCCGATAGGCCGCCAAAGGTGCGCCGTGTGGCACGCAGCAGCGTAACGAGCTGGTCATGATGATCGATTGCGTGCGTGCCAGGGCAGGCGTGGCGGTAATCTTTCAACGCAAGTGGGGTATGCATCGGTTTTCTCCCTCAATAGGCGCAGTATATCATAAAATGAACAGTGTTCAATAAGAAGTAGAAGCCTAGGTATTTCGTGAGCCGGATGGTCAGGCTTCGTAGGTAGAAAGCTCGATGAGGTTACCGTCCGGGTCGCGCACATAGAGCGAGCGAATCGGCCCTTGGGCCCCGGTGCGCGTCACGGGCCCTTCGTGGATTGCCACGCCGTACGCTTTCAGCCGCGCTTCCACCGCTCCCAGCGGTTGCGTGGTGATAAAACATAAATCAGTAGAGCCGGGGGTGGGATGGGTGGCCTTGGGTTCCCATTCCTGGCCCGCGCGGTGCAGGTTGATTTTCTGCTGACCGAAGTGCAGGGCGGTACGTCCTTCCCCGAAATGCACCACTTCCATGCCCAGTACGTCCTGGTAAAAGGCGCAACTGCGTGCCATATCGGCCACCGTGAGCACCAGGTGGTCCAGCCGGTCGATCATGGGAAAGGGACTAATCGGTGAAGCGCTGGTATTGGCGGCGCTGCAGGCGGAGCTGGCCATCTTTCCAGATCACGAACTGATCGCCCATGCGCGAGGGTTGGATACGCTCCTCCTGACCGACCAGATACACTTCTGCGCGGTACTCATTGAAGCGCACGGACTCGCTGGGCTGGATTTCCAGCGTGCGCGTTTCACCGCCCACGGCACGGATGGCCAATGTATGGGGTTGATCATCAAGGTTATTTACGCTGTTCATGGCATGGGCACTGGCGCTGAAAAGGCTCAGGCCGAACAGGGTAGTGATGGCTAGGCGGCGCATAAAAACTCCATTGAGAGACGATATCCCGTATTTATGCCTAAATGCCTCGCTTTCCAAGGCCCTTTCTGGCATGGCGATTGCTTGTTGTCCTCTACACATGGTATAACCAAAGACCAAACAAGCACAAAGGACTGATGTGCCACGAATTCTGACCCGCCTGATCGTGACGGTGTCCTTCTGCGGAATGGGCATGGCTGCCCATGCAGCGGCTCCCACGCCGGTACTGGAAGTGGCGCGGTTATGCAGCCAGCATTTTGCGCGGGTGGAGCGTGAGCTGGGTATCCCCAAGCAGCTCGTGCAAGCCATTGCGATGAGCGAATCCGGCCGCTGGAGTGATGAGGCGCGCGCGGTGGTGCCCTGGCCGTGGACCATCAATGCTCAGGGGCAGGGGTATTATTTCGACACGATGCATGAAGCCGTGACCTTTGCTCGCCGCCTGAAGCTCAAAGGGGTGGAAAGCATGGATGTCGGTTGCATGCAGGTGAATCTGAAACACCATCCCAACGCGTTCTCCAGCCTGACCGAGGCCTTCAACCCAGCCAGCAACGTGGCCTACGGCGCGAAGTTTCTGCGTAGCAATTTCGATGATTTGAACAGCTGGCCGCAGGCGATTGCCGCCTATCATTCGCGCGGCACCGCGCGTGGCCGCAATTATTTCACGCTGGTGCGCCGTAACTGGCAGCGTGCGCTGGGCGCGCCGGTGGAGTATGCCTCGCTGTCGGATGTCTCGTTTAACGGCGCGCGGCGGGATTACGGATTGGCAGAACGCAACCGCATGTTTTCTATTTCGGTACGCGATGGCGAGAAATTCCGCTCCTTAGGTGAATCCGAGACGCGCACGCAAACCCGCAGTAGCAACCAGATGAAAGTGATTCAGGTGGGGGATGCCGGCGGTGCTGGCCGCTCCAGCGGCAAGGCGGAAGTGCTGGTCGTGCGCCCGACATCGGCGGCACAAAATGATGCGGCGCGGATTGCTGCGAGTGTCACTGCTGCGCCATCCGCCGCGGAAACCCCTTTTGTGCGCGGGGGACAATCGCGCGAGCCGGAAGCGTTATTAGCGGCCAGTGCTAACAGCGGAGCAGGCGTGAAGCGCATCTCCTCTCGCCAAAAAGGCCCCAACTTCATTTTTGACTGAATCCGCTTCCCCGTGCTAGAGCATGGGTCATTCATTTATGTTTCTCTCAAGGATTTTTGCCATGCATTCGCCACAGCCTGACTTTGAAACTGTCCATGTGACCCGCCTGGATGTTGTCTGTGATGGTGGACAAGGCGCTCTGGGGCATCCACGGGTATATTTGCATATTGATGCCGCGGAAGGCTCAATAGTTTGTCCCTATTGCAGCCGGACGTTTGTTTATGAGGGGGGGGCGCATGGCCATACCCACGCGGCATGACTTGTAACTTTTGCTGCGCGCCCTTATATAAGCATATATGAATAATATTCTCCTCTTTGGACTGTTCGGCCTGATGATTGCCACCGTGCTGGTGCTGCTGGTGGGCATCGTGTTCATGGCGCGTGGCGGGGAGGTTAGCCAGAAATACTCCGGCAAGCTGATGGTCGCCCGCGTCACCCTGCAGGGCGCCGCTATCCTGATTCTTGGTGTGCTTTTTTATCTTGGCAAATAGGCCTCGTCTTAAAAGAATTTTAAGCCTTCCAGCGCTATAGAAAAAGGAAGGAGCCTGCCATGAAATTGCTTGTCTGCGTGAAGCGTGTTGTTGATTACAACGTAAAGATCCGCGTCAAGGCCGATCACAGCGGTGTCGAGCTGGCTAACGTCAAAATGTCGATGAACCCGTTTGACGAAATCGCCGTTGAGGAAGCCGTGCGGCTCAAGGAAAAAGGCATCGCCAGCGAAGTGGTGGCGCTTTCCATCGGCGGTGACGGGGTGACGGAAACCTTGCGCGCCGCACTGGCGATGGGGGCGGACCGCGCCATTCACCTAAAAACGGATGAGCCGATTCAACCGCTCGCCGCCGCCAAGCTGATGAAAACGCAGGTGGAGGCAGAGCAGCCCTCGCTGGTCATCCTCGGCAAGCAGGCGATTGACGATGATGCCAACCAGACGGGCCAGATGCTGGCTGCGCTGCTCGGCTGGCCGCAGGGGACCTTTGCCTCCAAACTGGTGGTGGAGGGGACGGAAGTCACCGTCACCCGCGAAGTGGATGGCGGCCTGATGACCATCGCCATGGCGCTGCCGTGCGTGATCACTACCGATCTGCGCCTCAATGAGCCGCGCTATGCCTCGTTGCCCAACATCATGAAAGCGCGCTCCAAGCCGCTGGCCGTGGTGGATGCGGCAGGCCTTGGGGTGGCGCTTTCACCGCGTCTGGCGCTGCACGCCGTGCAGGAGCCGCCCAAGCGCAAAGGCGGCGGAAAGGTCGCCTCGGTGGAGGAGTTGATAGAAAAACTGAAACACGAAGCAAAGGTGCTCTGACATGGCGGCCCTGGTTCTCGCGGAACACGCACAGCAGACCCTCTCCCCGGCCACCGCCAGCGCGGTGACCGCGGCAGCGCAGATAGCCACGCCGGTGGATGTGTTGGTGGTGGGCGATCAGGCCCGCGCCGTGGCCGAGCAGGCCGCCCGGCTGGACGGGGTGCGCCGCGTGCTGCTGTGCGAGGCCCCGCAGTTTGCTATGCCGCTAGCCGAAGAGATCGCCCCGCTGCTGGTCGCGCAGGCAGAGGGGTATCAGGCCCTGGTGGCCGCCGCGACGACCTATGGCAAGGACATCCTTCCGCGGGCCGCTGCTTTGCTGGACGTCCAGCAAGTCTCCGATATTATTCGTATTGTCTCACCTGACACTTACGTGCGTCCTATCTATGCGGGCAATGCGTGGGAAACCATCACCGCCACCGACCCACGTAAGGTGGTGACCATCCGCCCCACGGCCTTTGCCAAAGCGGTGGCCGGGGAAGCGCTGGCCCCGATCGAGGTGCTGGCGGCTCCCGCGCCGGTGGGGGCGACCCGCTTTATCCATCTGGAAGGCAGTGTTTCGGCACGGCCTGAACTAACAAGTGCAAAGATTGTGGTCTCGGGAGGCCGTGCGCTTGCTTCAAAAGAGAACTTTCAGTTGATTGAACGTTTGGCAGATAAGCTTGGCGCAGCCGTCGGGGCGTCCCGCGCGGCGGTGGATGCGGGCTATGTGCCCAATGACTACCAGGTCGGCCAGACCGGTAAGGTCGTCGCGCCGGAACTGTATCTCGCCATTGGCATCTCCGGGGCCATCCAGCATCTGGCGGGCATGAAAGACAGTAAGGTGATCGTCGCCATTAATAAGGACGAGAACGCTCCCATCTTCGAAATCGCCGATTACGGGCTGGTCGGGGACCTGTTTGAGATTGTCCCCAAGCTGGAGCAATTGCTCTGAGGCCTTTCCGCCTTATCCCATATCCCCCGTGACATTTGCGGCGGCTTCGCTAAGGTGCGGGCATGCAAACCGCGCCGCTGATGATCGCTCTGTGCCAGACCAACCCCGTGGTGGGGGATTTGGCGGGCAATGCTGCGGCCATCCGCGCCGCCTATGCACCCTACGCGGACACGCATGACCTGGTGGTATTTCCCGAACTGGCGCTGATCGGCTATCCGCCGGAAGATCTGGTGCTGATGCCCGCATTTCAGGAGGCTGCCGCCGCCGCGTTGCAGGACCTTGCCGCCGTCACACGTGGCCAGCGTGCGGCGATGCTGGTTGGCAGCCTCCACGTGGTCGACGGCCAGCGTCATAATGCGGCGTTTCTGCTCGAGGATGGCGTCATCCGCCACGTGGTGCAGAAGCATTTTCTGCCCAATGCCGGGGTGTTTGATGAAATGCGCGTCTTCACCCCCGGCCCGCAGCCGCAGCCGTTTGACTGGCGCGGTCACCGCCTGGCCCTGCTGATTTGCGAGGATATGTGGCACCCGGAGCTGTTCCCGCTGCTCGCCGCGCAGGGCAGTACGCTGATGGTGGTCATCAACGGCTCGCCGTTTGAGGCGGGCAAGCAAGCTATCCGCGAAGGGCTGGCCCATGAAGCTGCGGCCCGGCATGGGTTGGCAACGCTTTATTGCAATATGGTCGGCGGGCAGGATGAGCTGGTGTTTGACGGTGGCTCTTTTGCGGTGGATGCTCAGGGCGCGGTGATTCACCGGCTGGCCTGTTTCCGCGCGGATTCGGCGAGCTACCGCCTGAGCGGGGATGGGCTCGGCGCGCTGTCGCCTGATCATCCGCTGCCCACGCGTGAGGAAAGCCTGTACGCGGCGGTGACGCTGGGCCTGCGCGATTATGTGGAGAAAAACGGCTTCCCGGGCGTGCTGCTGGGGCTTTCCGGTGGCATTGATTCGGCATTGGTTGCCGCCATCGCGGTGGATGCGCTGGGGGCCGAGCGGGTGCGCAGCTTTATGCTGGCCTCGCCCTACACCGCGGAGATCAGCCATACGGATGCGGCGGCGCTGGCCTCGGCCCTCGGCATCCGTCACGAGACGCTCTCCATCGCTCCCGGGATGCGGGCGGTGGCGGAGATGGTGGCCCCGCTGGGGGAGCCGCTCACCCCGCTGGCCGAGGAGAACCTCCAATCCCGTCTGCGCGGCCTGACGCTGATGGCGATCTCCAATTCCACGGGGTTTTTGCTGGTCTCCACGGGCAATAAATCGGAGATGGGCACCGGCTACGCGACGCTCTATGGCGATATGTGCGGAGCCTTTAATCCGCTGAAGGATCTTTATAAAACCGATGTCTATGCGTTGGCCCGCTGGCGTAATGCCCATCGCTGGCCAGCCGGGAAGGGGCCGGGCGGGCACGTCATCCCCGAGCGTATTCTCACCCGCGCTCCTTCAGCGGAATTGCGCGAGAACCAGACCGATCAGGACAGCCTGCCGCCGTACGAACGGCTCGACGCATTGCTCCAGGCGCTGGTGGAAGGGCGCGCCAGCGTGGCAGAAGCCGCTGCCCTCGCCAGCCGTGAGGAGGCCGAGCGCGTTGCGCATCTTCTGCGCCTCAGCGAATATAAGCGCCGCCAGGCCCCGCCGGGCCCGAAGGTCAGCCCGATGAGCTTCGGGCGCGACCGCCGTTTCCCGCTCACCCAGCGCTTCAAGTTCTGATCACGCGGCAAGGTCGCCGGATGTCGCGGTGATTCCAGCTCTTTACCTTGCCGTGCTTGTTGCCTATGCTCCCCCGCCTGAGATCAAAAGGAATTTTGCATGACGACTTCTCCCCGCGTCCGTTTCGCGCCGTCCCCTACGGGCTATCTACATGTCGGTAATGTCCGCACCGCGCTGGTAAACTGGCTGTTTGCCAAAAAAGTGGGCGGCACCTTCATCCTGCGCATTGACGATACCGATCTCGAGCGCTCGCGCGCCGAGTTTGAGGACGCCATCCGCGAGGATCTGAGCTGGCTCGGGCTGGCTTGGGAGGAGGAAGCGCGCCAGAGCAGCCGCATGGAACGCTACGCCGAAGCCAAGGAGCAATTGGTGGCCTCCGGGCGGCTCTATCCCTGCTACGAGACGGCGGAGGAGCTGGAAATCCGCCGCAAAATGCAGGTCAGCCGTGGGGCGCCGCCGATCTATGACCGCGCCGCGCTGAAGCTCACCGACGAACAGAAACGCCAGTATGAAGCCGAAGGCCGCCGCCCGCACTGGCGCTTCCTGCTCAATGATACTGACATTGTGTGGGAGGATATGGTGCGCGGGCCGGTGAAGTTTGAAGGCCGCCATATGAGCGATCCCGTGCTGCTGCGCGAGGACGGGCTGCCGCTTTATACCCTCTCCTCCGTGGTGGATGATGGCGACATGGCCATCACTCATGTAGTGCGCGGGGAAGATCATGTCAGCAATACTGCGGTGCAGGTGCAGATTTTCGAAGCGCTGGGCTTTGCGGTGCCAACCTTCGGCCATCTGGCCCTGCTGAAGCTGAAGGAAGGCGAGCTTTCCAAGCGTATCGGCTCCGGCGGTGTGCGCGATTTCCGCGCCCAGGGCATCTTCCCGCTGGCCATCAACAGCTACCTCGCCAAAATGGGGACCTCCGACTCGGTGGAGCTGGCTGAAAGCATGGACACGCTGGCGGCAAGCTTCGATTTCGCCAAATTTGGCCGCGCTGCCGCGACCTTTGACGACGAAGAGCTGAACCGCCTCAATGCGCGCCTGCTGCACCAACTGCCCTTTGCCGAGGTGCAGGGCTGGCTGTGGGGGCAGGGGGTGGAGATCAGCGAAGCCTTCTGGGAGAGGGTGCGCGCCAACACCATGGCCCTCCCGCAGGTGAAGGAATGGTGGGAGCTGGTGAGTCAGCCGATCACCCCGAAAATCGCCGATGCTGACTTCTGCCGTAAAGCCGCGGAGTTGCTGCCCGGCGGGGAATGGAGCGATAGCAGCTGGAAGGAATTCGCTGAAGCGGTCAAAACCGCCACCGGCCGCAAGGGCAAGGAACTCTTCATGCCGCTGCGCCTGGCCTTGACCGCCCGCGAAGACGGCCCCGAACTCGCCACCGTGTTCAAACTTTTGGGGCGCGAAAAAGCCGAAAAGCGGCTACTGGGCCAGGCCGCCTGATGATCGTCATTGCGAGCGCAGCGAAGCAATCTAGACGCCCTTGGATTGCTTCGCTGCGCTCGCAATGACGACGTACGGATTCCTATGAAACAGCCTGCCATTTATATCATGGCCAACAAAGCGAAGGGCACGCTCTACACAGGCGTGACGTCCGATCTGGTAAAACGTGTCTGGCAGCACAAAGAAAAAGTTATTGATGGCTTCACAAAGAGATATGGCTGCACGTTGCTTGTTTGGTTTGAACTGGCCGATTCTATGGAAGTGGCCATTTTGCGTGAGAAGCAGATTAAAGGTGGCTCCAGAGCTAAAAAACTCGCGATGATCAGCGCTATGAATCCTCAATGGAATGATTTATACGAAACCATCCGCTAACTGGATGGCTTCGCTCCGCTCGCCATGACAACACATATTCACCTCTACAACTCCCTCACCCGTCAAAAAGAGCCGTTGCGGCCGCTCGATGCCGCCCGCGTGCGGATGTATGTCTGCGGGCCCACCGTGTATGCGCGGCCGCATATTGGCAATGCGCGCTCGGTGGTGGTGTATGACGTACTGTTCCGCCTGCTGCGCCATGTGTATGGCGAGGCGCATGTGACCTATGCGCGCAACATCACCGATGTGGATGACAAGATCAACGCCGCGGCCATGGAGCGCGGCATCTCTATTCAGGCACTGACCGAGGAAGTCACCGCGCAGTTTCATGCCGATATGGACGCGCTGCACTGCCTGCGCCCGACGGTGGAGCCGAAGGCCACCGAGCATATTAGCCAGATCATCACCATGATCGAGCAGCTGATCGCCCGCGGCCACGCCTACGCAGCGCAAGGCCATGTTCTGTTTGATGTTACCAGCGATGCAGACTATGGCCAGCTGGCGCGCCGCTCGCGCGATGAGATGATCGCCGGGGCGCGGGTCGAAGTGGCGCCGTATAAGCGCAGCCCGGGCGATTTCGTCCTGTGGAAGCCGGCCAGCGAAAAGGACGATGCGTCCTCGAAATTCGACAGCCCGTGGGGTGTCGGGCGGCCCGGCTGGCACATCGAATGCTCCGCCATGTCAACGACCCACCTCGGCGAGAGCTTCGACATCCACGGTGGGGGCGCGGATTTGATGTTCCCCCACCACGAAAACGAGTGCGCCCAGTCGCGCTGCGCCCATCCGCACGGCCACTACGCCCGCATGTGGGTGCATAACGGCTTCCTCACCGTCAGCGGCGAAAAAATGAGCAAATCGCTGGGGAACTTTATTACGGTAAAGGATTTGCTGGATCAGGGCGTGCATGGTGAGGTGATTCGCTTCGCGTTGCTCTCCACCCATTATCGCAAGCCGCTGGACTGGACGCCCAAGCTGGTGGAAGATGCAAAGAAGCAGCTGGATTCGCTTTATCGCAAGCTCAGTGAATCAGGCGCGGGCGACGTGAATGTGGATTCATTGTTCGATGACCTAAACGTGCCAGACTATCTCGCAAAGCTTCACACCCTCTCTGGTGACGCATTACGTAAATCAGGGGAGGTGCTCGGCTTGCTGCAGCAAAATGCTGAGGCATGGTTCAAGGGCAATAGCACAGAAGACGACTCAGCCATTGTCACACAAATCCAAGCCCGCCTCGAGGCTCGCAAGGCGAAAAATTGGGCGGAATCTGACCGTATCCGCGATGCACTGAAGGCGCAGGGCATTATCCTCGAAGACCGCCCCGACGGCACCACGGACTGGCGGCGGGCCTAGCTTCTTCGTCATTGCGAGCGCAGCGAAGTAATCCAGCCGCCCACGGATTACTTCGCGACGCTCGCAATGACGGTGAATAAATTCTTCGCAAACGGTCGAAATGGCGCTAAAACCCTAGGCATGACCGACCGTATTTATCTCTATGATTCCACCCTGCGTGATGGGGCGCAGGCGCGGGGGGTGGATTTCACCGTCGCGGATAAGCGTGCCATTGCACAGGCGTTGGATGTGTTTGGCATCGATTACGTCGAAGGTGGCTGGCCGGGCGCTAACCCGCGCGATGACGCGTTTTTTGCCGAGCCTCCTGCACTGAAGCGTACCCGCCTGACCGCATTCGGCATGACCCGCCGCGCCGGGCGCTCCGCTAGCAATGACCCCGGCTTGTCAGCCTTGTTGGACGCGAACACCGGCAGCATATGCATTGTCGGCAAGGCGTGGGATTTTCATATTGAAAAGGCGCTGGAGATCACGGTGGAGGAAAACCGCCGCATGATCGCCGAAAGCATCCAGCATTTGGCCGCGCAAGGGCGTGAGCTGCTGTTTGATGCGGAGCATTTCTTTGATGGCTACAAGCACAATCCCGCGGTCGCGCTCGACATGGCCAAGGCCGCCTATGAGGCCGGGGCGCGCTGGGTGGTGCTGTGCGACACCAACGGCGGCAGCCTGCCGCATGAGATTTCCGAGATCGTGACGCAGGTGAGCCGCCATATTCCGGGGGCGCATCTGGGCATTCACTGCCACAACGACACGGAGCAGGCGGTGGCCAATTCCCTCGCCGCGGTGCAGGCAGGCGCGCGGCAGGTGCAGGGCACCATCAACGGTATTGGCGAGCGCTGCGGCAACGCGAACCTGATTTCCATCATCCCCACCCTGATGCTCAAGCTCGGCTATGCCACGGGGGTCACGCGTGAACACCTTGCCCAGATCACCGAGCTGTCGCGCGTGGTGGATGACCGGCTGAACCGCACGCCCAACCCGCACGCGCCCTATGTGGGCAGCGCGGCCTTTGCGCATAAAGGCGGCCTGCATGTCTCCGCGATGGCGAAGGACACCGCGTCCTATGAGCATATCCCGCCGGAAGCAGTGGGCAATGAGCGCACCATTCTGGTCTCCGACAAGGCCGGGCGCTCTAACATCATCTCCCGCCTGACTCAGCTCGGGCTGAAGGAAGAAGCCAACAGCGAGCATATCGAGGAGCTGGTGGCGCTGGTGAAAGAGCGCGAAACGCAGGGCTATGCCTATGAGGGCGCCGATGCCAGCTTTGAGCTCTTGGCCCGCCGCGTGCTTGGCCATGTGCCGGAATTTTTTGAGCTGCTCTCGTTCCGTGTGACGTCGGAGCGGCGCTGGAACGCCAAAGGCGCGCTGGTCACCCTTTCCGAAGCGGTGATCAAGGTGATCGCGGGCAAAAAGAAAGTCATGACTGTGGGCGAGGGGAACGGCCCGGTCGATGCGCTGGATGCGGCCCTGCGCAAGGCGCTCTCCCGGCAATATCCGGTGCTCAAAGCCATGCGGCTGACCGACTATAAAGTGCGTATCCTCACCCCGCAGGAAGGCACCAAGGCGGTCACCCGCGTGATGATCGAATCGCGCGATAAGGACGGCCATACCTGGACGACGATTGGGGTGTCGCCCAACGTGATTGATGCCTCCTATAACGCCCTCTACGACGCCATTACGTACAAGCTGCTGCATGCCGGCGAAACGCCGCGTGAGAAACCCGCTAAGGCTGCCTGAGCTGTCATAAAAGCTTCACTCGTATCCTTTCTCCAAAAACGATAAGTTTGTAGTTAAGGAGAGTATTATGCTGCCTGTTTTGGCCGGAATAATTAGAGCTGGACATATCGCACTAGGATTCGTTGGTCGCGGTGCGGCCGGACCTGTGGCTGCTACCAATGCGGCAAGAAGCGCTGCAGCGGATGCCGCCGCCACCGCTGCTGCACGCGGTGCGTCCGTTGCCACGGTGGTAGGAGAAACGGCGGTCGCGACGGCGGCCCGTACGGCAGCAACGGCGGGTGCGGCAGAAGTTGCCGGGACCGCAGCGGCAGGGGTGGCTGCACAAACGGGTGCGCGCGTGGCCACGATCGGCGCTGGCGCGGCCGGAGTCGGGCATGTGGTGAGTGAAACGGTCAGGGCGCCGTTTGCGGGGGTATCCCAGGTGATTCGCACTGCAGGAGAAACCATTGCGCAGCATGCCTTGCCGATTGCAGCAGTTGGGGGTGCTGTTCTCGCCGGAGTCGGACTCTATCATTGGCTCTCCCGGGCTGAAAATCCTCCGCATGAACCACCTCAGCCAGCCTCGCAGATTCAAGGCGTGCAGTACCAAGGTCGCGTCGTTATGACGCCGGCCCTGAGTCACGGGGTTTCATAGCATTTTCCCAAACATGTTGACGTGGCGTCCTCTAGCCGCTAGGGCGTGGCGTGATGTCAGTAAAGCCGCCCGTGATCGTTATGGTGCGCCCGCAAATGGGTGAAAATATTGGCGCGGTGGCGCGCGCCATGATGAATTTTGGTTTATCTGATCTACGGTTGGTTGCCCCCCGAGATGGCTGGCCCAACCCCAAAGCCCATGAGATGGCCGCCCACGCGGATTACCTCATCGAGCAGGCGCAGGTCTACCCGACGCTGGCTGAGGCCCTGGCAGACTGCCAGTTCGTGCTGGCCAGCTCCGCCCCCCGTGAGCGCACCCTGCCGATTCCCGACGCCCACCCGGAAGCTGCGATGGCTGATATATGCGCCCGCGGCAGGCGGGGGGAAGCGACGGCCTTACTCCTCGGGCCGGAAAGTACGGGTCTTACCAGTGAGGACATCGCCTATGCGCAAGCCATCGTTGCTATTCCCACCGACCCGGCCAATGCCTCGCTTAACGTAGCGCAGGCGCTGGTCGTGCTGGCCTATCTGTGGTTCCGTGAAGGGCAGATGTGCCCTTCTCCCGCCCCTGAGGCTCCGCGTCGCGCTACTCAGGCGGAGCGCGAGGGCCTGTGGGGTCATCTGGTGGAAGCGCTTGATAAGCGTAACTATTTCTTCCCTGAAATCAAGCGGGAGGGGATGCTGCGCTCGCTACGTATTCTCCTTGGGCGGGCAGAATGGTCCACTCAGGAAGTACAAACGTTGCGCGGCATTATCCGTTGCCTTTCTGAAGCGCCTGAAAACCCTGCAGATTAACAGTCCTGTCACAGAAACTTCATTTTAAGTCTTTGTCAGCACTTGCTATAGTATCCTCAGATAAAGTGTAGGAGTTTTCATGTCTCGCACCCCCACAGGCATTCGCGTTCCCGAAGGTGGCTTTATGTCCTCTTTAGGAATTACGGGTGAGAATTTTTGGACCGGCGCCCGCCGAGCGGGTCGCTTCATCAACCGCGAACGCGGCGAACCAGACCTTACAACGGCGGAGCGTAACCGAGGATGGTGGGCCGGTTTGGGCGGCGCTTTGTTGTTTGGTTTCATGTTTGGGGGCGGTGACATTGGTACGTTCCTGATTGCCGCCATTATAGGTGCCCTCGTTATGCCGATGATTGTGGGGGGGATGGTTGGTGTGTATGACGGCTTTGCCGCCCGCGGTGAGCGGATGCGCGGCCAGGCTCCGGAGCCGGTACGCCAGCCGCAACGCCGGGTCGAAGCCCCTGCGGTGGAGCGTAATCACGAGGTAGGTAGTGCGCCCAATCCGCAGGAATTAAGCCGCGTTGCGGCGGCGTCTGGTGTAGAGGGCCAGCGCTTTACCGTCTCTGATGCCTCGGGCGTGCCAACGGCGGCCGCTGCCGGTAGTCCTCCGCGTGCTACGACGGAGATAGGAAGCCCCGGCATGGTTGTGGGAGGCTAGAGGATTTCACGGAATCTTCACAAAACTAAACGTCACGTTTTGGTAAGATAAAGATATTAGAAAACCGTAAGAGTTCGCCATGTCAGAGAATTACGTCGACCCGATTAATCGCAGTGCTACCGGAGTGACCGCGACGGAAGGTGTGAAAGGTGCCTTACGTGGCGGCTTTACTGGACTGTTCACGGGCCCACTCTACGGGCTTCTCGGTGGCGCAACCATCGCCGCCTTACCGGCCGCCATCTTTACTGGCATTATTGGTGGCGCAACGGCCCTACTCGGTGCGCCGGAGACCGGGTTGAGTATTTTCGCCTACGGCACGGGATTGTCGGCGCTGGTGGGAGGAACGGTTGGTGTGTTTGGTGGCGCACTGGCAGGTGGCCCCGTTGGTGCCGCGGTGGGTGGTTTGCGAGGCATCGGGCGTGGACGCGACATCGTGAATCATGAGCGCGGTGCTTCCCAGATGCTGGCGACCCAGCAGGCCGTCGCGCAAAGCCAGGAAGCCACCGCGGCTGCCCTGATGGCACAGGCACAGCGTCCTGTGATTATTCAAGCTCCGGGAGCGCCGATGGTGGCTCCGGGATTCACGGTAACCAGCCCGACCCACCAAGGACAAGGCATGTCAACGCCGACACGCGCTGCCGCCAATGATATGGCAGGTAGCCACACACAGCGTGTTGAGGCCAGCCGTGAGGCTGCTGCAACCGCGCAAGGGGTAGGGGCGTAAGCGATGTCCAGAACCGTTGAAATGCTAAAAGGCATTTACAGTGACCTGGCTACTGCCACGAGAGCCGCTGTAACTCAGGGGCCTGCCGGTGCAGGACGTGCCGCGCGCGTTTTAACAAAGCCTTTTGATCTTCTGGGTAGCGTCGCATTGATGCCCATTCGGGGGGCTACGAGGCTCGCAAAACTCAGTCCCACGCTGACCTTCCTGGGGGCGGCCTCTGCCGGCGGCGCGATGGCCTACTCGTTGCTGAAGCCTAGCAATTCAGCTAAGGCAGATGCACCAGAGATGCTAGAGATGCAAGGGCAGATTGCTGCGAATCAGCAGCAGCTGAAGATGGTCGCGCAGGCGCAGCAGGAGCAGGAAATGGCTGCTAAGATGGCGACAGACCCGAATATTCCCACCACCCGGTTGTCGCCTGCACACATGGCGCAGCTGAACGGTATGGTGGCCGCACAAGCACCGCAATTAGTGCGCGCGTAAGCCTTATTTTGAGGCGATTTCAGGGTTTGACATTCAAACGCAAATCTGTATATTCCACCTTCCTTTAAATAACCTAGTCATTTGTCAAGAGGGTAGTCGCGTGTCTAAACGCCAGAGTGCCAAGTATAAAATCAGCCGCCGCTTGGGTGAAAACCTGTGGGGCCGCGCGAAGGATCCGGTTCTTAAGCGCAAACATGCTCCTGGTCAGCATGGGCCAACCAAGCGCCGTGAAAAGAAATCTTCCGATTTCGGGATGCAGCTCTTTGCCAAGCAGAAGCTGAAAGGCTATTACGCGAACCTGACCGAGCGCCAGTTCCGTCGCATTTATCAAGAAGCAGCCCGCCGTAAGGGGGATACCTCTGAAAACCTCGTGGGTTTGTTGGAGCGTCGCTTGGATGCGGTCATCTATCGCATGGGCGTGGTGCCCACTCCCTTTGCTGCGCGCCAGTTTGTGAATCACGGCCACGTGAAGGTCAATGGTCGCCGCGTGAACATTCCAAGCTATCAGGTTCAGATCGGCGATGAAATCGAGGTGCGTGAGAAGTCTCGCCAGATGAATATGGTGGTGGAAGCGCTCAAAGCAGCAGAGCGCACGGTGCCGGATTACATCGAGATGGATGAGAAGGCCCTGAAAGCCAAGATGACACGCGTGCCTACCTTCGCCGAGATTCCGTATCCGGTGCAGATGGAGCCAAACCTCGTGATCGAGTTCTACTCTCGTTAATCACAAGTCCACGAAGTTCATTGCTTTGCTCGTTCCAGTGAATGGGCAACCTCTTCAAAGATCGCGTCTCCTTATGGTGACGCGATCTTTCTTTATGCGCAGTTTTCCGCTACACTTTTGTCATGGCTATCCCACTCCATGAGTTTGTTCGTCGCCGTCAGGAGGAAAATGCGGATGCGGATCGTCGCGCCCGTAATCAACCGCCGCTGATCGGGGATCGCGTCATTGCTGCGCGCCTCGATGCGCTGGCCGAAACGGCCGTCAGTGGTGGACAGGATGTTGATGTTCAGCTTGCAGCACTGCTAAGCCAGATTCCCCAAGACAAGCGCGATGAGGCGGTGGCGACATTCCGCGCCCGTGTACAAGCGCTGGAGGAGAAGCAGGAGCCGAGCATGCCCACTGCACCGCTCACGCCAGAGCAGGAGCGGCTCATGCAGCAGATGAAAGAGCATGAGCAAGGCATCATTGCCCACATGCTGCATGAGAAAACACGTGAAAAAATTCGTCGTCTTTTTCTATTTAACCCGGGGCTCTGGGGTCAGGTGAAAAACATCAGTGAAGAACTGCATAAGCGCGGCATTATAGGGATTGGAAGTCGCGCGGCAGACGAGATTGCGCCCCCTGCCGCACAGAATATCCCCGCCACAGAGCGAAAAAAAGATCCAGAGCGTGAGCGCTAGAGACGCGTCAGCCTAAGCCGCTTTATGGGTGGGAACGCCTTTTTCTTTCAGCAGGGCTTCTAGTTCGCCAGACTCGTACATCTCGCGCACGATATCGCAACCGCCGATAAAATCGCCCTTGATGTAGAGCTGCGGGATGGTTGGCCAGTCCGAAAACTCCTTAATGCCCTGACGGATGTCTGGATCCGCCAGCACGTTGATGTCATGCACATCGACACCGAGGCGCTCCATCACCGTTGCTACCACGGAGGAAAACCCGCATTGCGGCAGTTTCTTGGTGCCTTTCATGTACAGCACCACGTCATGCGCGGCGATGTCCTGGCGGATACGGTCAAAGATGGCGTGCTCGGTCATGGGACTCTCCTTTGCGCTGTATGTAGGGCCTTCTATCCCCCGGCTCAAGGGCTTTTGCTGTGGATTTCGCTAAGCAGTGCGCGTTTTGATGCTCAGCGCGTGCAGGGTGGTGCCCATATCTGCCCCAAACGCATCCATCACCAGCTTATGCTGGCGGACGCGCGGCAAGCCGCTGAACTGCGGCGCAACCACGGTGACTTCCCAATGGTCATTATCCCCTGCCAGGTCGCGCAGCTCAACCGTTGCGCCGGGGAGGGCAACGGTAATGCGGCGGGTGATTTCTTCGGCGGACATGGGCATGGGGACTAGCCGTTCATGAAGCCAGGCAGCCAGCCCTCATGGGCATGACACAGGGCAGAGACAGATACGCTCAGTTGGCCCTCGACGATCAGCGCGTCGCCACCGACGGTGCCCAGTGGCTGGCAGGGAATGCCGGCGCTCGCCGCCGCCTCGGCAATCGCCTTCGCTTCATCCGCGCGGACGGTGAGCAGATAGCGTGCCTGATCTTCGCCAAACGCAAAAGCATGCGCAGGCAGTTCCGCAGGGAACTGTACCGTGGCCCCCATCCGTCCGGCCATGGCCATTTCCGCCAGCGCGACGAGCAGGCCGCCATCGGCGAGGTCGTGGCAGGCGGTGACGCGCTTTGCCTGAATGAGGCCGCGTACGAAATCGCCGTGGGCTTTCTCGCGGGCAAGGTCCACGGAGGGAGGCGCCCCTTCTTCGCGGCCAAGTACTTCACGCAGATAAAGCGAGCTGCCGAGGTGCCCGTGCGTGTCGCCAATCAACAGAACCACATCGCCCGCGGATTTGAACGCCAGCGTGGTGTGCAGTGCCACATCTTTCAGCAGGCCGACGCCGCCGATGTTCGGAGTCGGCTGCACACCAGAGCCATTGGTTTCATTATACAGGGACACGTTGCCCGACACGATGGGGTAGGCCAACGCGCGGCAGGCTTCACCCATACCCTCGAGGCAGCCCACGAGCTGGCCCATGATCTCCGGACGCTGGGGATTGCCAAAATTGAGGCAGTTGGTGATGGCCAGCGGCTCAGCACCCACGGCGGTGATGTTGCGCCAGTTCTCTGCCACCGCTTGCTTGCCACCCTCGATGGGGTCCGCCTCGCAGTAGCGCGGGGTGACATCGGTGGCAACCGCCAGCGCTTTCTTGGTGCCATGCACGCGCACCACGGCGGCATCGCCCCCTGGCACAAGCACCGTATCGTTCATCACCTGATGGTCATACTGCTCCCAGATCCAGCGCTTGCTGGCGACATCCGGGCAGGTAATCAGTGTCATCAGCGCGTCACCAAGGCTCTTCGGGGCTTCTACGTCATGGGGATTCAGCACCGGGCGATGGGGTGTGACAACATAGGGTCGGTCATAAATCGGCGCTTCCGAGGAAATCGGCGCAACGGGCAGATCAGCCACCGTTTCGCCGTGCATCTTCAGCACCAAGCGGCCGGTATCCGTCAGGCGGCCGATGGTGGCGAAATCCAGCTCCCACTTACGGAAGATTTCCTTGGCCATTTCCTCGCGCTCGGGCTTCAGCACCATCAGCATACGCTCCTGGCTTTCCGAGAGCATGATCTCGTACGGCGTCATGCCTTCTTCGCGCATAGGCACTTTTTCCAGCTGCAGCTCGATACCGAGGCCGCCTTTATCCGCCATCTCGAGCGAAGAGCAGGTGAGGCCGGCCGCGCCCATGTCCTGAATGGCCACAATGGCATCGGTCTGCATCAGCTCCAGGCAGGCCTCAATGAGCAGCTTTTCGGTGAACGGGTCACCCACCTGCACGGTGGGGCGCTTTTCTTCCGAATCCTCGGTGAATTCGGCCGAGGCCATGGTTGCACCGTGGATGCCGTCGCGCCCTGTTTTGGAGCCGACATAGACCACCGGATTGCCGAGCCCTGCAGCGGCGGAATAAAAAATCTTGTCCTGATCGGCGAGGCCCACGGTCATCGCATTGACCAGGCAGTTGCCATTGTAGCCTTTGTGGAACGTGCATTCGCCACCCACGGTCGGCACGCCCACACAGTTGCCGTAATGGCCGATGCCACGCACCACGCCGTTCACCAGATGGCGCGTTTTGGGGTGCGACGGCTCGCCGAAGCGCAGCGCGTTCAGGTTGGCAATGGGGCGCGCGCCCATGGTGAACACGTCGCGCAGAATGCCGCCCACGCCGGTGGCCGCGCCTTGGAACGGTTCAATGAAGCTCGGGTGGTTGTGGCTTTCCATCTTGAAGATGGCAGCCTGCCCGTCACCAATGTCAATGACGCCTGCATTCTCGCCAGGGCCGCAAATCACCTGCGGGCCTTTGGTCGGCAGTTTGGAGAGGTGCTTACGGGTGGTTTTGTACGAGCAATGCTCGCTCCACATCACCGAGAAAATACCCAGCTCGACGAGGTTTGGCTCACGGCCCAGCACGTTCAGGATGCGCTGGTATTCATCAGGCGTCAGGCCGTGATCGGCAACGATATCAGACGTAATGGAAGTGGCGCGGGCGGGCTGGGACATGGCAAGCACAATGGGAGGTTAATGTGCCGTACAGTCATACGCAAAAAGCGTGGCCGTGCAAGACTAAAGCAGGGGTTTTGCCGGAGAAAATTATGCAATTCCCGGGGTGTCGGTACTTGCAGATCTCGCAGTGATCGTCTGTTTTTGAAATTCGTTCACCCCTACTCCCACATCGCCAGAGTAGACAATACTATCCGCGCTATTGCCTAGCATGTCTCGGGCCAGTGCAACCGCGTGCATCAGGGTTTGCGCGCCGACCTGCTGAGCGCTGCCTCGGCGGCTCGGCTCATCCAGCATTTCCCTATACGCGGTGCCGCTAAAATTTAAAATATTCTGTGCGGCATCCGGCCCAAACGCTTCGGTGACATGCTGGCGCATCAGGGCAATGGAGGTACCCATGCTGTAGACGGTGGCATATTCTTCGGTGGGAGGGCGGCCGGGCGCTACCATACACGACCCTCCGAGAGAAGCTGTCCCGCCCGGGAAGCAGGGGCGGAGAGAGGCAGAAAACGATGGGGTTTAGCCATGTTCATCATACTGTCATGTTACTAAAGGTGAAGCCGAAGCACAAATGACAGTATGGTGACGAAAAGGTTTACATAGCGTTAATCTTTCGCCACGGGCCGTAAAAAAACAGCGTATAAATTAAGAATTAATCAGGCCGCCAGTAGGCTGCGAAACAGAGCGCGACCGTCGCTGCCGCCGGTCAGCGGATCGCAAACGCGCTCGGGGTGCGGCATCATACCCGCCACATTCCCGTCACGGTTGGTAATCCCCGCGATATTTGACAGCGAGCCGTTCGGATTCGCCTCTACCGTGGTTTGCCCGTCCGCCTCGCAATAGCGGAAAAGCACTTGCCCGTGATCATCCAGCGATTTCAGCGTGTCAGCATCGGTGAAATAGTTGCCGTCCCCATGGGCCACGGGCACCTGCAGCACCTGTCCCTGCGTGTAACCCCGGGTAAACGCGGTCTGGTTATTCTCGACGCGCAGGCCCACCGTGCGGCAGACGAAGGCCAGCTTTTGATTGCGCAGCAGGGCGCCCGGCAGCAGGCCGCTTTCGGTAAGAATCTGGAAGCCGTTGCAGATGCCAAGCACAAAGCGGCCTTGCGCGGCATGCTCTTTCACGGCCTGCATGATGGGAGAGTGGGCCGCCATCGCACCGCTGCGAAGGTAGTCACCGTAAGAAAAGCCACCTGGCACCAGTACCAGGTCCAGCTTTGGCAAGGACGCATCGCCGTGCCAGACTTTCACCACCTCGCCCTTCACGGTATCGCCCCACTGACCGGCGAAATAGCCAGAAAGCGCGCTCAACGCATCGCGGTCGCAGTTGGAGCCGGGGAATACAATGACGCCTGCCTTCATTTAGGCCACCAGTTCGAAACGGTAATTTTCCACCACGGTGTTGGCGAGCAGCTTTTCGCACATGGCCTTCACTTTGGCTTCGGCGGCGGCACGGTCATTCTCGGCGAGGTCTACCTCGATGAATTTACCCTGCCGCACGCCAGAAACTTCAGAAAACCCGAGATGGTGCAGCGCATTTTGCGTGGCTTTGCCTTGGGGATCCAGGACACCGTTTTTCAGGGTGATATGTATACGCGCTTTCATGCGTCGGCTCCTTTTTCCGCGCTGATTTCGGTAATTTCTGCCTTCGGCAGCACGCCAAGGCGCTCGGCGACTTCCTGATAGGCTTCCTCGACACCGCCCATGTCGCGTCGGAAGCGGTCCTTATCCAGCTTTTTGTCGGTTTTGATATCCCACAGACGGCAGGAATCCGGGCTGATTTCATCCGCCAGAATAATGCGCGGGCGGCCTTCCTCGTCATAATGGCGGCCAAATTCGATCTTGAAATCGACGACCCGGATGCCGATGCCCATGAACAGGCCGGAGAGGTAATCATTGATGCGCAGCGCGAGATGGCGGATTTCATCCAGCTCGTGCGGATCGGCAATGTCGAAGGCGAAGATATGTTCTTCCGCGACGAACGGATCGCCGAGCTTGTCGTTCTTCAGGCAGTATTCCACAATCGGCATGCCGATGGGGTGGCCTTCTTCCAAGCCGAAGCGCTGCGCGAAGCTACCTGCGGCGACATTGCGCACGATCACTTCCAGCGGCACGATCTCTACCGCCTTCACCAGCTGCTCACGCATATTCAGTGTGCGGATGAAGTGGTTAGGGATACCCACTTCGGACAGGCGGGTCATCAGATATTCCGAAATGCGGTTATTGATGACGCCCTTGCCGCGAATGGTGCCTTTTTTCTGGTTATTAAAGGCCGTTGCATCGTCTTTAAAACGCGCGATCAAGGTGCCAGGTTCCGGTCCCTCGAAAAGTTGCTTGGCCTTGCCTTCATAGATGGGGGTACGTGTGTTCATCTGACGTCGGGTGGTGAATTTGTGCATGGTGTATATCATGAATTCCCTGCGGGGCAACGGCCCTTTTTCCATTTATGAAATAGGTGGTGTCCTGTCGGGTTTACAGGGGTTTTAGTGGTTTTTTCGCGGCGGGGCTATCTCTTTTGTGCGCCACAGAAAAACGCTTGAGAGGAAGCAGGCTATAGGCTATGGGTTTTGCCGCGTTTTAAAGGAGCAACCAGTATGACGACGTTTGATGGCCGCGAAAAAGCCTTTGAAGATCGCTTCGCGCATGATCAGGAGCTGCAATTCAAAGTGACAGCGCGTCGTAATAAGCTCCTGGGACTTTGGCTGGCAAGGCAGCTGGGAAAAACGGCGGAGGACGCTGAGGCTTACGCCAAAGAGGTGGTGCTTGCGGATTTTGATCGTCCGGGCGACGATGACGTGATCGAAAAAATCGTTGAAGATGCCGCAGCGGGAGGTATTTCGCTCAGCCCAGAAGATGTGCGTGCGCACATGCAGAATTTGCTGGCCGATGCGAAAAAGCAGGTTTTTTCGGAGGTTCCCTAAAACCATCAGCATCCCAGGCATTGTGCCGGCTTGTTATGGCGAGCGGCTTCGTACGTCCGGGGGGGTGCTGATAAATTCAGGCCGATGAAGAACGAAGTGGCATATTTTTAGTGATTGGCGCATTGCCATACAAGCCCTAGCGGTTCTTATCCACAACCTAAAAAAAAATCACAAAATCTTGTTGTCAGTCCACTGGGTGATGGCTATAGTAGCTTTAAGTAGCGGCGACCCGTTTCTGTTTAAGTTTCAGCGCTTTGTTGGGGCTTAAGGCGAGTTGCCGCTCTCTGGAATACCGACGAGGGCGCCCGCTTGTTTGTACAAGCTGCAGCGCCCTCAGGTTCCGGTTGCTTGCCGAGCAACTTGGCCCGGGCATCTTAGGGTGTCCGGGCTCTTTTTTGTGAACACGCAGTTTAACAAATCTTCCTTTGCTCGGCTAGGGGATTTCACATCCCCGTTTCCCCGGCGCGGGGAATCTGCTACGGCAAAAGCCTCATTCACAGGATTCTCTATGCAGGTTGCTCATAAAGCCATGGCTGCGGCGGTCGCGGCGCTCTGGGGCGGTAATTTCGTGGCGGCGAAACTGGCGTTGGGCGCCTGGCCGCCGTTTCTGCTGCTGGGTATTCGCTTTGTGCTGGTGGCGCTCATGCTGTCCCCGCTGTTATTTCTGCGTCCACGTCCGAAGCACATGAAGCAGGTGCTGTTGCTCTCTTTTATGCTGGGCACGTTGCATTTCTCGCTCATGTTTGGTGGCATCTGGGCAGGCTTGGATGTCTCAAGCGGCATCATCGCCACCCAGCTAGGCGTGCCCTTTTCCTGCCTGCTTGGCAGCATTGTATTTGGTGAGCGCATTGGCCGTTGGCGTTCGCTTGGCATGTTGGTTGCGTTCATCGGTATTTTTGTCATCGCGGGTACGCCGCAGATCGGTGAAAAATTCTGGCAGTTTGGTATTTCCTGCATGGCGGCTTTTGCATGGGCGCTTTCCAACGCGGTGATGAAGCGCATGGGCGAAGTGGATATCATGCAGCTACTGGCCTGGATTTCTGTCCTGTGCCTGCCGCAATACGCGCTATTGACCCTGCTGTTTGACCACGACCACTGGGCGCTGATCACCGCGGCCCCCTGGCAGATCTGGGCGGCGCTGGGCTATACGGCCCTGTTTTCCACCATCGTGGCTTACGGCATGTGGTACTGGCTGCTCGGACGTTTCCCGGTGAGCCACATCGCGCCTTACCAGATGCTGGTGCCGGTGTTCGGGCTGGCCATCGCGCAGTATTTCTTTTCAGAGCCGCTTTCTGCGCAATTTCTCATCGGTGGTGCGCTTACCTTGCTCGGCGTCGGCATCATCATCGTCCGCCAGCCCCGCTTTGGTGTGCTGACAAAGAGCTAATCTCAGTGGCCGCGCCCAGGACTCTTTTTGATGAGAGCAGCATGTCTTTCGCAAATCTGCGTTAATGGCTGTTTGCTTTCGGGTTTGCTTCTTTCATCTTCTAGGGCCCTGCCAATAAGAACGGGGATGTCCACAGCTTCCGCTGTTTGGGATATGATTTTTATGCGTGATAGGCCCTCGCGGGCATTTTTTAGGTCTGGAAAAACTCTCACTCTCCACGCATATTCGTCAAAAAGAAGGGTCTGCTGCAACCATTCAGCAATCGTACTTGCTACACCAGCGTATTTATCCTGACTCAGGCCCGATACGCTTACTTCTAGCGAGAGTGCGTCTTCATTTCTTTGCATGCGACCAGTGGAAAATTCTGTGAGTATCCTCTCTACGAGCGTTTGAAAATCCTGCGCTGTGGTTTCGCTCTTTTTGTGGTGCCGTGGTAAAGCATTCGCCCCGGTTAAACATAAAGCGCGTGCGTCAAACAGAATATCTGCTTTAGCCTCAACCATGCGTTGTTCCATATCAGCCAGCGCCAAGGATTTGTTGTCCGGAACAAACAAGGTCAGGTGTTTCTTTTGATCAATGAGTGTTGTCTGGCAAATGATCTGGATATTGCTGTTCTTAAATGCGGATTCGACGTATCTAATCAGGCGCTCTTCATCCTCAATTGTCATTCTAGGGAGCGGTACTGCTTTGTAGGATTGCTCAGGATTCCATGGAGCCTCAATTATTCCTGCAATCAAGTCACAGGTGGTTCTCGCTAAGTCTGCGTTAGATAAACGGACCGATGCATCCCCGGTTTGCTCAAAATGATGAAGCGGCGCTGATTCACAAAAAAGATGTTTCTCCAGCTCGCCGGGGTCACGCAGTGCAGAGAGTGCCGCATGCAGCCCCGAATCCTTTGCAATGCCAAGAAAAATATACCGACCTTTTCCATGTTTGTTTGTGTGGGGTGGTGAGATGCTTATGCTATGGTTAATTCCGTAATCGGCGAGTGCACGGTTAAGGATATCAATAACCTTTTGAGTGTAATCCTTTCTGTGCTCTTCCATAACGGCGTTCAAAAAACAATAAGGCTCGTCGGAGTCTAGCTGCTTCTGAATGTGTGTTTTGCTATTCGCGCTGTCGCTCCACGCATGGAGTATTGCTAATGCCGCTATGTAAGTATTGTAACGACTTTTATCATGGTTGTTGCCCTTTGAGCGTTCCATCTCCTCCAGTAAGCGGTATATGCCTTTTTGGGCCCGCTCTGCAGTGCCAGTCTTTTCATTCAAAGGGTTTTCAGCCATACATGTTACGATACTAAAGTTCGGTATGTTTGTAGTTTTTATACAAGGTTAATGCATGTTAAGTTTTGGTGACAAACAGCCGTCCCCTAACTTCAACGAACGGCCCCCCGGCGCACCCATCGATACGCTGGTGCTACATTACACCGGGATGCGCTCCGGTGAGGAGGCCATCGCCCGTTTATGTGACCCGGAGGCTAAGGTTTCCGCGCATTATGTGGTGGAAGAAGACGGGCGAGTCTTCGCGCTGGTGCCGGAGGAAAAACGCGCCTGGCATGCGGGCGTGAGCCATTGGCGCGGGCGGGACAACCTGAACGATACCTCCATTGGCATCGAGATCGTCAATCCCGGCCATGAGTTCGGCTACCGGCCGTTCCCGGCGGCCCAAATGGAAGCGGTGGCGGCGCTATGCCAAGGCATTCTGGAGCGCCATCCCATCCCGCCGCGTAACGTTATCGGCCATTCCGACATTGCGCCCGACCGCAAGGAAGATCCGGGTGAGCTTTTTGATTGGGCGGGCCTTTCCCGCCTCGGTGTCGGCTTGTGGCCGCAAGAGGCGGCACTGTCCTCCTCCGCGCTCGCGCAGGGGGATAAGGGCGAGGCGGTTGCCCAGTTGCAGCAAGATCTGGCGCGCTATGGCTATCGGCTGGAGATCAGCGGCCAGTTTGATGAAGCCACCCGTCTGGTCGTGGTGGCTTTTCAGCGCCATTTCCGGCCGCAGCGGCTGGATGGGGTATGGGATGGTGAATGCGCCGCCCGGCTTCGGTCGCTGCAGCAACAGGCTGACTGTACAGCGTAAGTCCTTTCTTCTATAACCAGTGGGTCAGATGGCCAGACGGCCGCGGGAGCAATCCCGAGGAAAGTCCGGGCTCCATGAAACAGGGATGCCGGGTAACGCCCGGCGGAAGTGATTCCAGGGACAGTGCCACAGAGAGTAGACCGCCCGTTGAGGGTAAGGGTGAAAGGGTGCGGTAAGAGCGCACCGCGCGACTGGTAACAGGAGCGGCATGGCAAACCCCATCCGGAGCAAAACCAAATAGGGGCCTCGCGCGGTTCGCCGCAGGCGCGTTTCACGCCAGAGGCCCGGGTCGGTTGCTAGAGGCGGCGGGTAACCGCCGTCCCAGAGGAATGGTCGTCGCCGCCGAAAGGCGGAACAGAACCCGGCTTACCGGCCATCTGACATTCTCTTGGCATTCAACGTGCAACGACGCAGTTTCTCGTTTTCCCCTGCTTCCCCCTTCGCCAAGGCTTCGGGGAACGCGCCGGCCTGCTGGCCTCCGCAATAGGCGCGCCTTCGGCGGCTCATGACTGACTCGGCGAAACGCTCTGTCAGCGTTTCACTGTCCTCGTAGAACAGTCGCTAGTTTCATCATCCCAGCGCAGGCTGGGATCTAGCGGAAAGGCGCTCTGGATTCCAGCCTTCGCTG
>DBAU01000044.1:8362-8716 GCA_002291845.1 Alphaproteobacteria bacterium UBA1002 | reverse complement strand
TATCGCGTTTTTCAATACGCTCAAAGCCCAGGGCTTCTGGGTCAATTGTAAAGCGATGAATGACGCCGTTTTCAAGGGATACCACCTGCGTCGTGGTGCATAAGGTAATTTCATCCATCCCGTCCTCACCATGAACGACCCACGCTTTTTCTGCGCCAAGCGCAGCCAGCACACCGGCCATGGGCTCCAGCCACTGTACATCATAAACCCCCAAAAGTTGGCGGCGCACACCTGCGGGGTTTGCTAATGGCCCTAAGAGATTAAAAATGGTTCGTAATCCGAGCTCCTGACGAACGGGTGCGACATGACGTACTGCGTGATGATAAAGCGGCGCCATCAGGAAGCACAGGCCGC
>DBAU01000044.1:0-8045 GCA_002291845.1 Alphaproteobacteria bacterium UBA1002 | reverse complement strand
CATCAGGAAGCACAGGCCGCACTCCTTTAGTGCTTGCTCAGCAATCTCAGGTGGAATGCGGATATTGACGCCGAGTGCTTCTAGAACATCCGATGAACCAGAGGCGGAGGTGACTCCACGGTTGCCATGCTTTGCCACAGGCACCCCGCATGCAGCCACAACAATGGCTACCGCAGTTGAAATATTCAAGGTACGGCTACCATCCCCGCCCGTGCCACAGGTATCAATGGCACCAGAAGGCGCGGTAATGGTGGCTGCTTTGTGACGGAGTACACGTGCGCCTGCAGTGATTTCTGTCACTGTCTCCCCTTTAATGCGCAAACCCATCAGAAAAGCAGCGATTTGCGCCGGCGTGGCACCACCCGTCATGATGATCTGAAATGCGCGCTCAGCATCATCCGCGCTCAGATCTCTCTGATGCGCTAGCTCGGTGAGAATATTTTGTATCTCATTTGTGCCCATATTAACGACGGGTGAGCGTAAGAAAGTTATTCAAAAGATCATGACCATATTCTGAGGCAATGCTTTCGGGGTGAAACTGTACGCCATAAACAGGATGCTCACGATGCTGTAGCCCCATGATTAAACCGTCATCGCTACGCGCCGTAATTTCGAGGCAGGCTGGTAAGGCCTCCTGCGAAACAATCAGTGAATGGTAGCGCGTGGCTGTGAATGGTGATGGTAGTCCTCGAAATATTCCTTCGCCTTGATGTGAAATCTTGCTGGTTTTGCCATGCATGGGGACGGGAGCTCGCTTGACAGTTCCGCCGTAAACCATACCAATGGCTTGGTGGCCTAAACAGACTCCAAAAATTGGAATAATACTTCCCAGCGTGCGAATGACCTCTGGGCAAACGCCCGACTCTTCAGGGCGGCCTGGGCCTGGAGAAATCAGGATACCCTGTGGCTGCCTCTTGCGGATGTCATCCACACTTAGTGCATCATTACGGATGACTTCGGTTTCTGCGCCAAGCTCAGCAAGGTAATGCAGTAAATTATAGGTAAAGCTGTCATAGTTATCGAGGAGTAAAATACTCACGTAAGCCCCCCGGTGAATAAATGGGCACGCTCGGCCGCACGCATCAGTGCGCGCGCTTTATTCAATGTTTCCTGATACTCATCTTCAGGATCGGAATCCACCACCACACCGCCACCGGCTTGCAGAAACAACGTGCCCTCTTTTACCAAGCCAGTGCGCAGCGTGATGCATGTATCCATAGCGCCATTGGCAGAAAAATATCCTACGCTTCCTGCATAAAAACTGCGCTTCACAGGCTCGAGCTCGTCAATGATTTCCATGGCGCGGATTTTTGGTGCACCGCTGACAGTGCCTGCGGGAAAACCGCTCATCATGCATTCAAAAGCATTTTTTTGAGGGTCGTGAATTCCTTCGACGTTCGAGACGATGTGCATGACATGGCTGTATCGCTCAATCACCATCTGCTCTGTAACACGGATCGTTCCGGGCAGGCTGCAGCGACCTACATCATTGCGACCCAAATCAAGGAGCATTAAGTGTTCCGCTAGTTCTTTGGGGTCTGCCAGCAATTCTTCTGCGAGTCGGATATCGTCCTCGCGTGTGGCGCCCCGTTTTCGCGTTCCCGCTATGGGGCGAATGGTCACAGTATCATCACGTAAGCGTACCAAAATTTCTGGGCTGGAGCCAACCAGGCTAAAGTTCCCCATCTGTAGATAGAAGAGAAATGGGGAAGGATTTGTATGACGCAATGAGCGATACAACGCGAAGGGATGGTGTGGGAAAGCAGCTTCAAAACGCTGTGAGGGTACCACTTGAAAAATATCTCCCGCGCGAATGTACTCTTTCGCTTTCTCAACCATGGCATGGTAGTCGCGCTGGGTCATATTCGCAGCGAAGGAAATGTTCTCCGGCTCGCCTGAGCGGCTTGCGGTTCCACGAGGTAATGGACTGTCAAGGGTCTGAATGACGCTTGCTAAACGTGTTTTTGCCGCTTCATACCGTTCAGATGGGCTGAGGGGTGAGTCATCTGCCCAGATGGGTGAAATAAGAAAGATTACGCCATCCACTGCATCAAAAACCAACATCACCGAAGGCCGCATGAGGCAGGCATCTGGCAAAGAAATGGTGTCTGGCTTTTCTGAGGGGAGATGTTCAACCAGTCGGATCATGTCATAGCCATGGTACCCTATCAGTCCTGCTGCCATGGGGGGCAGCCCTGTGGGAATATCCATGCGAATGCTTTCAAGTAGTGCGTGCAGGGACTCCAGTGTGGTTTTGTTATCCTCTTTAAATGCTTGCAAGGTAGCGTTATGCAAACGGGAAATTTCAGCTTTAGTACCAAAACAACGCCAGATAAGATCTGGCTTGAGTCCAATAATGGAGTATCGCCCACGTACCTCGCCCCCTTCAACTGACTCCAGTAAGAAGATTGGCTCTTCTGGTACCATCAGTTTGAGCATGGCAGAAATAGGGGTTTCCGTATCAGCAACGATGCGTGTCCAGATTAACTGGTGCTTGCCTTTGACAAGATTGTCCACCACCTCGAGCTGATGCGGATGATAGCTTACGTTAAGATTCGTCATTTGTTCGTTTCGGCGAGCCTTGCCAGCACCGCCTCGTTGATCTGTACAGGGTAGCGTGTTCTGAGATGGCTAATGTACTGTTCAAGTATTTCTTTACGATAATCAGAGCGAAGTTTACGACGAAGTGCTTGGAGCTGTTGGTTTGTCTGTAAGTTTGTTTTGGGGTCTGCAGCGGCTTTCACAGAGCGAAGTAAAGCAATGGTGTAATGGTCATCCATCAGCTGAGCAGATGTTGCTTTACCCACGTTTTTGATCTCGAAGATTTCCTGGATTAATGATGGCGGAAGAACTGTGTTTTCTAAACCTGTTATTATTCCGTTGCGACGCAGCGTTACTTGAGTAGTACGCTTGAGACTATGGCGCTTAATAACGGCCTCCGCTTCTGCGGCTGTCTTGGTTGCGGCGAGTTCTTTAGCCAATGACTGAGCGTACTGATGCTTTGCCTCGTGTAGATGTTCTGACTTCCAAGCATCGGTCACTTGTCCCCGCACTTCATCGAGTGTGCGCTGGCGCGGCGCTGTCACAGCATTTACACGAACGACATAGTAGCCACCATTTGCTTGTCGCATAAGCTCACTGCGATCACCTGCGGGTAATGAGAAAGCGGTTTGAAGTATCTCGCCATATTGAGATTGGGGCAGTAGTAATTGGCGATCAACGCCATATCCAGAAGCGTCTACGGGCTCTGTCACGGTGAGTGTGCGCTCTGATTCCTTTGCGGCTTCGACTAAGTTATCTGTGCCCGCCAAAGCATCTTCTAATTGTTCTATTGTTTCATTCAGCTCAATTTCCATTTTTTGCTGGCGTACTTCTTCTTCCAAGCTTTTTTGCACATCATTAAATGGTGTCACCTTTGCTTCCTGTATTTTTCTGACAACATAGATATGCCAGCCGAAGCGGCTTTCGGTGGGCTCGGTAAATTCACCAGTATCTAGTGAAAAAACTTTTGCAGCTTCATTAGGCAACTGTTCTTTAGTAACCATGCCAAGCTCGATAGAGTCCTGATTGGACGGCTTCACTAATTTCATTGCCTCTTTGAGTGTCGTTCCACTGCGCAAAATACTGTACATATTCTCCGCTTCTGCTTTGGTATTAAAAAGCATTTGCGTAATGTCGCGTTTTTCCGGGATCATCAGGGATTCACTGCGCTCGTTGTAAAGTTCAAAGACTTCTTGTCTTTTGACCTGAACGCGTTTGGCAATATCCTCTGGAGTGAGCTGTATAAATGCGACGGTACGGTATTCTGGAGCCATAAATTGATTTTTATGCTCATCATAATACGCGGTTATCTCTGCGTCTGAAGGGGATGGTAAGTTATAATTTTTCCCGGGGGACAGAATGGTTAGTAAGTCCACCGTACGTTGCTCGCCATACAAATAGTATATATGCTTCGCATACCCTTTTGGCAGCGCGGATTCTCCATCCATGATGTTGGCGAGCAAACTTTGTTTTAACTCGTCCTGTAACTGGCGTAAATATTGCGATTCATTTAGATTAATCTGCCTAAGGCTTTGTTGAAATAAGGTTTTATCAAATACGCCGCTGGAATTTCTGAAGTCTTCATTTCGACTAATTTCTTGAGCAAGTGCTTCATCTGAAATTCTTAAGCCCAAGCGTTCGGCTTCCAATCCTAAAAGTTTTACCGCTATCATTTCATTCAGCACTTTTCTTTGCAGAATGAGTTGATTCAATCCGGAATGTGGAATTTTCTCGCCAAAGGTCCTTCGCAGTATCGAAATCTGCTTATCAAACTCTGTCAGAGTGATGTCTTCCCCGCCAACAGTGGCAATAATCTGTGCACCAGGCTGGCGAATCACATCAGCTATGCCCCACACGGCAAAACTTAACGCCAAAAATCCAAGCAGAAGCTTGAACAAGAAACCAGCCGCGCCTTTACGCAATTCACTTAACATAGCCAACCTTCATGTGTGCCAATTACCTACACCAGCCCCCTAGGGTTGCAAAGTCTTAATTTATGGAATGTTCCACATGCCTGTGTTACTGAACGGGTTCAGAGGGATAGAGAAGAATTATGAGCATTAAACGAATGGTTGTTGGCAATTGGAAAATGCATGGTCACCTCGCCATGTTGAGTACTTTTTTGCCCCGTTTCGGCGTGCATGCTTCGTCTGGCCTCTCCGCGGTTCAGGTTGTGGTTTGTCCTCCGTTTACATTAGTCGCTCATGCAGCAGATCAATTGGCTGCAACGCCTGTGGCCTTGGGTGCGCAGGACTGTCATGCACAAGATTACGGTCCCTACACCGGCGATATCAGTGCCTCTCAACTGAAGGAGGCAGGGTGTTCTTATGTTATTGTGGGTCACTCGGAGCGACGGCTTATCCATGCCGAAACAGATGCGATGGTTCTTGCAAAAGCAGAAGCGGCTTTGCGACAGAAGCTAGTGCCGATCATTTGCGTAGGTGAAACATTGGACGTACGTCAAAAAGGGCACGCTGAAGCGTTTGTTGTTCAGCAAATTCAGAATTGTTTGCCTCAAGGCCCTGGTGATGTCGTGATCGCCTACGAGCCTGTATGGGCAATCGGTACGGGCCTTACACCAAGCGCAGATGACATCATCAGTATGCATGCGCGGCTCCATATCGCTATCTGTGAAGGGTTGGCAGAGGGGGCGAGGGCTCATCTCCTGTATGGTGGTTCGGTAAAAGCAGCGAATGCGAAGGAAATTTTGGATTTACCCGGGGTAGACGGTGTGCTAGTGGGTGGCGCAAGCATTGATGCAGATCAGTTCTGCGCAATCATAGATGCCGCATCCTGCGCGTCGTAACGGAGAGTTTATGGAACAAATTCTGCTGATTATTCAGATTATCATTGCGCTTGCGCTGGTTATAATCGTTCTGATTCAGCGGAGTGATAGTGATGGTATGGGACTTGGGGGGGGCAGCGGCGGCCTGGGTTTGCTCTCGGGGCGTGCAAAGGCCAATGCTCTAACCCGGACTACTGCGATCCTCGCGGCTTTATTTATGCTGAATAGCTTGCTGTTTGCTGTAGTAAGCGCGTACGGTAGAACTTCCATTATTGAAACAATCGAGGCGCAAGCATCACGAGAAAAGGCGGATGAGCCCGCGGTTCCGCTGGCAACGGACGCGCCATCGGCAGCGATTGCAGCGCCGGTGACTCCTGCACAAGAGCAGGATATTGTACCAGCGCCTGAACAAACAACCCCTGCTGCGAGTGTTCCTCGGGCTGAATAAATTTAAGAGGCAGATAAAGACTATGGCGCGCTTCATCTTCATCACCGGGGGCGTGGTGTCCTCGCTTGGCAAAGGGCTTGCTTCTGCAAGCCTTGGAGCGTTGTTGCAGTCACGCGGTTACAAAGTTCGTCTGCGTAAACTTGACCCTTACCTGAACGTGGATCCCGGCACGATGTCGCCGACCCAGCACGGAGAAGTGTTCGTTACTGAGGATGGTGCAGAAACAGATTTGGATCTTGGCCATTATGAGCGCTTCACCGGCGTTAACGCTTCTAAGAGTGACAATGTCACCACGGGTAAAATCTATTCTACATTACTGGCCAAAGAGCGACGGGGTGATTATCTCGGTGGCACGGTACAGGTGATTCCACATGTCACAGATTTGATTAAGCAGTTCATTCTAAAAGACACCGAAGAAGAAGACTTCGTGCTTTGTGAGATCGGTGGCACGGTCGGGGATATTGATGGTTTGCCCTATTTCGAAGCCATTCGTCAGTTGGGCTACGAGTTGGGACGCGAGAAAACATTGTTCATGCATGTCACTCTGGTGCCTTACATCAAGGCGGCGGGTGAGCTGAAAACCAAGCCTACGCAGCACTCCACCAAGGAACTGCGTTCTATTGGGATTGTCCCTGACATCCTGCTATGCCGCGCCGATAGGGAAATACCAATTTCTGAGCGCCGTAAAATTGCACTGTTTTGTAATTTGCCTGAGGAGCGCGTGATTCAGGCGCTTGACGTGAAATCCATTTATCAGGTGCCGCTGACCTATCACAAAGAAGGTTTGGATCACCAAGTGCTGAAGCACTTTGGTATATCGGATGCCTCCGAACCAGATTTATCGATTTGGCAAAACATTGCTGTACGCTTTGAAAAGCCGAAGGGTGAAGTTACCGTTGCCATCGTGGGCAAATATGTTTCCCTTGGTGATGCGTATAAATCGCTGATCGAGGCGCTGGATCATGCCGGGATTGCCAATGACGTGCGCGTGAATGTGAAGTGGATCAATGCCCGCACACTGGAAAAGAATGAAGCGGCCGCCAAGCTAAAGGATGCCGACGCGATTCTGGTGCCCGGCGGCTTTGGCGATCGAGGCGTGGATGGCAAGCTGGCTGCAGTGAAATACGCCCGTGAACAGAAAGTACCTTATTTTGGCATCTGCTTTGGGATGCAAATGGCGGTGATTGAGTATTGCCGAAACGTGCTTGGCCTGAAAGATGCGACCTCCACCGAATTTAGTGATCTCGAATCCATCAAGGATACGCGCGGCCCGGTCGTCGGGTTGATGACCGAATGGATGCGCGGCTCGGTGCTGGAGACGCGTTCGTCGGAAAGCGATATGGGCGGCACCATGCGTCTGGGGGCGTATGAGTGCAAACTGGCCAAAGGCTCGCTGGTGGAGAAGCTCTACGGCACCGAGATGATCTCCGAGCGCCACCGTCACCGCTATGAGGTTAACACGGCCTATCGCGAGGATCTGGAAAAAGCCGGCATGAAATTTACCGGAATGTCACCCAGTGGGCATCTGCCTGAGATGGTGGAGTTACCCCATCACCCCTGGTTTGTGGCGGTGCAGTTCCATCCGGAATTCAAATCGCGTCCATTTGCACCACACCCCCTTTTTAACGGCTTTGTGCAGGCCGCGTTGGGACAGACAAAAACAAAAAAATAACGTTATTTCTGCAAGCCATGAAATAACAAGAGGAAAGAGCTATGAAAACCATCTCCGTTGCGAACCTGAAGATCTCCAACGCCCTGCCATTTACGCTGATTGCCGGACCGTGCCAGATGGAATCACGCGAGCATGCCATGGAAGTGGCGCACGAGCTGAAGGAGATTTGTGGCCGGCTGAGCATTCCGCTCATCTTCAAGACTTCGTATGACAAGGCCAATCGCTCCAGCTTGTCGGGCAAGCGCGGCATGGGGATGCATAAGGCCATGCCAGTGTTTGAGGAAATCAAGAAGACCTACGGCCTGCCGGTACTGACCGACGTGCACACCGAAGAACAAGCCACTGTGATGGCCGAGGTGGTGGATGTGCTGCAGATTCCGGCCTTCCTCTGCCGACAGACGGATCTCCTCGTAGCTGCGGCAAAAACCGGGAAAGCGGTCAACGTGAAGAAAGGGCAGTTCCTCGCACCATGGGATGCGAAGAACATCGTTGAAAAGCTGGAGCAATCTGGCTGCCAGAATATCCTGCTCACCGAGCGCGGGGCTTCCTTCGGCTATAATACGCTGGTGGTCGATATGCGCTCCCTGCCCATCATGGCG
>DBAU01000099.1 GCA_002291845.1 Alphaproteobacteria bacterium UBA1002 | reverse complement strand
GCCCCACTGAGTCGTTTTACGAATGTTAAACATAAATCCTATGCACATTGAATCCTGCCCCATTGAAGGACTGAAAATTATACACCTGACTGTGCATGGGGATGCGCGTGGGTTCTTTGTGGAGCGTTATCACAAGGATAAACTTGCGGCTTTAGGCTTTGATCAGGAATTCATACAGGATAACCACTCGCGTTCGGCGCCCGGAATCCTTCGTGGGCTACATTGGCAGAGCCATCCACAACAGAGTAAGCTGGTTGGTGTGATTCGTGGGCGAGTGTGGGATGTGGCCGTGGATATCCGCCCTGATTCACCGACCTTTGGTCAGCATCATGCGGTGGAGCTAAATGGTGAAAATGGCCTGTTGTTTTGGATTCCTTCCGGGTTTGCCCATGGGTTTTGTGTGCTGGGCGAGGAGCCCGCAGACATGATCTATAAAGTCAGTGGCGCCTATAACCCGCAAAGTGAGGGCGGCATCCGCTTTGATGATCCGCAGCTGGCGATTCCATGGCCAATTGAGAATCCGCTAACGTCTCCACGTGACCAGAATTTAATGTCCTTTGCACAATACTGTGCGGCTCCGGTGCGTTGGTAAGCCGACTCGCGTGATAAAACCCTACATGGTCCGCTTTTTAAATAAGAGATCACCGCAAAAGGGTGCGCAAATGTTTGGCTGTGTTGCTGTGTCCTCGTGCTTCAGATGAGGTGAGATGATTGGCATGGCGCACAAAATAGCTGACGGAAGACACAACTGGCGATACATGCCTATTGAGACCTTATTTGATGCTCTGGCCGCATGAGAAGTTATGAATCACCGCATTGCTGTATCTATTGTGACGTATCAGAGCCCCATCGACGAAGTGATGGTGGCCGTGCAATCAGCGCTCGCTTGCCCGCTTGTGGGCCATGTGTGCGTGGTGGACAACGCTTCCGGGGAGCCATACGCCACACAATTAGCGCAAGCCTTGCCAGCGGGAGTTGTCTTTTTAGCGGCTGAACGGAATGGTGGCTTTGGCTACGGCCACAACCTTGCTCTTTTACAGGCCCCTCCAACAGATTATTATCTGGTGCTTAATCCTGATGTGCGTGTCCATCCTGGGGCACTTGAGGCGCTGGTAGCGTTTCTTGATGCAAAGCCGGAAGCCGGTTTGGCTGTACCCAAAGTGCTTTATGAGGATGGCCGTCTACAGCCACTGAATAAACGCAATCCCACGGTTCTCGATCTTGTCCTGCGTCGTGTGCCAGAGCACATAGTGGCGCGCTCACCGAAGATGCAGGCGCGGATCGCTTATTTTCACATGATGGATGTAGGGTATGACGCCCCGTGTCAGCTTGAATTTGCCTCCGGCTGCTGCATGCTGTTTCGGCGAATGATTTTGCAGCGGCTCGGCGGATTTGATGAGCGCTTCTTCCTTTATTTTGAAGATACGGACATCACGCGTCGCGTGAATTGCATCAGCGAGTCCTGGTATTGTCCGGATGCGGTGATTACCCATCTCTGGCATCGCGCATCAGCCCACAGTAGCAAGATGTTTCGCGTGTTGCTTGCTTCGGCCAAGCACTATTTTGATAAATGGGGCTGGGTGTTCTGGTAACTTCCATGCCGGTGCGGCAAGGCCATGGGCTGGGTGCCCAATTCGGACCACAAGGCCCTGTTGCAGATACCTGCCACGCATAAAATCCTTGCGCTTGCACGTATCACCCGTCATTTAGTGGCGTCATGCGTGTTGCGTATGTTCAAGGTCAGTATGTGCCCTACCATCAAGCTCAGGTGGCGATGGAAGATCGTGGCTACCAGTTTGCCGACGGCATTTATGAGGTGATCGTTTTTTTCGGTCATCGCCTGCTTGATGAAGCGCTTCATTTAAAACGCCTTGAGCGCTCACTGAATGAGCTGGGGATTCGCATGCCCATGAGCCGTGAGGCTCTGTCACTCATCATCCGCGAATTGATGGCGCGCAACCCTTATCGTCATGGACTGATCTACATGCAGGTTACGCGTGGTGTGGCGCCGCGTAACCATGTTTTTGCACCCCACCTCAAGCCCGTCTTGACCATGGCCGTCATGCCGCTGAAATCACCCACAAACGCGATGCTGGAAAAGGGGGTTGATGCGATATCGCAGCCTGATCTGCGCTGGGGGCGTTGCGACATTAAGTCTGTTGGGCTACTCGCTAACTCGCTGGCAAAAAATGCGGCGGTACGGGCTAAGGCCTACGAGGCTCTGTTGGTGGATGCGCATGGAATGGTCACTGAGGGTTCTGCCACCAACGCCTACATGGTGAAGGATGGAGTGATTTACACCCATCCGGCAACCAATGAAATTCTTGGGGGTGTGCGCCGCACCGTATTGCAGCGTCTCTGTGAGGAAACACAAATGCCGTTTCGCGAGGTGGCCTTCTCACTGGAAGAAGCCAAGCATGCGGATGAGCTATTTATTACCAGTGCCAGCTCGCATGTGCTGCCAATAACCACCCTCGATGGCCAGCCGATTGGCACGGGGCGCCCCGGCCCATTGACGATGCGTCTGCTGGAGCTTTATCGCGATCACGTGACCGAACAGACAGGTTATTCATGGAACTGACACCGCCAAAGGCCCTTTTATTCGATTGGGACAATACACTAGCCGATACATGGCCGATCATCCATCAAGCTCTACATGATACGTTTGTCGAGTGGGAAATGGAGCCATGGTCGCTGGAGCAGGTTAAGGAACGGGTGGCAAAATCCATGCGAGAGGCGTTCCCCTCGCTCTTTGGTAAAGATTGGGAGACGGCAGGTAAATCTTATCAGGATAATTATCGTAAATACCAACTCGACTGGCTGAAACCCTTACCCGGCTCGGAATCCTTATTGCAGGCCCTGGAAGGCGCAGATGTCTATGTGGGGATTGTCAGTAATAAGCGTGGCGAAAACCTACGTAAAGAACTGAAGCACATGGGCTGGGAGCGCTACTTTGATGCCGTTGTCGGCTCGGAGGACGCCGCGCGTGACAAACCTTATGCGGATCCTGTGTTAATGGCCTTGGAGCCGGCGGGCTTGCCCATGTCTGAAGACATATGGTTCATTGGCGATTCCATTATTGATCTGCAATGCGCGGAAGATAACGGCATGACGGGCATCCTCTACGGCGACGTCGAGGTGGAAAAAGGCATTGGACTGAAGGGCAAGTATCGTGATTTTGGCTTTCACGTTCATGTTCGCAACCACGAAGCATTGGCTTCATTGCTGCGTCAATACGGCATAGTTTAGGCAACCTTTTGATCTGAAAGCTTTCCTAAACCTTCATAAAATCTTCATGATCTCCTCGGGCGCCTTTACGCTACATTATTAAGGTGGCAATGTGCCTGCTATCCGCGGCGGGCCGTGTTTAAGAAAGTAGATTGCAAGGCATGGAGACTGCTGCGTCCACAAACGCTTCCTCGTCAGAGGAGGCGGCTGCTAAAAAGAAAACCGAGCGTTCGCTCGGTCAGTGGGCGTTTGATACCATCATTTATGGCGGCATCATTAATACGACTGTTTTTATCGCCTCCATAGCCGCGACCTATTTAACCAGTTATGGCAGGCAATTCGCCGGGGAGAGCAAGTCCTTGGTCGCATCATTCGCCCGTTTTATGAATGGCCGCGGCGAGTATCTTGATAAAAAGCTTCTTGAGAAGGGATGGGCTAAAACACCCGCTGCAGCGGAAGATATGCGAATGGTCGCATTCTCGTTTTTGGATGGTACGGTGGTTTCGATGCTTGCCAAGCCTCTGGAAGCGCTACGTAACCCTATTGCTCGATTTGTGGATAAGAAATTCAGCGACAAACCTGTAGATGAGGCCACCTATCATAATGAGCCCAAACAGAGCTGGGGTAGCATCTTCGGTGGTCGTCTGGTGACCTTTGCCGCGGTTATTACAACCTATTTTGGTCTAAGAAGCCTCCATGTCAAAAGTGGTGACTCTTTTAAGAATATGAATGAAGCTCTGTTTGCTGATCCAGGTAAAAAGCTGGGGCAGAAGCTGGCTGGCATTTCGTGGGTAAAAGATAATTTTCCCAATCTTTCTAATGAAAAATCAATTATTAATCTGCCTGGTTTATTCAGAGTCGGATTGTTCGAAGCATTCTACACCACGCTATGCACTTTAGGGCTCTATTCTGTTAGCCGTGGTCTGGCACGGTTATTTGGCAAGGAATCGCGTGAGTCCTTGATGCCGCCTGCTTTAGCGCCTCAGGGCGTGACTGCTTCTGGCGAATCTCGAGGAGAAGCTATGCTGGAAGTGCCTGTCCAAAAAGATACAAAATCCGTTGAGCCACTGGCGACTGTAGATAAGCCTCAGACGCGTGTGCATAATATCATGCAGACGGATCGTCAGGTTACGGTAACGCAGTCTCAACTCTCCGGCGTTTAATGCGTGATAAGCTTTTCGTGAAGATTGCGCGCATCATGCATGAAGGTGTCTAAAGTTTCTTTGTCACGCTCGCGCACAGCAAGATAAAGTGCCTTAAAATTGTTCTCAAAACTCTCCAGTAACTTTCCTACATCCTGGAACAAATCGGAAATAGCTTCCATGTCCTCCTCCGGCGGGCGCGCGGCGGGAGAGGCAACATCCGCAAAGCCACTGCCTGCGAACGGGGCCATTTTCAGTCGGTGCTTGCGCTCACTCAGAGAGACGGCACTCACCAACGTAGAAGCAATCAGGCGAGGCAGAAGTCTTACAGCGCGCATGATGTCTGAGGTTGGATGATCAACATGGTCCATTCCTGCAGCAAGCTCGCCACGCATATGGGCGATAAGGTGCAGGTAGGTTTCCATCGCCTCTGTCAGGGCAGCATGGTTCGCCAGCGCGATATCTGCCCAGAGGGCCGGCGATGATCCAGCAAGCCTGAGGAAGGGGCGCTGTAGGTCATCCAGAGGGGAACTCAAATAGGGCGCCATCGAAAGCATGGCACTATAGGCCACCATCTGAGGGAGATGCGAGACAAGCGCATAAATACGATCATGCACATCGGCGGGCATCATTTCCGGTATGCCACCCAGCGCTTGCCAGAAGGCATCCGCAATACGAATGGGGCTTTCTGCAGTCCCCTCTGCGGGACACAGGATGATACGGCGATTCTCAAATAACCCTTGTTGACCAGCGGCCGCACCCGAGCGCTCTTTTCCTGCGATGGGATGGCAGGGAATAAAGGTTCCCCGTCCATGAAAGGCTGGGATAAACAGCTCTGATGCCAGCGCTTTGACAGAGCCAACATCCATAATCAATGAATTGACATGGGTAAGCGCAGGCAAGACTTGCGAAAGATGCGGCCAAGAGGAGGGTGGCGTCGCAATGATAAGAAGATCCGCTGGCTGCGCAATCTCCGGTAGCGCATACGCCCCATCCAGTATACCGCTCGCCATCATGATGCGACGATTTTCCTCATCCGGGTCAATCCCGCTGAGCTTCTCAGCAAGGCCAAGTGCACGCAGATCGCGGGCCAATGAGCTACCTATCAGGCCCAGCCCCACGATGACGGCATGGGAGAAAAGTGCTTCGCTCATGCCGCTTGTGCCATGAATTCCGCCATTGCCTCCAGCACGGCAGCATTCTCCTCTGGCGTGCCCACTGTGATGCGTAAGCATTGTGGCAGCTTGTAGGCCTTCACATCGCGTACGTATATGCCGCGCGCGAGAAGGTGGGCATTCATGGCGGCTGCTGTATCAGCTGTTTGGAAATCGACCAGAATAAAATTACCCTCGCTTGGGTAGACATGCCATCCCAGTGCCGAAACCTCATCCGTTAGCGAATCGCGCTGCGTGCCATTCAGGCGACGCTGTTCTGCCGTATAGGCGGTATCGCGTACGGCAGCAATGCCCGTGATCTGTGCTACGGAGGATACATTGAAAGGGCTGCGCGCCCGGTTCATCACATCGATGATCGCTGCCGGACCATACATCCATCCCAGACGCAGCGCAGGCAGACCATACACCTTTGAGAAGGTGCGCATCATCACCGTATTTTCTGCACTTCCAGCAAGGCGGCTTCCATCCGGACAATCTTCCGCTATTACGCACTCCGCATAGGCGGCATCAATCGCGAGGATAACATGCGGGGGCAGTCCGTCGCGAAGACGCTGTAGCTCTGTGTCTGTCAGGTAGCTGCCTGTCGGATTATTGGGATTAGCAAGTAAAACGAGTTTTGTTTTATCGGTTACCTTCGCCAACAAGCTATCCACGTCGGCGCGTAAATTCTTCTCTGGTGCCTCTATTGGTGTAGCACCGGAAGACAGCGTGTAAATTTTATACATCAGGAAAGCATGTTCAGGGAACAGGACCTCGTCGCCTGGGCCAGCATAGGCATGAATCAGCAAACCAAGCAGCTCATCGGAGCCAGCACCGCAGACAATTTTATCGGGATACAGGCCATGCACTTCCGCAATGGCTTCACGCAGCGCGGCGCAGCTACCATCCGGGTAACGGTGCAGCTCGGCAGAGGCCTGGCGATACGCTTCTAGCGCCTTGGGGCTGGGGCCATAGGGGTTTTCATTGGAAGAAAGTTTAATGCAGCGTGCCCCCGCTGCGGTGGCGTATTTACCCTGTTTATATGGCTCAATCTTCAAAATGCCGGGCTTTGGCGTCGGTAGAGTCATGGTAAGATCCGAATCAATCAATTTCCCTGCCACTGTTAGTAGCAGAAGAACGGTTAGGCAATGGGGGAATGAAATAAACCCGGTGGTTATTTATCCACTGTAATCGGCTTAGCGTAACTGCCAAGAAAATGTGGTGGTTTAATACCCGGCTCAAGCAGATCAACCAATGCCGCATAACCTTCTGATTCTTTGGGTATCCAGCCATGAGCCTCGCAGAGGCAGATGGTATATCCCTGGGCGGAATAGTGATCCAAGACGCTGATTCCCTCAGGCGTGCGGGAGGTGAGATCTGCCTCAATAACCAGCAGTGATAGATCTTGCCCAGATGGCGCAGACTCTACGGTTCCTGCTAGAAAAACCGGCGCAAGGTCGGTTGTGCGCTGAAATAGTACGAAGGGTAGTTTCGCAAAGACTGTACAGTCATGGTTGAGGCTTTTGGCCATCTGCCACCACCAGGGGCCCTCTACACCGGCAGGGTAGGTCGCAGGCAGGACGCCGACACAATGGGGATCGGCAAACATGTCGTTGAGTACTTCTTCGGTGGTGGTGTGCAGACGGCAGGGCAGGGTGGGGCCAAAATACTCACGGGCCAGCGCGACGGCGCTGCCTTCTTCATGCCCATGGGCTACCGAAATATTGAGCGGGGATTCTGTGGCTGTAGAGGAGCCTATGATAATACGCCAGATTGCGGCAGCCGAGGATTCAGGAAAATCGGTTTCACGGAACCGCGCAATCAGCTCGCGCAGCATGATGGCCTCCCGATCCGGCCGGATAAATGATTTTTGTTCGCCCTGCGTACGTTTTAGCAGCCCAACCTCACGCACGACATCCATCCGTGCCACCAATAAGCTTGCAATTTCTTCATCAATGGTATCAATACGGGCGCGAAATTGCTTTAATTCCGGATATTCGCGGAGCAGATGAGACGGCGTAACGGACTTCACGAAACATTCCCTTATTTGTGGTAGTTGGTCACCCTAGCGGCATCCCCTCGGATTGCAAGGGACATCGAATGCATAGCTTGCGACGTAAGCCCTTTCGGACGAGGCATGCAATATATTAGCTTTCGCTTGCGAATACCCCCCCTCTGTGACAATATCCGCAGGTGTTTAATTCCCGATCTTTTTTATCGGATTTTTAGTGTGAAGTTTGCCTAATGTTGTCTCCTGAACGAGTTACTATGACGGATAGTTTTACCGATAAGCTAAAGCCCGTGATTCTCTCCGGCAAAGAGGTTTTGCCGATTGTGGAAGGAGGCAAGGGCATTGGTGCCAGTAATGGCCTGAGTGCCGGAGCATTTGCTGCTGCCGGGGCTGTTGGTACCTTTTCAGGGGTGAATCCGGATCGCTACGATGCCCAGGGCAACCGTATTGATTACGTATATCAAGGCACCACCCGCCGTGAGCGTCACGAAGAGCTGATTGCCATGAGCATTGATGGGGCATTGCAGCAAGCCCGTATTGCCCATGAAACAGCGAGTGGCCAAGGCCGTATTCACATGAATGTTTTGTGGGAAATGGGGGGGGCACAGCGCATACTGGAAGGCGTGTTACAGCAGGCGAAGGGCCTCATTCACGGCGTAACCTGTGGCGCTGGAATGCCCTATCAACTCGCTGAAATTGCAGCGCGATATGGTGTACATTATCACCCGATTGTCTCTTCTATGCGCGCGTTCCGTGCTCTCTGGAAACGCTCATACAGCAAAGCATCCGATTTCCTTGGCAGCGTGGTTTATGAAGACCCATGGCTGGCCGGAGGGCACAATGGCCTCTCCAATAGCGAAGATCCGCAGGTGCCAGAAGATCCCTATCCCCGCGTAGCAGAAATTCGTGCTTTCATGAACGAAGTCGGTCTCAACCATGTGCCCATTATCATGGCAGGTGGTGCGTGGTACTTAAAAGACTGGGAGCACTGGCTTGATAATCCAGCCATTGGACCGATTGCGTTTCAGTTCGGCACCCGTCCCCTTTTAACGCAGGAAAGCCCCATTCCTCAGGCGTGGAAGGAGAAGCTTTTAACGCTTCAAAAGGGGGAGATTTTCCTTAACCGCTTCAGCCCCACTGGCTTTTACTCTTCCGCAGTGAACAACCAGTTCATTCAAGAGTTACGCGGTCGTAGCGAGCGTCAGGTATCTTATCGCAGTGCTCCGGAAGGTGAATTTACTGTAGGTATCCCATTTGGGCCACGAAAGCGCCTTATCTATGTCACGCCGGATGATGCCGCCCGCGCGGAGCAATTCATTACACAGGGCTACAGTGAGCTGATGAAGACACCGGATGAAACGGTGATTTTTGTGACGCCGGAAAAAGGAAATCAGATTCACGTCGATCAGGTAGAATGCATGGGCTGCCTCAGCCACTGCCGTTTTTCCAACTGGAAAGATCATGACGATTTCACCACTGGTAAAAAGGCTGATCCACGCAGCTATTGTATCCAGAAGACGCTACAGAATATCGTGCATGGCGGCTGCGTAGAGGATAACCTCATGTTCGCTGGTCACAATGCCTATAAGTTCGCCTCGGATTCATTCTACGATGGGGGCTTCATTCCAACGGTAAAGCAGTTGGTGGACCGCATCATGACGGGGCGCTGAGCGTAGCCGCGTCTGAAAGAATCGTAGCGGCGCGCTTTGTGCGGCGATAATTGTTATTCGAGAATTTCTGTGGGCTCTACGCCCCATAAGACTGATTTTTCCAGCCAGCCGCGATAAGGTCCAGCATCGACCTTACACCAGTGTTGGTTGCAGCTATTAAGTCCGCAAACCACCCCCGGTTCAACCTCGGCTATTACCGCGGAAGTGATGGAGGGATTGCTCCTCAAACTGCTGGTTTTACTATGCGTCATTACCGTACGGCGAGGAGCGAGGAGTGATTTTTTCACCCAGCCATGGTCGTTGAATGGGTCCACCACCTCACGCCATTCATTATGCGTATCGATCACACGCACAGGGAGGCCCTTACGGTGATAAACCCATGTGATGGGATGATCCTTACTTGGGCCAACCCGCATGTTTACTTCGTTTGAGCGAAATGATGCGTAGTAAGGTTTGAAATTACCTAACGGATCACTAGGTTCCGCTGATAACGTGCCCGGCGAGAAGAGCAAGCTTACAATACAGGCAAGCGGATAAATAATCGGCTGACGGCCTACCCGCACAGGGAAGCTCCTGATCCGCTCACGCTGGGATCTTCTCGTCATTATGGATGCCAAGCAGCTTTAGTTTCCGGTGCAATGCGGACCGCTCCATACCAATGAATGAAGCCGTTTTCGAGATGTTGCCGCCAAAGCGGGCAATCTGCGTTAACAGATACTGCTTCTCAAAAATCTCACGCGCTTCACGAAGGGGCATCGACATGATGGCGCTGCCGTCTTCCGGCCGTGCCAGCGTAGTGCGCGATTCCATCAGCTCGGGCGGCATCATGGTTTCATCAATCGGCTTTTCCGGAGAGCCGGAAGCCATAATAAGAAGCCACTCCATAATGTTACGCAGATGGCGGACATTTCCCGGCCAGCTGTAGGCTTGCAGCACGGCCATGGCGTCTTCGGTCAGGCGACGTGGGCTCATACCCGCACTACGCGCAGCCTGCTCCAGGAAATAGCGGCACAGTTCAGGAATATCTTCGCGACGCTCACGTAGAGACGGCATGTGAACGGGTACGACATTCAAACGATAATACAGGTCTTCTCGGAAATTACCGTTCCGGATTTCTTCCTGAAGGTTCCGATTGGAGGCGGCGATCACGCGTACATCTACTTGCACCCGCTTTTTACCTCGCACACGTTCAAAAGACTGTTCATGCAGCGTCCGCAATAGCTTGCCTTGGGTCTCTTTATTCATGTCGGCCACTTCGTCAATAAAGAGCGTGCCGCCGTGCGCTTTTTCAAATAAGCCGAGTTTCTCCGCGCCTCCCGCCGGGGTGCTTTCTTCGACGCCAAACAGCTCGATATCCACCTGACTCGGATGAATACTTGCAGCATTCAGCGTGACAAAACTGCCGTTACGGCGGTGTGATTTAGTGTGGATCAACCGTGCAATTACTTCTTTGCCGGTGCCTTCTTCGCCGGTGATCAGCACGCGGCTGTTGGTCGGCGCGACCTTTTCCACCAGCTGGCGTACCATGTTGATGGCGGCTGAGTTGCCGATGATTTGGTTTTCAACCTTGCCGCGGATTTTCAGCTCCTGGTTCTCCTGACGCAGGCGGGCGACTTCCAGCGTTTTGCGCACGATGTGCATCAACTTTTCTGCTGAGAAGGGCTTCTCTACAAAATCATAGGCCCCCATTTTGATCGCCGAGACTGCCGTTTCGATGTTGCCATGCCCCGAGATCATGATCACCGGTAGGGTGGGATAGCGGCTTTTTACCAATTCAAGAATGCCAAGGCCATCCAGCTCGCTACCCTGAAGCCAGATATCCAGAATCAGTAGGTTTGGAACGCGCTGTGCAATCGCCTGCAGTGCGGCATCGCTATTGGCGGCTGTACGAGTGGAAAAACCTTCGTCAGCGAGAATTTCGGACACCAGCCCGCGGATGTCGGATTCATCGTCGACTACCAGAATATCACAGCTCATAGACCCACCAAAATAATTCAAAAGTTGAATAGCTTGACAGGGCGCTGGTGATAAAAATGATACATCAGTGTCCTATCTGTGTATTCATCTCTAGCGGAAATGCCAGGGTAATACAAGCGCCACCTGAGGCCTGATTGGCGAGAGACATACTACCCTTATGGTCTTCGACAATTTTTTTCACAATAGCTAGCCCTAAGCCGGTCCCTTTCTCACGTGTGGTGACATAGGGTTCGGTGAGTTTATCCAACTTGTCTTCTGGTAGGCCGGGTCCATTATCACATATAAGAATCAGAAGGTTGTTGGATTCTTGGTGGGCGTCAATGGTGATGTGTCCAGGGGTGTTCTTTTTGATATCATCCGAACGGCGCTCGATGGCCTCGCAGGCATTCTTCAACAGATTGGTGAATACCTGATTCATTTGTCCTTCATCGCATATCAGCATCAGCCCATCGTGCGAAGCGCGAACGTCAACCGTAACGCCGGGTGCCGCCGTTTCTGCGCTGAATGCTGCTTTCTGTAGTAATGGCACCAGCCGTTCAGGCTTCAGCTTGGGCATGGGCATACGGGCAAAGGAGACGAATTCCTCCACAATGCTGCCAATGTCACGGATATGGCGGGTGATGGTATCGAGATAGCGGTGGAAAGCTTCCTTCTCTTCTTCTCCTGCCGGAGTAAATTTTTTACGAAGACGCTCGGCCGAAAGCGTGATCGGCGTTAGTGGGTTTTTGATTTCATGAGCCACCCGGCGGGCGACATCCGCCCAGGCGGCGCGACGCTGCGCGGCGAGCAGCGGCGAGATATCATCAAATGTCACCACAAACCCTTCAATCATGCCGCCCTGTAATTCCGCTGTGATCCGCGTCAGGAGCGTGAGGGTCTTGCCATCTAGCGCAAGGGTAACATCCTCCTGCTGTGGATGATACGGATCCTCCCAGGCACGACGTAGGACACTGGCAAATGGCGGGAGCAGAATACTCAGCGGGGTATCATCAACTAATTCCAGCCGGTCTAGCTGCAATAATTGCTGTGCGGCGCGGTTGGATAGGCGGATACGCTGGTCAATATCCAGTGCGATAATTCCGGCGGAGACGCCTTCAAGCACTGCCTCACTGAAGCGGCTGCGCTGATCGAGTGCGCGGTTGGCCTGCGTGAGGTCGTCACGCTGCGTGCGCAGCTGATCGGTCATCCGATTGAAGCGGCGAATAAGCGTGCTGATTTCATCTTCTTCGTTACCAACTTCCAGCTTGGTGGAATAATCCCCGGCGCGCACGCGCTCAGTTGCATTGATGAGGCGGGAGAGGGGTACCACCAAGCGTGAAGCAAACAGCATCCCATACCACATGACCGATAGCAGCAGCAGGCCGGCCATTAATACAAAGATAATAGTGAACTGAATCTGCAGATTCGAAATCTGTGATTTCAGTTGAAGATATTGCGCGACTGCCCCGTGCGCTTGATCGGTATGGCCGATCACTTTTGTATCGATCAGCCGCGTGATGATAAGAAATGTATCCGAGGGAGGGTCGATCAGGGCAATGGCCATGATGCGATCCTGACGGTCGATGATAGGAATCTCGCCTTTACGCGCTTGTTCCAGCGCCTCCGCAGGGAAGCTCTCAAACATCAGCGAAAGGCTGAGCGCGGAGTGGGCAATCGGCAGATTCTGACGGATCACCAAGGCTTCGCTGAGTTCGCGTAATGCCACCTGGCTATTCAGGATGCTGGCAAAGATTTTGGGTTTTAGCACTGCAAGGGACATTTCACGCTGTAAATCACGGGACATCGCGGCAGCATCCGCGCGCAGCGTATCCTTGTGCTCGCGCAGGTAGGCTTCTGCCACCATGACCGATTCTTCCAGCGCGGTGCTGACCCGTTGGTCAAACCAAGTTTTAATACCGTATTGAAAGAGAACGGTTGCAAAAACAGTAATCACCAGTGTTGGAAGCAGCGTGACCAGACTAAATGCCATCACGACGCGTGATTGCAATTGTGAGCCTGCAGAGCCCCGGCGAAGCGAACGCCACAGACGCAAAACGCGGCGCAGCACCACGCCACTGAGCACAAAGAGCACCAGCAGATTCGCAACAATCAGCCAACGTACCGTACCGGCGTTGGGTCCGAGGGGGTCTTTGGCGTTGGTAAAAGCGACATACGTGGCCAGTGCCAGCAAAAAGACGATGAACATGAGCACCACCGTGCCCATGCGTCGCGCCTGCTTACGTAACGGCTTATCGATCATAATAACGGTGTAGCGGCAAGCGGTCGGGGATTCAATCGATCTGGCGCAACCTATGCCCTTGCGCGGCGTAATTCTCTGGATGAGCGTAGCAAAGGCACGTGCCAATTATTAAAAAAATAATAAATTATTAACTAAATTCCTTTATCTTTAATATTACGCTAGAGAATTGCGAGGATTAACATGCTTCTTAATAATAAAATTTCTTACGAGAGCACCGGAAGTATTGCGATTGAGATGGCAATGCTTCTACCCATTTTTATCCTCTTTATGTTTGGAATTCTCGATTTTGGCTATTTTTTCACCCAACATCAGCTGGCGGACCGTTCTGTCCAAACCATATCCACGGCCGTAGCAAATAATCCCAGTAGTCGCGAATTAACCGAATTGGTGCGGGATCATCGGGATATGATGTTGTTCGGGGCCAACACAGGGACGTTATGTGCCCAGTCTTACTCGACGCCGCAACAAGCACAGACTTCCCGTTGTACGGGGAACACTTTTAGTGTTGGAGCACCAACGCCTGGAGCGACCGAGTATTATGTGGCGCTGTCGAGCAACATAGAGCGTAAAACGCTTACTGGCTTTTTTGACGAGAATTTGCCTCCCATTCAATCATTTAATGTGGTGCGGGTGGATGTTGGCCTTCGAAGCATGATTGATCAGCTCACCAACGAACTGAGCAATATACGATCCACCCTTGCAAATTCTGAGAATCGCTTGACCACAAGAATCAGCGCGTTGGAAACCGACGTCGGAAACGCGAGAAATGCCCCCAAGTGGGGGGGGAGTTATCAAGAATATCCGGACGGGGGGTGCCGTGTGCCAAATCCGAAAACGGGTACTTGCAGTTGTGACTCCGGTACCAGTCGCAATTTTCTTTCTGAGTTTATGGGCGGGGGGAATGCACAAGGATTCTACTGCGATTTTGATAAGGACAGACAGGCCCGGGGCGCTTGCGGATACATCGCTTACCAATGCTTCTGATCTGTAACAGCCGCGACGTGTTGTTGACATATCTAAACTTTACTTCATTGGGGTATGGCGGCCTTCTGGTCGCCATCTCTTTTACGCGGCAAAAGAATGATCGCTATCTAGCTGGCTGTGGTAAAAGTCGCGGATTTTCTGCTTCGCCGCGTCAGCATCGTTCAGCTGGTTGACGGCAAAGCGAAACTCTGCGGCATTCCGCATGCCGGTGACGTACCAGCCGATATGCTTGCGCGCCACGCGAACGCCTTCCGCCACGCCGTACAGCTCTAGCATATCTTCGTAGTGACCGAGGACAGTATCCATCTGCTCTTGCAGCGAAGGATCAGGGCGTTGCTCGCCTGTTTTGAGGTAATGAATGACCTGCGCGGGGAACCAGGGGCGGCCATAGGTGCCGCGGCCGATCATCACCCCGTCCGCCCCGGAGAGGTGCATGGCATTATCCACGTCCGCAAAGGTGGTGATATCGCCATTGGCGATCACTGGCAGTTTCACGGCGTCTTTCACCTGACGGATGAAGCCCCAGTCGGCGCTGCCTTTGTACATCTGGCAACGGGTGCGGCCATGGATGGTGATCATTTTGATACCCACCTCTTCGGCGATCTTAGCGATCTTGGGGGCGTTGAGGGAGTTGGAGTCCCAGCCCATGCGCATTTTCAGCGTCACCGGGATTTTTACGGCTTTGGCCGTTGCTTCAAGGATTTTTCCCGCAAGCACTTCATCGCGCATCAGGGCGGAGCCCGCATAGCTATTGACCACTTTTTTTACCGGGCAGCCAAAATTGATGTCGATGATATCCGCGCCCATATCCTCGTTCAGGCGGGCTGCTTCGGCCATAACGTCCGGCTCGCACCCGGCCAGCTGCACGGCAGTGGGGTATTCCGTCTTATCCTGTTTGGTCATGCGCAGGGCGTTTTTGGTTTGCAGGATGACGGCTTTGCTGGCGATCATCTCGGAGACCACCATCCCGGCCCCATAACGCTTCACCAGGCGGCGAAAGGCATAATCCGACACACCGGTCATCGGCGCTAAGATCACGGGCTCCGCTACGGTGACGGGGCCAATCTGAATCGGGCGCAGGGCGGGGCGTTCGGTCATGCTTTTTTCCTTTGTCATGCTATGCGTGCTTCAGCATCTTTTCACAGGCCCTGAAACAAGTTCAGGGTGACAGGGGTATCCGTTACCATTAAAACCTGAGCTGCATACCTGATTTCACAGGGAAACTCAATGAGAGAGCGCTTATTTTGAACGCGCATTCAGAAAAAAAGGTGGCTGTGCTTATTGTGGCGGCTGGAACCGGCGAGCGTATGGGCGGGGGCGGGCCAAAGCAATATCGCCGATTGGCAGGCGAGCCGGTTCTGCGTCATACCGTAAAGGCATTCTTAGGGGCGCCTGGCGTGGGCGAGGTGTGTGTTGTGATCCATCCGGAGCATCGCGATGCCTATGACGAGGCGTGCGCCGGGCTGGAGCTTGCGGAGCCGATCATTGGCGGCGTCACGCGCCAGCAATCCGTGCTGAACGGCTTGTTGGCGCTCGCGGACAAGGCGCCGGAATGGGTATTGGTACATGATGCGGCACGACCCTTTGTCTCGCTGCCTCTGATCGCCAGGGTCATGGCAGGGCTGCGGCTTTCCTCGGCGGTGATTCCGGTGATTCCGGTAGTGGATACACTGAAAGAGGTGATCGGGCAGCACGTGACTGGAACCCCTATCCGATCCACCATGCGCGCGGTGCAAACACCACAGGGGTTTCACTTTGCGCCACTCCTGAAAGCACATCAGCGTTTTGCTGGAACCGGCGCGACGGATGATGCCATGGTGATGGAACTTGCGGGCCACGAAGTGAGCGTTGTGCAGGGGGAAGAACGCAATCGAAAGCTTACCACATCCCAAGACTGGCAATGGGCCGTGGCACAATTGGAGGCGCACATGCGTACTGTTACCGGACAGGGGGTGGATGTTCATCGCTTTGTGCCTCACGGGGACGATGTGCCAGAGGCGCGCAAAGTGGTGAGGTTAGGCGGAATCGATATTCCGCACAGCCATCGTTTGGAGGGGCACTCGGACGCAGATGCAGTGCTTCATGCGGTGACCGATGCTTTGCTCGGCACGGTGGGGGCGGGCGACATCGGGCAGCATTTCCCGCCGAGTGATCCGCAATGGAAGGGCGCAGACTCCGAGATTTTCCTGCGCGAGGCGCTGGCTGCGGTTCAGCGTGAAGGGGGCGAAGTAGAGCATGTGGATGTCACCATTCTGTGCGAAGCGCCGAAAATCGGCCCGCACCGTGCGGCCATGCAGGCGCGCATGGCAAAGCTGCTTGGGTTGCCGGAGAAGCGGGTCAATATCAAAGCCACCACCACGGAAATGCTTGGGTTTACGGGGCGGCGTGAAGGATTAGCCGCCATGGCACTCGCCACGGTATGCCTGAGAGACGCATCATAAGGAGCGTGCGATGAAGAAATTCTCCCTCAGCGAGCTGCTAGCGACCTGGTTTTATGTAGGAAAAGCCCCGTTTGCACCCGGTACGTTTGGCACATTGGCCGCCTTGCCTCTGGCGTATGGGCTGGAGCAAGCGGGGGGAGCCACTGCGTTGCTGGCGGCGGCGTGCCTCATCACCGTGATCGGGGCATGGGCGGCAGGTGCGTATATGCAGGAACGAGGTGCCGAGCATGACCCCGGTGAGATTGTCATTGATGAAGTAGCTGGGCTGCTGTTGCTGGTCGGGGCATGGCACGCTGTCTTTGCCGAGCAGATTCCGGTACAGCCGCTGCACTGGATGGTCGGGAGTTTTGCGATGTTCCGTGTGTTTGACATTATGAAGCCGTGGCCCATTTCCTTAGCTGATCGGCGCGTAAAGGGTGGATTTGGAGTTATGCTCGATGATTTGCTCGCGGGGCTGTACCCGCTGGCGGTTCTTTATGTGCTGTACACATTTTTTGCGACCGCACTGGAGTTGCCCGCATGAGCGAAGCGGATGATCTGGCGCAGTTAGCCTGTGCGGTGATTGCGGCGTTTGGTGCGTCAGGCCGGGTCATTGTGACCGCAGAATCCTGCACAGGCGGCCTGATTGCCGCCGCGCTGACCGATGTTCCCGGTTCCTCGCGGGCGTTCGTGCAAGGATTTGTGACTTATTCCAACGAAGCAAAACAGGCCATGCTGGGCGTACCGGCGGAGTATTTTTCGCCCGCTGGTCCTGGTGCGGTCTCGGAAGTAGTGGCGCGTGCCATGGCAGAGGGCGCTGCCACACGGGCCGTGCTACCCTCAGGGGCGCTAGGGTGCGTGGCGGTCTCAGTGACTGGGATTGCTGGGCCCGGTGGTGGCAGCGAAGAAAAGCCCGTCGGCACGGTACATCTGGCGGTCAGTGATGGGCGGCGTACCCAGCATCGTGCCTGCCTTTTTTCCGGAGATCGCCATGCCATTCGTCTGGCGAGCGTACGCGAAGCGCTACAAATGTTACAGGGATTCTAGGCGTCCGGAAGGTGAAACCGGACACTCTGCCCGGCCTGCAGCGGCAGATGGCGATAATCCTTGGCAAAAATGATCTGTGCGTCCCATTCCAATTCTACCCATTGGTGACTGCCTGAGAAAGTAACCGCGCGGACATGGGCGGTTTCTGGGCCATCGGCGGATAGCATGATTTGTTCCGGGCGCACCATCTGCGGGCCTTTTCCCGGCAGCGTGAGCCGATTCGCCGCGCCGAAGAAGCGCGCGGCATAGTCGGTACGCGGATGGCAATACAGCGCCCGTGGTGTGCCGATCTGCTCAATTCTCCCCTGCGGATTCAGCAGGATAATACGATCGGCCATTTGCAGAGCTTCCTGCGGGTCGTGGGTGACCAGCAGGGTAGGGATGCCGCGGGCGCGCAGCAAGGCTTGTACATCCGCGCGAATTTCCTTGCGCAAGGCATAATCCAGGCTGGCAAACGGCTCATCCAGCAGGAGAATCTCCGGCTCCGCTGCCAGGGCGCGGGCGAGTGCCACGCGTTGCTGCTGGCCGCCGGAGAGCATGTGCGGATAATCCTCTTCGCGGCCCTGGAAGCGGACCTGCTCCAGCCATTCCAGCGCCTTGGCGCGTGACGGAGGGCGCATGCCGAAACAGACATTCTCCAGCACGCTCAGATGTGGAAACAGGGCGGCCTGTTGAAACACAAGCCCCATCCGCCGCTGCTCCGGGGGCAGGGATGCTGTGGGGGAGGACAGGCATTCCCCATTACGCAAGATGGTGCCTTCGCTGGGGCGTTCCAGGCCGGCAATCAGACGCAGCAGGGTGGATTTTCCGCACCCGGATTCCCCCGCGAGGCACACGGTCTCTGCCGCGCCTACGTCCAGATCAATTCCGCTAAGGATCGGGCGTGTCCCGTAGCGATGGGCCAGCGCGCGGACCTGAAGCGTCATTGCGGCTATTTCCATCCAGCGTCGTTGAACAGGCGCACGGCGTCGGCATTGAGGGCGCCGACCTTCTCCAGTGCCACCGTATCCGCCTTGAACGCGCCCCATGAGGCGAGCGTTTCGGGCACTTTTACCCCTTCTTTGACCGGATATTCATAGTTGCTTTCCGCAAAGAAGCGCTGCCCGGCGTCGCTGAGGAAAAACTCCAGCAGCTTCACGGCATTTTCCTTGTGGGGCGCATATTTCGTTACGCCTGCGCCACGGATATTGATATGGGCGCCACGGTCTTGCTGGTTGGGGAAGAAGATGGCGACATCCTTCAGCAAGGCACGCTCCTGCGGATTCGGCGAGTTAAGGAATTTGCCGAAATAATAGCTGTTCGCGATGGCAATCTTGCCTTCGCCCGCGCCCAGTGCCTTCAACTGGTCTTCATCGGCGCCCTGCGGTGCCCGCGCCAGGTTGGCAACAATACCTTTCGCCCAAGCCAATGCTTTTTCTTCGCCATCGGCCAATATAATCGAGGCAAGCAGCGACTGATTATAGACATTGTCCGACGAGCGCACGAGTAACGCGCCTTTCCATTTCGGATCGGCCAGGTCTTCGTACGTTGAGAGCTCCTCAGGTTTTACTTTATCCGTACGGTAAAAAATCGCGCGCACACGGGTAGTCATGCCATACCAGTAGCCCTGCGGATCACGCAGATGCGCGGGGATCTGGTCTTGCGCATTGCTGGGGGATACGGGCTGCAGCAGGCCTTTGCTTTTGGCGCGCCAGAGATTGCCAACATCCACCGTCAGTACCATATCAGCAGGGGTGAGATCACCTTCCTGCTCAAGGCGGGTGAGCAGCATACCCTTTTCGGCCGTCACCATATTAACCCTGATGCCAGTGGCTTTTTCAAAATCATTGAGAATCGGCCGCACCAGAGGTTCCTGAGCATCAGAATAAATATTTACCATGGCTTCCTGCGCGAGCGCCGGAAAGGCCGTAGCCAGCATGAGATGCAGAACAAAAAAAGTGAAAACGAAACGTGTAAGAGGCTGCATAAAAGGATACCACGGCACGGGAGTTGCAAATGACTCGCAACTCATAGCAGGTTTTACGTGGGGGTCAATCTGTGTGGTTTAACGCCTGTGTTTTGAGATTATCTGTCATAAAATAGCTTTGTGTGCTCTTGTCATGTGACAAGATGCAAGGACCATGAAGACGTCGGCCTTGCCAGAGAGGCGCAGTTTTGCTATATTTTGTCTACTGGTCTGCGCACAAAAACATAAAAAAAGTTCATTTGAATTTTTTCTCAAAAAAGTGTGTTGACTCTCTTCGGAGATTTGCTATTACTCCAATCCCGCCGGCGACGAGGGCTTAAGAAAAGTCTGCTCCGCCAGCTGCTGTCAGAGATTGTAAA
>DBAU01000008.1 GCA_002291845.1 Alphaproteobacteria bacterium UBA1002 | reverse complement strand
CGCCAACGCGCTCTACGAGGGGATGTACCTGCTCGGCACCTCGATCGCGCGACCATTAATTGCCAAGAAACAGATTGAAATTGCCCGCAAAGTCGGTGCCGATGCCGTGGCGCATGGTGCAACCGGTAAAGGAAACGACCAGGTACGTTTTGAGCTGGGTTATTATGCGCTGCAGCCCGATATCCGCGTGATCGCGCCCTGGCGGGAATGGGACCTCAATTCGCGCACCAAGCTGATTGAATATGCGAGAGAGCACCAGATTCCGGTCGCCAAAGACAAAGAGGGGGAAGCCCCTTATTCCATGGATGCCAACCTGCTGCATATCTCTTATGAAGGAAAAGCGCTGGAAGATCCGTGGGTTGGTCCGGATGAATCCATGTTCCGTCGTACGGTGAGCATCGAGCAGGCGCCGCAAACCGCAGAAACCATTGAAATCGAATTCAAGCGGGGTGATGCAGTCGCGGTGAACGGCGAAGCGCTTTCCCCTGCCAAGCTACTTGCAAAGCTCAATGAATTAGGCGGAAAGCATGGCATTGGAAGGCTTGATCTGGTGGAAAACCGTTATGTCGGCATGAAATCACGCGGCGTCTATGAAACGCCGGGAGGAACGGTCCTGCTGGCGGCCCATCGCGCGATGGAATCCATTACCCTCGACCGCGAGGCAGCCCATCTGAAAGACAGCATCATGCCCAAGTATGCCTCTTTAATTTACAATGGCTTCTGGTTCTCGCCAGAACGAAAAATGCTGCAGGCGTTGATCGATGCTTCGCAAGAAAACGTCAGTGGCACCGTCCGGCTGCGCCTGCATAAAGGCAATGTTATTGTTGAGGGCCGTAAATCCCCGGTCAGCCTGTATTCCATGGCCCACGTGACGTTTGAGGCAGATGCCGTCTATGACCAGCAGGATGCAGCGGGCTTCATCAAGCTGAATGCGTTGCGGCTACGCCTGGGGGCGCTTAACGGCCGCCGCAACGAAAATTAGGGAAAAACAAAGACCTTATTGTTACAGTTTTATGAAACTGTAAGTATTAACTATTGCCCGATGCACGTGTCTCCCGTACCTTAAAGAGAGCATTTGGAGTATCACATGGTAGGTCCTGATCACGGCACTGATACGCCTCCCGCCACGCCGGAAAGCCCTGCCGTTGATACGCAGGGCGCCATGGCGGAAATGGTGAGCACCACCGGCATTGCCTCCCTGCCACCTCAACTGCAAAGCTACATTGAAGCCTATGTCCGCCAGTTTGGCCCGGATGCCGCGCAAGCAAAAATGGCAGAAGTCGCCGACGTTATTGCGCGTGTTGAGCGCGGGGAAGTGGTGGATTCCATGGCGATTAGCGACCCGCAACTACGCCAGGTCGCAGAACAATATGCACAGCATCAGCAAGACAAGGCAGCATTCCAGCAAAACGCCATGGGTGTCTTGATGGGCGGGGCGGCGGCACTCGGTGGAGGTACCCCTGCGTCCGAAGATACAGCTGCATCTGCCTCGCTTGGTGGACGCATCTTAAGCGGGCTCAGTGGCACTGCGTCAGCAATTGGCCATGTGGCGCGGGAGAGCATCGCAGGCATGACCGACCGGCTGTTCAACCGTCCCAGTCCCGCCATTACCGATTACCGGGACTTTGGACCGGGTACATCAGGCTTAGCTGCCATGCAGGAAGAAGCGAGAACGCAGTATGTCGTGGCAGCCATGGGCAAAAAACGCGGCATGGAAGGCCCGGGTATCGGCTAGTTCCCCCTGTTGCATCGTGCTGGCGCATTCAGTATGAGTGAACCCTGGTCAATCACAGGGTTTTTATGCGCCTCTCCCATTACTTTCTTCCGCTTCTCAAAGAAACCCCGGCGGAGGCAAGCATTGTCTCGCACCGCTACATGCTGCGCGCGGGGATGATCCGTCAGCAGGCAGCGGGTATCTATACCTGGCTGCCGCTTGGCCTGCGCGTGCTGCAGAAGGTGGAAGCCATCGTGGCCGACGAGCTGGAGAAAGCCGGGTGCGTACGCGTGCTGATGCCCACCTTACAGCCCACGGAGCTATGGAAAGAATCCGGCCGCTATGACGCGCTGGGCAAGGAGATGCTGCGCTTCCTCGACCGCGCCGAACGCGAGCTGCTCTACAGCCCGACCTGCGAAGAAATGATCATTGATAACTTCCGCACCTATGTGCGCAGCTACAAAGCACTGCCGCTGAACCTGTACCAGATCAACTGGAAATTCCGCGACGAGATCCGTCCGCGCTTCGGTGTCATGCGAGGACGCGAGTTCCTGATGAAAGACGGTTATTCGTTCCACGCCTCACTGGACGACGCCAAGCGCGAATATAGCGCGATGTATGACGCGTATCACCGCATCTTCCAACGCATGGGCCTCACCGCCATTGCCGTATCGGCGGATTCCGGCGCTATCGGCGGCAACCTCAGCCATGAGTTTCAGGTGCTGGCCGAAACCGGCGAGAGCCAGGTTTATTATGATGCCACCTTCGATGACATTCGTGCGGGCTCCGTGCAGATGTCGGGTGAACAAATGCGTGAACTCTACGCCGCAGCGGATGAACTGCACGTGCCGGAGAAATGTCCGCTGCCGGAGGAAAAGCTCCGCACCGCGCGCGGCATTGAAGTCGGCCACATTTTCCTGCTCGGTCGCAAGTACACGGACGCCATGGGCATCGATGTGGATGGGCCGGACGGCAAGCCACTGCGTGTGGAGATGGGCACGTACGGGATTGGCGTATCGCGCCTGCTCGGTGCGATCATTGAAGCCAGCCATGACGAAGCGGGCATCATCTGGCCGGAATCCGTTGCGCCGTTTAAGGTCGGACTGGTCAATATTCGCGTGGGGGATGCTGCCTGCGATACGCTTTCCAACCAAACCTATGATGCGCTGAGCGCCCAAGGGATTGACGTGCTCTATGATGATACCGAGGAGCGTGCAGGTGCGAAATTCTCCACCATGGACCTCATCGGCCTGCCGTGGCAGATCATCATCGGCCCCAAAAACGCCGCTGAAGGCAAGGTGGAGCTAAAGAATCGCCGTACCGCAGAGCGTCATTTATTGGCGCTTGATGAGGCGATGAACATGCTCAGCGCATAGCGTATGTTCTCCTACCCCGAGCGCCTTCTTGCTTTCCGCTACATGCGCGCCAAGCGCCGGGAAGGGTTTGTCTCCATCATCACTGCGTTCTCGGTGCTGGGCATTACGCTTGGCGTGGCGACACTGATTCTGGTCACCTCGCTGATGAACGGCATCCGTGAGGAAATGACCGCCAACTTTGTGGGTGTTGATGGGCACATCACGATTTACGGCGCAGGCCGCTACCTTCCCGGAAGTCAGCATCTGATGGCTGATCTTGAAGGTAAATTTGAAGATGGCGGCGCTCTGGAGGCGATGCTAGAGCGCATTGAAGGGCAGGTGATGGTCTCCGCTAATGGTCGCTCGCTCGGCGCGCAGGTTCTGGGCTTGCATGCCGATGACATGGAAAAAAAACCGCGCATCGCCGCCAGCCTCTCAGACGGCGCACGGGAGGCTTTCCGTGAAGGCAACGGGGTGATTATCGGTGAGGGGCTGTTGCGTAACCTTGGCCTCACCGTCGGGCAATCCATTCAGCTCATCTCGCCACAGGGCCGCGCGACCATCGCGGGGGTGGTGCCACGGATTAAATCCTATCCGGTGGTAGGCACGTTTACGCTTGGCATGCACTCTATTGATTCAGCGCTGCTGCTGATGCCTTATGAAGAAGCGATGGTGTATTTCACCCTCCCCGAAACAGAAGGAGGCATGGCCAGCGCCGTCGAGATCACGGTGAAAAATCCCTCGGAGGTGGGCGAGGTCACTCAGTTTATCCGTACGGAGTTGCAAGGCCAGCCATTTCGCGTGCTTGACTGGCAAGAGACCAACGCCTCCGTTTTCACGGCGCTTCAGGTGCAGCAGCGGGTGATGATTATCATTCTGGCACTCATTATTCTGGTGGCGGCGTTCAACATCATCTCCAGCCTGATCATGCTGGTGCAGGACAAGGCGCGAGAGATCGCCATCCTGCGTAGCATGGGCGCGACGCGGGGGATGGTGCTGCGGATTTTCCTGCTCTCCGGTATGAGCATCGGCCTGATGGGCACGGCGGCAGGCGTGGTGCTCGGCCTGCTTGGAGCCGCCTATCTTGATACGTTGCGTCAGGGAATCGAGGCGCTCATCGGCCAGCCGATTCTGGTAGAGAATATCTATTTTCTTTCTACCCTGCCGACCAAGACGGACCCGTTGGAAGTGGTGGCGGTGATTGCGCTGGCGGTGCTGCTTTCGTTCCTCTCCACGCTTTATCCCGCCTGGAAAGCCGCCTCCTACCAGCCTGCGGAGGCTTTACGCTATGATTGATTTATTGTGTCAGCGCGAGCGCAGCGAAGCAATCACGTGGAGCCATAGGCCATGACTCCCATCCTCCAGCTTGCCAATATTCGCAAGGATTTCGCGCAGGGCGGGCAGGCCCTGCATATCCTGAATGGCCTGTCTTTAAGCATCGGCCCGGGGGAAGTCGCCGCCCTGGTCGGTCCGTCTGGCTCTGGTAAAACAACGCTGCTGCAGATCGCCGGATTGCTCGCGCAACCGGATGCCGGGCAGGTATGGGTACACGGACGGGCCAGCGAAAAACTGGGCGATGCCGAACGCACGAAACTACGTCGCGAAAAACTAGGCTTCGTCTATCAGTTTCATCACCTGCTGCCTGAGCTTTCGGCAGAAGAAAACGTCATGATGCCGCAACTGATCGCAGGCAGGGCAAAAGCCGCGGCAGCGAACGAGGCGCGCCGATTACTCGCATTAGTTGGACTCTCAGCGCGCCTTGCACACCGTCCCGCCGAGCTTTCCGGAGGCGAGCAACAGCGCGTGGCCATCGCCCGGGCGCTGGCTAACCGTCCGGCGCTGGTGCTGGCTGATGAGCCAACGGGCAACCTGGACCCGGAAACCAGCGCGAGCGTGTTTTCCATGTTCCGCGATACGCTACGTGAAACAGGGGCTGCCGCGCTGATCGTCACGCACAATCATGAGCTTGCCCGCTCCTGCGACCGTTTACTGCGGCTGGAGCACGGACGGATTGTCTAATTTCCCCCTTGCCCGCTTGTTTGTGTGCCCGCTACACATAGAGGCATGAGCGCGGCTTCCTCCTTTGTCCATTTACGCCTGCATACGGCCTATTCCTTACTGGAAGGGGCGGTACGGATTCCTGAGCTAATGGCGCTATGTGCCCAGCACCAGATGCCTGCCGTGGCTATCACGGATCGCGACAATCTGTTTGGTAGCATGGAGTTCTCGCAGGAGGCGGCGGGGAAGGGGATTCAGCCCATTGTCGGCTGCCAGTTCTCGCTGCGCCCGATCTCGGAGAGCACCGGTGGGCGCCAAAACCAGCCCGACCAGCTCCTGCTTTATGCGAAGAATGAAGCGGGCTATCAAAGCCTGCTCAAGCTGGCGAGCCTTGCCTATCTCGAGCCGGCGGAGGGCGATGGGCCGCTGCTCACGTATGAAACGGTCGCGCAGTACCATGAGGGGTTGCTGGCTCTCTCCGGTGGCCATCTGGGTGGGGTCGGACGCGCACTGTGCGGTGGACGCAAGGACGAAGCCGTCCAACTCCTGCGGCAACTGCAGGAGATCTTCCCGGACCGGCTATACATGGAAATCATGCGCCACGGCCTGCCGGAGGAGCGTCAGTGCGAAGCGGCGCTGCTGGAGCTGGCGATGGATCATAAGCTGCCCCTGGTCGCCACCAACGACATCTATTTCCACGGCGGGCGTGAGATGTATGAGGCACATGATGCTTTGATGTGCATCGCCGACGGGCGCTACATCAGCGAGGACAACCGCCGCCGCCTGACGCCGGAGCATCGCTTTAAAACGGCGGAGGAAATGCGGCTGCTGTTTGCGGATTTGCCAGAGGCTGCGGAGAATACCCTGCTCTTCGCTGAGCGCTGCGCAGCGATGTCTGAGAAGCGCAAGCCGATTCTGCCCAGCTTCACGGTCGAGGAAAACGGCAAAATCCTCTCAGAAGAAGAGGCCTTGCGCGCGCGCTCGAAGGCTGGCCTGCAGCACCGCCTGGATACGCTGGTCTTCACGGAAGGTATGAGCGAGGAGGAAAAAGCCGAGATCGCCAAGCCCTATTTCGACCGCCTCGATTTCGAGCTGGACGTTATCATCTCAATGAAGTTCCCCGGCTACTTCCTGATCGTATCCGACTTCATTACCTGGTCGAAAGAACAGGGCATCCCCGTGGGGCCTGGGCGCGGCTCCGGTGCGGCTTCCGTGGTGGCATGGTCGCTGCTCATTACTGACCTTGATCCGCTGAAATACGGCCTCGTCTTTGAGCGCTTCCTCAACCCGGAACGCGTTTCCATGCCGGACTTCGATATCGACTTCTGCCAGGACCGCCGCGATGAGGTCATCAAATACGTGCAGCAACGCTACGGACGCGACAAAGTGGCGCAAATCATCACGTTCGGAAAGCTGCAAGCGCGCGCTGTATTGCGTGATGTGGGGCGTGTGCTGCAGATGCCGTACGGTCAGGTGGACCGCATCTGTAAACTGGTGCCTGCCAATCCGGCCAACCCGGTAACGCTGGAAGAAGCGATCAAGATTGAGCCTCTGCTGCGTAAATACCGTGATGAGGATGAGTCGGTGGCACGCCTTATCACCATCGCGCTGAAGCTGGAGGGGCTCTACCGCCACGCCTCTACCCACGCGGCGGGCGTGGTGATTGCTGATCGTCCGCTCGATGCGCTGGTGCCGATGTACCGCGATCCGCGCTCTGACATGCCGGTCGTGCAATATTCGATGAAATACGCGGAATATGCTGGGCTAGTGAAATTTGACTTCCTCGGGCTGAAAACACTGACCGTGCTGCAGAAAGCGGTCGAGTTTGTGGCACGGCGCGGCGTGCAGCTCGACCTGCTCAAGCTACCGCTGGATGATGCAAAAACCTATCAGCTGCTCACCCGTGGCGATACGGTGGGCATCTTCCAGTTTGAATCGGCAGGGATGCGCGATTCATTACGCAAGCTGCGTCCGGACCGGTTGGAGGATCTCATCGCGCTTGGTGCACTCTACCGCCCCGGCCCCATGGATAACATCCCGAGCTACTGTAACCGCAAGCACGGTAAAGAGAAGCCGGATTACATGCATCCGCTCCTCGAGCCGGTTCTCAAGGAGACCTACGGGGTCATCATCTATCAGGAGCAGGTGCAGCAGATCGCGCAGGTGCTCGCAGGATACACGCTTGGTGGTGCCGACCTGCTGCGCCGTGCGATGGGTAAGAAGATCAAGGAGGAGATGGCCGCCCAGCGGGCTACGTTCGCGGAAGGCGCGGCAAAAAATGGCGTGGATGCAAAGAAGGCCGGTGAAATCTTCGACCTCGTCGACAAGTTCGCAGGCTACGGCTTCAATAAGGCCCACGCCGCCGCCTACGCCCTGATTGGCTACCAGACCGCCTATCTGAAAGCGAATTACCCGGTCGAGTTCCTCGCCGCGTCGATGACGTACGATATGCACAACACAGATAAGCTGGCCATCTTCGTTGAAGACGCCCGTAAGCTTGGCATCAGTGTGCTGCCACCGGATATCAACAGCTCCGAAGCGGTGTTTAATGTAGAATGGCAGTATAACGGCGACAAAAAAGCCTCCCCACGCCAGCGGGGGGAGGTTGGAGGGGAGTGCTTTACCTCTCGTAAGCCCGAAGCTTTGAAGCATGCAAAAGAGCTCCGCAAAAACATGACCGATGCGGAGCAATTGCTCTGGTCTGTTTTACGCATGAAGCAGCTCGAAGGCGTTAAATTCAAAAGGCAGCACGCGGTAGGGCCGTACATCACTGATTTCGCCAGTATTGAGGCAGGACTGGTCATTGAACTGGATGGCGGCCAGCATGCAGAAAAGCAAACCTATGACGAAAAGCGTACCGCTTATTTAAATGCAGCGGGATTTGACGTGCTGCGATTCTGGAACAACGAAGTCCTCGATAATCTGGAAGGCGTCGTGGAAGCAATTCTCGATGTATTGGCCACCCCCACCCAAACCCTCCCCCGCACGCAGGGGAGGGCTTACTTCCCTGCCATCGGAGAGGCTGGCGAACTGTGCATCCGCTATGCGCTGGGGGCGCTGAAGAATGTGGGCGAGGCGGCGATGGACTCCATCGTGCGCGAGCGCCAGGCGAACGGGCCGTTCAAGGATATCTTCGACTTTGCCAAGCGGGTTGAGCCTACGGTCATGAACCGCCGACAGATTGAACAGCTGATTAAAGCTGGCGCATTCGATGGGCTGGAGCCAAATCGCCGCAAGCTATTTGACTCGGTTGATCTGTTGATCGCCTATTGCCAAAGCATGGCAGAGGAGAAAAACAGCAACCAGATTTC
>DBAU01000048.1:52436-53555 GCA_002291845.1 Alphaproteobacteria bacterium UBA1002 | reverse complement strand
CTACTCAATAATTTTTGCGACGACGCCGGCGCCGACGGTGCGGCCGCCTTCGCGGATGGCAAAGCGCAGACCTTCGTCCATCGCGATCGGTGCAATCAGCTGCACTTCCAGCGCAATGTTGTCACCCGGCATCACCATCTCGGTGCCCTCAGGAAGCTTGATCGCGCCCGTCACATCCGTCGTGCGGAAGTAAAACTGCGGACGGTAGTTGCTAAAGAACGGCGTGTGACGGCCACCCTCTTCCTTCGTCAGAATATACGCTTCCGCCGTGAACTTGGTGTGCGGCTTAATCGTGCCCGGCTTGCAGAGCACCTGACCGCGCTCCACATCCTCACGCTTGGTACCGCGAAGCAGCACGCCCACGTTGTCACCCGCCTGACCTTCATCCAGCAGCTTGCGGAACATTTCCACGCCCGTGCAGGTCGTCTTCACGGTGTCTTTCAGACCGACAATCTCGATCTCCTCACCCACCTTGATGATCCCACGCTCCACGCGGCCCGTCACCACCGTCCCACGGCCAGAAATCGAGAATACGTCCTCGATCGGCATCAAAAACGGCTTGTCAATCGCGCGCGCCGGCTGCGGAATGTAGCTGTCTACCGCTTCCATCAGCGCCAGAATCGCCTCCTTGCCCAGACCATCCGACTTGCCTTCCAGCGCAGACAGCGCCGAGCCCTTGATGATCGGAATGTCATCGCCCGGGAAGTTGTACTTGCTCAGCAGCTCACGGATTTCCATCTCCACCAGCTCCAGCAGATCCGGATCCGCCATGTCGCACTTGTTGAGGAACACCACCAGCGCCGGTACGCCCACCTGGCGAGCCAGCAGAATGTGCTCCCGCGTCTGCGGCATCGGACCATCCGCCGCCGAAACTACCAGAATCGCGCCGTCCATCTGCGCCGCACCCGTGATCATGTTCTTCACATAATCCGCGTGACCCGGGCAATCCACGTGCGCATAGTGACGCTTCTCCGTCTCATACTCCACGTGCGCTGTCGAGATGGTGATCCCGCGCGCCTTCTCTTCCGGAGCCGCGTCAATCGCGTCATACGCCTTGTATTCCGCGCGGCCCGCTTCCGCCAGTACCTTGGTGATCGCCGCCGTCAGCGACGTCTTGCC
>DBAU01000048.1:0-52135 GCA_002291845.1 Alphaproteobacteria bacterium UBA1002 | reverse complement strand
GTGATCGCCGCCGTCAGCGACGTCTTACCATGGTCAACGTGGCCAATCGTGCCAATGTTGCAGTGCGGCTTGTTCCGCTCAAATTTCGCCTTGGACATGAATCAAATCCTTTCTTCGTTCTCGCCGTGTTGAAAGCATGAAATGGTGACGTGCAGCCAACGCGGCCGCCCGATGCGCGCGAAGTCTTAGCGCAGTATCGCTGAAAAAACAACGGGGATTTGCATTGTCACTTTTGGCAGTTTTCGCAGAGAAGAGCCAAAGGGGAAAAAGACTGGAGCGGGTGAAGGGAATCGAACCCTCGTCGTAAGCTTGGAAGGCTTCTGCTCTACCATTGAGCTACACCCGCAACTGATCCCCCCATATAAAAGGCTTCGAGACGAAAACCAAGAACTAAACAGCGTGTGATGCAAAGGGCATTATTGCTTGATCACGCCTAGGACAAAAAAGAAGCGGTGTTCAGGAGAATTTTTGCCGCAAAATAGCCAGCGACTGCAACAATTCGGCTTCCGTCACGCCGCCTTTTCCCCGTTCCTGACGTTCGATCGTGACAATGGTAGCCTCGGCATGCTTTTGAACCACCAGCTCCTGTTGGGGCGTCAACGGCTGCTTATGTTCAGCCACATACTGATATAACGCACTACTCAGTGCATAGAGCAAATCAAAGCCAAGCGTTTCAGCCTGACTTTTAAGCGCCTTAGCCGTTGCCTTTACCGCATCAACATCTATTGGTGGGCCATCACAGGCATGGCGCAGCACGTTTAAATGCGCATTCATTTCACCAAAAAAATTGAGCTTGAAATCTTCAATAACGCGCTGCCCTTTTTGAATGCGGTCTGCGCTAAACAGCTTACCTAACGCGCCGGCACCGCCCACTTTATCGCGCAGCTTGACGTCTGCCTCCTGCACCAAAATCGCGTCATCCGAGGGGGTATCGCTCATCGTCGTTTTCCTTAAGCAACGTTATGGCGAATGATCTTAATATCTTTCCTGCGTCTGTCTAGCTTTCCGGCAGGCAGCGTCGATTGTTTACGACGGCGGCATGGGCCACGATAGGCCGTGCAGGTGATAAATTCCCTTGGATGTTCAACAATCTGTACAATACGACGGGCCAAATCTTCGGCCACAATTGGCTTTACTAAAATCTCATTCACGCCGGCATCTCGCGCAAACAGGATATGGCCCAGCTCGGCCGGCGGAGTCAGCATCAAGACGGGAACAAAGGGATTGGGAGAGTGTGGCGAGCGGCGAAGACAGCGCACAAAGCTAGCCCCATTCACCGGGCTGATATCCCCCCAACGGGTACGAACCACGCCATTTTCTGCCAGATCAATATATTCCTTCTGGGGAAGTAATTCCCAATCAACGATCACCATATCCACCGACCGCTTGCGGAGCAGTTCCAAGCCATCAAATCCATCGGCAGCGCGGTGAAGATTACCCATCGGGAAGCCCAATTTATTCAGGACGTCTGTGATCATTTGCGCGATCTTTTTCTCGTTATCGAGCACAAGGATCGACATATTCTTGAGGCTAGCTGACATCGCACTCACTCAATTTATTCGCGGAGGGTACTATGCCGACGCAACCTTAATTTTCCGTTATTATTTCAGATTTCTTTCTACCCCTGATTGCATTTATGAGTACAAATACACGCCGGTGCGTCTCAACGCATCATCATAAGAAGCCACGGTGATGAATGTATGCTTCGTGGAGTGGTGGAGGGAGTTGGATTCGAACCAACGTAGGGCGAAGCCCGGCAGATTTACAGTCTGCTGCCATTGACCGCTCGGCCATCCCTCCACAGGTCCGGCAAAGAGCGTAGACAGCTAGACCATCCTCGCCCGCCTGTCAATGCGAAAGCCCGCGTGTAAATTCCCATGGCCAGAGCGTGCGCTCGCCTGTTAGAACCATGGCATGAACAAAGGAAAAAACCATCCTCCCGTGGAAGGCGGAGCCTATTGGCTGTATGGCCTGCACGCCGCACACGCCGCCCTGGCCAACCCGGCGCGCGATGTGCGTCGCGTGCTTGTGACACGCAATGCCGGCGAAAAGCTACGTCTGGAGAAACGTCATCCACGTCCAGAAATCGTTGAGCCTGCCGCCTTAGAAAAACTGCTGGGGTCAGACGCCGTGCATCAGGGCATTGCTTTGCAGGTAAAGCCGCTGGAGTCGGCGGAAATCACAGAACTGGATCTGGCGCGCCCGGTCTTGTTGCTTGATCAGGTGACAGACCCTCACAATGTCGGAGCCATTTTGCGCTCAGCGGCAGCGTTTGGTGCGGCGGCCGTGGTTGTTCTCAAGCATGGCGCCCCACGTGAAGGCGGCGTAATGGCCAAAGCCGCCGCCGGGGCGCTTGATCTCGTGCCACTGGTGACGGCGACCAATCTGGTCGCCGCCATAGAAGACCTCAAAAAAGCTGGATACTGGGTGGCTGGGCTCGATGGCGAAGCAACGCAAACACTGGCGGAAGCCAAACTTTCAGCCAAAACAGCCCTCGTGCTTGGCTCGGAAGGGCGCGGCCTGCGTCGCCTGGTAAGCGAGCATTGCGATTTACTGGTCAAGCTCCCCATTCACCCGCAGATGGAATCGCTCAACGTGTCAAATGCCGCTGCGGTCGCGCTGTATGCCCTTCAGGCACCGGCTGAGACGCACTGAAGCCCGCGCACCTCGACACAGCAAATCCGGCAGTACGCGTCAAAGCTCATTTGGTGGAGGGATTGGCCGCGGGCAACGCAGAGTCGCCGGAGTCCGGCGCCGGGGCATCCGCATCGCGGCAAGGATCATTCTCTGCGGTCACGCCGAGTTTATCGGTGAGGTTTTTTCCCAGCAACGCCCATCCCAATGGGGTTGCACTGGTGGCAATGCCGAGCGCCACTTCGCCGACTTTCAGGGCGGTGCCTTGGGCGTCGATACGGATCTTTGGCTTGTGAAAGCTGCCAGTAAAACGTACGGGCACGGCGAGATCAGATAGCCCTACCGTTTTGGCGCGGGGATACAAGACAAGCCCTAAGCGTTCGTCTGCTACATTAATGGTACCATCGCCGGTTACAATGGCCCCTGTGGTATTCAATCCGAGGGCACGCGCGGTGGCAATGCCATCGCGAATATCAAAGCGTCCCAGCGCACAGGAAACACCAATTGTCCCCCCCGCCTTTCCACGCAGAATCTGAAAAAAATCAGTTAAAGCAGCCGCAGCGGCGGGGCTGCGATAGCGCAAGTCGCTGACGAAAAACCGTGCCGTACCCATCAATGTGCGCAGTACGGGTCGCAGGCTTTCTCCCTGCCCGTTGATGTTGAGCACCAGATGCGTCTGCCCCCCCTCCAGCCGTCCAACCTCGTTGGCTGGAGGATGTATCAGCTGATCCAGCAGCCAACGCTCCCCGTCCAGCCGCAAGGTGAATCGTGGGGGAGTCTGCGTCGCATCGGCATGAAGCTCTGCCTGTGCCACACCATCAAACGCGTGAAAGCGGAGCGGGGCAATTGTCAGTTTCCCTTGGCTCAGCTTCGCCGTCGCTTCAATATCTTTAAGCACCCTTCCTTGGGCTTCGAATCGCTGTATGGCCAGGGTGATCTGCGCATCCAAGGCATGCATCCACGCCACGGGTAAGGGCAGATCAGGAATCACCATGGAGGATTCAGTGGCCGAAGGGGGGGGAACCTTCTGCGAGGTTTCTAGAGTTTGGCCTACCGGCGCGGTTTCGGTGTTCTGCGATGCAGGCTCCGGGGATACCGGCCGAATCACTGCGGGGATTTTTAGATCTGCCACCAGTGAGGGCTTACCTGAAACATTTAACGAAGCCGTCCCAGTGATTGCCCCCTCAGAGATTCCTTTAAGCTTCAAATCTGAGACTTGCAGACGGTTTTTTTGGAGTTGGGTGTTAGCGCGAAGGCTTATGGTACCGCTATCTGGAGCACCCGCATACCAGGGCCGTAATGCTGCAAGTGACGTAGCCTTGATGGTCAGTGCACCCTGCAATTGGGGAATATCTTCAGAAGCAGCAAACTTCCCATCAAATGTTAGGGTTGCTGTTTTTTTGGGGGTCTGCAACTGAAGATAGACCGCGCCGTCACTCAGCGGGAAATTCTGCCATGAGCCAGACGATGCGCGCAGTTGACCGATGATCCCCTCATGCACAAAATCGACATCCAGCTGGGCAGCGTTCGATTCATCCAATGCGAACACCAGACGCGGAAATTCGATGCTCCGCGTCGTGCCCTTAGCGGGCTGGTGATGCACCACGACATGCTCAACCGTCAGGGTACTCAGGCGTGGCACCCACTGAAACCCACTTTGTTTTTCTATCTCACTGAGATGCTCCTCCGCGGGCGCCACGACGGTAAATCGCCAATTTTGTTGCTCTGGCTTTTTTCCTTGTTCCAGAAAAATTTCAGCATTCCTGGCAGTCATGTCATCAATAACCAGCTGTCCTTTCAAAAGCGGGTAGAGCTGAAAGGTAATTTCCAGGACACCAAGGGTGGCAAAGTTTTTCTCTCGGGCCCACTCGGCATTTCCCAACACCATGGATTCGGCATGGATGGTGGGTGCCAATCCGGGGGTAAAGCGCAAGTCCCCCTGCATGGTAAAATCACGCCCGGTCTGCGCACGAATGATCTGCTCCAGACGTGGCTTCAGGCGATTAATATCATAAAACTGTAACAGCAGATTGAGCAGCAGCGGGGCCGCAAGCATGAGCGCACCCAAGCCCAAAAAAATGCGGGATAATGTTCGGAATGATCGTTTCATGCAGAAATTCTCCTGTGCCCGAAGCGTTCGCCGTGATGATTTTAAAGTTTACAGGCCAAAGAAAACCCGTCAGCCACGGTCCATATGCCGCAGACCGGTTTGCAAATACACATACCCCGTTACGAGCGTCAATGCGGCAGCCCCCCAGAGCAGTCCTCGACCAACCTCTGACGCATAGGTCCAGTCCGGCACACCTGGCCCAAGTAGCAGCAGGAAGAGCGCCACCATTTGCAAGCCCGTTTTATACTTAGCCAAATGCGTCACCGGCATACTAACGCGTAACTCGATGAGAAATTCACGCAGCCCTGAGACGAGAATCTCACGGCATAAAATGGCCACTGAGGGCAACACATCCGCCCGGCCATCCTGCACCAACATAAAGAGGGCAACGGCAACCAGCAATTTATCGGCGATGGGATCCAGAACGCGGCCAAAGGTAGTGGCTACCTGCCATCGACGCGCCAGATACCCATCAAAAAAATCGGTGATGCATGCGTAGGAGAAAATAAACGCTGGCACCCAATAGCGTTCCGGAGCAGGAAGATAAAACCCAAGCAGAAGCAACGGAATCACAATGATCCGGCTATTGGTAAGTAGGTTAGGGAGCCGCTGCTTAAACGACATCAAGGCTTTCCGGCGGAAGATAGAACTGCTTTAGATGTACTGATTCAACCCTCCTATTTCCAGTCTTTTCGCGGAATTTTATGGCGCGCTGCTTACGCTTGCTGGGTTACTAGGGCAACCCACTCACCCTGCCCGTAAACGGTGGGCGTCACCAGTCCTGACATCCGGCACGCGTCCTGTACCCGCTGCTGCTGCCAGCGCAAAACCCCAGAGAGAACCAGATGTCCGCCAGGTGCCAATAATTCACGCAAGCGAGGCAACCAGGGCAAAAACACCTCGCAGAGAATATTTACCAGAATAAGATTAAACGGCCCTTCGTGTTGAATACGTGGGTGCTTCAGCCCATCCGCACGAAGGACGGTCAAACGATCTGCCACATCATTGGCGGTGGCATTTGCCGTCGTGTAACTTACAGCGTTCGCATCAATATCCGTTGCCAGGACCTGAAAGCCATAATGCTTGGCAGCGGTGATGGCAAGCAGGCCAGCCCCGCACCCCACATCAAGCAATCGTCCCGCATGATGCACAGGCCCCAGCGCACCCAAAAGCGCCAGCACATGCGCAGTGGTGGGATGAGCACCCGAGCCAAATGCCACGCCGGCTTTCAAGACAATCGACGGCAGCTCCATCGTTTCTCCACATATGGCCATAATTTTATCTCGCCATACCATATTTTGATAAAATCCTCTAGCGTCGCGCGCCCGAACTTGGCATGATGCGTCTGACAGGTTCGCCTGTTTCATCTTTTGTCGGAGGGATTATATGGCTGTACGCTTGCCTGACCTCGAGACCGCTGCCCTCAACCCAATTGAACTGGCCGAAGAAGTTATGACGCACCGTGAGGTGCCGTTTGATCGGCCACTCGAAGACGAGCTGGTGGCAGAACTCGCAGGACATTGGTGTAATTACCGTTTGTGGATGTCCTGGGAAGAGACACTAGGGGCCCTGGTTCTCACTTCCTCCTATGATATCAAAATCCCCGAGCAACACCGTGCACAGCTTTATCCTTTGATCGCCCGTATTAATGAGCATGTGCTTCTCGGCCATTTTGATATTTCTTCCGAGGATGGGAGTATTTCATACCGGTATGGCCAGCTGGTCACGGATCCCAAAGCGGTAACCCAAACGCTGCTAGAGGATCTGATCGATATCGCTTCGGCAGAATGTGAACGTTTTTATCCTGCCTTCCAAACCGTTTTGTGGGGCGGCCAGACCAGTGAGGATGCGCTGCGACTGGTTCTTTTTGCGCACGCTGGAGAAGCATGACCCAACCGCATCTTGTGATGATCGGCTGCGGCCGAATGGGAGGCGCGTTGCTCACGCAATGGCTGGCAACCGGCGCGTGGAAAGCACCGGTCAGCGTGGTAAAGCCAACCGAGTCGCTCCCCGCAGAACTGAAAGGGCACCACCTGGTACGCTGGATTCCCTCGCTTGCCGAATTGCCCGCGGACACGCCGCCAAGCGTGGTCGTTCTGGCCGTCAAGCCACAAACCTTACCGCACAGCCTGCCCCTTTGCGCCAGCGTGTTTGGCAGTGACGTGCCTTATTTCACCATCGCCGCCGGAAAACGCCTCACCTTCTATCAGCAGCATCTGGGTGAGCGCTTGCGCTTAATACGACTGATGCCAAACACACCCAGTCTGATTGGCATGGGCATGACGGCCATGCTCGCCAGCCCCCATGCAGCTGACACGGACCATGAACTGGCCGAGGCATTAATGCGTGCGGTCGGCGAAGTGGTCTGGGTACCGGATGAGCAGTTACTGGATGTGGCAACCGCGGTGGCAGGGAGTGGACCGGCCTATGTGTTTTACTTTATGGAGTGCCTGATTTCCGCTGCTATTGATGCCGGATTAGACGAAGCCACCGCTCGCCTTATGGTTGTTCAGACGTTGCACGGAAGTAGTGAACTTGCCTACCTCTCCGGTGAACCACTGGCGGTATTGCGCCACGACGTAACCAGCCCAGGAGGCACCACCGAGGCCGCGCTTTCTCACCTTATGCGCCCCTCTGGCCAATTGCGACTGATGCAGGACGCCATTGCCGCAGCCCTACAGAGGGCACAGGATCTTGCTGCAACCGCTCAGTAACCATAGGTTGCTTTGCGCCCCTTGTGCGGCGCACAAATAAAGCAGTTGACTTGGGACCCAAAATTGATCATAGTGCGCACTGAACCGGTATGGGTTCACTATAACTCGTACATTCACACATACAGGAGTGACCAATGGCACCGAAGTCTACGACCGCTAACTACAATGACATGTGGAAAGCTTGGAGCGAATTTAAAACCCCTGCTTTCGATATGAATAAATTGTTCTCGATGCAGCGTCGCAACATCGAAGCATTCACCGCTGCCAACCAGATGATGATGGAAAGCGCGCAAGCTATTACCAAGCGTCAAACGGAAATGGTCCGTGATACGGTTGAGCAGTTCTTGAAAACCTCCAAAGAAATCATGACCTCCAGCTCGCCGGAAACCAATACTGCGCGCCAGACGGAATACGCGAAGTCGATGTATGAGAACGCCATCAGCGGCGCACGTGAAATTTCTGAAATGGCAACGAAATCCAGCATGGAAGCGTTTGACATGCTCAATCGCCGCGCAGCTGAGAGCGTTGAAGAAATTTCTTCGCTCGCTAAAGCCGCATAAGTATTTCCGTGGATTAAATAAAAGGGGTCCGGTATCGGGCCCCTTTTTTTATGCTCTCTTCCCTCTTTAAAAAAAACGCCCGTGTACTAACTGTGTGTGCAGAATTTTATAGCACTATGCTCAACGATAACGTATTGACGTGAAGCATAGGCACCTTGTGACATGGAACAGACATGCCCGCCGTGACCGCTCGTCCGCTAACTGAAGAGCCACCTAGCTTTTTTTCGCTTTTTAAGCTCATACTACAGCCAGAGCGAAGTTTTTACACCATGGCCATCGTCTATGGCCTCGGCGTTAGCCTGCTAACGCTTGCCATTCCTGTATCAGTACAAACGCTGATGAGCACCGTCGCCAACATGGCGCTGCTCAACCCTGTGGTGGTTCTGGCGGTCATGTTGCTTATCATGCTGCTGTTTTCAGGTACGCTGAATATTCTTCAATACTACACCATGGAGTTATTTGAGCGGCGCTTTTACGCACGCATTGCCGGAGACATTGCTCTACGTAACATCTATGCCCGCTATGCCCATTTTGAAAGCATCAATCGCGCCGAGCTTATCAACCGTTATTTTGAGATTATGATCGTTCAGAAGAACGTACCGCTTCTGGTAACCGGCGCGTTTTCACTGGCGCTGCAAACCGTGGTGGGCATCACCATCGTATCGTTCTACCATCCCTGGTTCTTAATGTTCAACCTGCTGCTTCTAATGGTCATTTATTTGATCTGGAAGATATGGGCCAGTCGGGCACTGAAAGATGCGTTAAAAGTATCAAAAGCCAAGTATGCGACGGCACGCTGGCTTGAGGAGCTCGCGCGGGCCAATCACTTTTTCAAATCTGAGCGCAACATTCTGTTCGCGCTGGATCGCACCAACGATCTCGCGGGTGATTACATCAAGGCCCGGAAGAAATTATTTGGGGATACACTCAGCCAGTATATTGGCTTTACCCTGCTCTACGCACTAGCTAGTGCGGCCTTGCTGGGCATTGGCGGATGGCTGGTCATCAGCAATCAGCTGACCCTGGGCCAGCTGGTCGCGGCGGAGCTGATCCTTTCCGCCATTTTATTCGGCATCTCGAAGTTTGCCAGCCAGCTCACGCTACTTTATGAGCTCTATGCCTCGATGGAGAAATTATCCCATTTCTATCAAATACCTCTTGAGGATACCAATGGCCGCTTGGCGCCAGACAATCAGCCTTTTGACCTTGTGGTAGATCAGGTAGAGCAGACCTTCCGTGGTCGTCGCTTCATGCTGAACTTCACTATCCCGGCTGGCATGAAAATTCTAGCCTCCACACGTTCGCATACGCTGGAGAAGTTGCTGATTGACCTGCTGCAGGGGCATCAAGAGCCTGTGCAGGGACGTTTGCTGGTCGGCGATAAAGATCTGCTTGATTATGATCTCCACAAGCTGCGTGAGAAAATCATTGTGCTCGATAACACCATGATGATTGAGGGAACCATCGAGAATTATTTGAAATTCGGCTGCCCACAAGCATCGCGCGCGGAGATTCAAACCGTATTGCGAGCCGTGGGATTGGAAGAGTCCATTGGCCATCTCAAACAGGGTTTAGAAACCGAGATGAATCCAGCCGGCCACCCGCTTTCCTCTTCGGAAGTATTGCGCCTGAAGCTGGCTGTAGCCCTACTATCGCGGCCACGCTTACTGGTCATGACAGAGCTCTACGATGTGCTGCAACCGTCCCTGCGGCGCCGTTTGCTAGATTATATCCGCAGTATTCCGGAGATGAGTCTGCTGTATTTCACAAACCGTAAGGATATCGCCACGTTTGATCAGTACCTCGTCCTGCGCGCAGAAGAGCAGATTTTCTATGACAGCCTTGAAGCGATGGTCACAGCCGAACGTCAGGAGGATGAAGCATGAGCCCGTTTGCTTCCCACCATGTGGAGCGCCTGACCACACTGCAGGGCATTTACGTGCCGCGGGTGATGAAAAATTTCGCCACCATGCTGCGCGTTTCCATGGTGACTGTGCTGCTTTTCCTCATTTTTACGCCATGGGTGCAGACAGCGCCGGGCTTCGGACAGGTCACTGCCTTTAACCCGGAAAACCGTCTGCAGACAGTGAATGCGCAGGTCAGTGGACGCATCAGCCGTTGGTTTGTTCAGGACGGCGCGCAGGTTAAAGAAGGCGATCCAATTGTGGAGATCATCGATAATGATCCTCGGTTGGTCGAGCGCCTACAGGCCGAGCGGGATGCGGTGTCCCGGAAATATGAGGCGGCCCAAATCGCCATGGAAACGGCGGAGATTAACCTCAACCGTCAGGAAGATCTGTTCAAGCGTGGCCTCAGTGCCCGCAAGGAATTTGAGGATGCGCGTATCCGCTATAAATCCCTTAAATCCGAAGCAGCACAAGCTGCCGCGGACTTAAACAAAGCTGATGTACAGCTGTCACGCCAGGCACGTCAGCTCATCACCGCCCCGCGGGATGGTACGGTCGTGCAGATTCTGGCCGGTAATCTTGCCACTTTCATTAAAGAAGGCGATGAGCTGGCCAAATTCCTGCCCGCCAGTAGTGAGCGCGCGGTGGAGCTCTATATTAATGGGCTGGATATCCCCTTCATCTTTCCGGGCCGCAAAGTGCGCTTGCAGTTTGAGGGCTGGCCCATGATTCAGTTCAGTGGCTGGCCGTCCGCCGCCATTGGCACGTTCGGTGGAGTGGTAAAGATTGTGGAGCCAAACGCCTCAGTAAATGGGCGTTTCCGCATTCTGATTGTGGAAGATCCGGATGATCTGCCCTGGCCAGACCAATGGCCGCTGGTTGACCCCAAAGGCAAAACTATTTCTTCCAGCCATGAGTTCCTGCGCTTTGGAGCAAAGACCAAAGGCTGGGTGCTGCTCAATACCGTACCGCTTGGTTACGAGCTGTGGCGCCAGCTGAATAACTTCCCCCCTGAATTTGACCGCTCCATGACCGAACCGAGCAAGGTAGCTACGGATGACATGGCCACAAAATAAACGTTTTTTATTCGCAGGCGTGTGGCTGGCCTTCGCTGCCCCTGCGCATGCGGCACCAACGCTGATGCTAGAGGATGTGCTGGGCTCGTCACTGCGTCATTATCCGCAAATTCTTGAATCCAAAGCGGCGATTGATGCACAAAAAGGAGCGGTTACAGCGTCCCAAGGGATCTTCGATCTGGAGTTGAATAACGACAGCTACGCGCGCCCATCTGGATTCTACAATGGGCGCATTACCGACACGCGCCTGGAGAAACGCCTGGAGGGCACCAACACCCGTGTCTATGGCGGCTACCGGGTAGCTGAGGGTGATTTTCCAATTTATGAGGACAAACTCTTTACCAACGATGGAGGAGAGTTCTCCCTTGGTGCAATGTTTTCGCTGCTGCGTAATCGCGCCATTGACGAAGAACGCTTCAGCCTGATGAACAATGAGCTGCAGCTGAATGCCGCTGAGCTGGATCTGTTACTGACCAAAATCTCTGTGCAGCATCAGGCAATGCATGCCTATGCTGAGTGGCTCGCCGCCGGGCAGGTGGTGCAGGTACGGCGTGACCTGCTTGCCATTGCCGAGGAGCGACAGGATGCCTTATCACAGCGCGCCGCACGGGGTGATGTTGCCGATATTTTTGTCACCGAGAATCGACAATATATTTTTGCACGTCGTGCTAAGCTGAACGAAGCGGAGCGAGCATTTATCAATGCCGCAAATAAACTGTCGCTTTTCTGGCGTGATGAGGCGGGAGAACCGGTATCTCCAACCGCCGACGCGCTGCCAGCACGTGCCCCTGTTCTAGTGCGGCCACAGAAAGATGCCGCGGAGAACGATGTTCTCAAAGCCATCGAAGCGCGTCCAGAATTTGGAGTACTGGATGCCACCATCAAGCAGGAAGAAAATCGCTTGGCGCTGGGTGAAAATCGCATCATGCCCAAGGTGGATGTGGGCGTGGAAACGGCACGAGACTATGGCGATGGGAGCCCGACCCGTGATGAGACAGAGGGCATGGTCAAGCTGAATGTGTCAATACCTCTGCAGCGTCGTGCCGGAGAAGGGATCGTCGCGCAAGCCAAAGCGCGTCTTAAAGAGCTGCAATACCAGCGGCGCCTGCTCGATGACCAGATTCGCGCAGAAATCCGCAATATCCTCGCCGATATCGAAGCGGCGGAGCAGAATGTGGCACTGGCCGAACAGGAGGTGCAGGTCGCACTCACCATGCAGCGTGCCGAGCAGGAACGCTTCACCAGCGGGGCCAGTGATTTCTTTGTGGTTAACCTGCGCGAGGATAACGTCGCCAATGCGCGTATTAAGCAGGCGGAATCGGTGCTGAAATTGTTTAAGTCATTAGCCAATTTCTATGCGGCAACGGTCAATCTGGAACAGCTACGGATTGCTGAAGCGAGCTAATTCCCCACACTGCTCTAAAGAAGGTGCCGAAGCACCCAGAAATAGGCGCGGTACGGCAGTATGCGCAGCAACTTCATAAGCAGGGTAAAGCGTTTGGGGAAGTGAATATCGAAGCCGCCCTGCTGCAGCCCGTGCACGATCTCCGCCGCGGCCTGCGCAGGGGTGATAAGAAACGGCATCGAGAAGTCATTTTTATCGGTCAGCCGAGTCTTTACAAAGCCAGGGTTGACCACTTGCACGCAAATGCCGGTATCTTCCAGATCGGTACGCAGATTCTCCGCCAGATGCAGAAGTGCCGCTTTGCTGGCGCCATAGCCGATGGCTTTGGGGAGGCCGCGATAGGCCGCCACACTGGCTACCAGCACTAGATGACCCGAGCGACGTGCCTGCATGGCTGGCAGTACGTGCGCGAGCATTCGCAAAGCTCCGCGGAAATTAACATCCAGCATCAGCTCCGTGCGCGCCAGATCAAATTGCTTGGCACTGAGCGGCTCATACGCTCCGGCATTGTAGATTACCATGTCCGGTGGCGTTGTACCGAAGCTCTGCCATGCCGCCTCAACGCTGCGCTCATCCGTGACATCCATGGGTAAGATCCGATGCCCCTGACCGGCCAGCCGCATCTTCAGCGCTTCCAGCTTCTCTGCCTGTCGGGCACTAAGTACCAGCGTCGCCGCCTCGCGGGCGAGTCGTTCTGCCAGCGCCGCCCCGATGCCCTCACTGGCACCAATCAGCCAGATCGTTTGTGCGTGGAACATGGCTACTCCTTACGGAAGGCGATGACCAGCTCGCCGACCTTCAGGCCAAATTTCTTCATGGTGGTGCGGTTGATAAGTGTTTTATCATCAATCAGATACATCCAGTCATCCATCGAGAGATCAATGGTATCGCCGGAATCACGCTTGGCACGCAGGGTGTACTGCATATTCACGGCATTGCCGAACTGTTTACCCTCGGCTTTGCCGATCACATCATGCGCGGTGCCGGTGAAATGGTGATCGTCGGAGTAGGTCACGGTCCATACCCGCTCATCCTTGCGGCCATCGCTATAGGTGAACCACTCTTTCAGCGTGCCCTCATTGCCGTTCCAGCTGCCCTCCATCACCACATAAAACTGGCGATCCACCTTGCCGGTATAGTCAAACAGCACGCCCCAGGCCTCCAGCCGCCCGTTGAGGTATTCACGCAGATCGAGCTTAGGCGTGGCATTGGCGTAATCCTCCGGCGTCTGGCCAGAGCAGCCGCCGAGTAAAAACATCAGGCTGGCAATAAAGGTCTTGATCGTCTTCATACGGGTCTCCGTGCATCGAGTGGAATAAGAAATAACAGTAGAATGGATAACAGCTTCAATGCGCAGGGTAACAGGGCGTATGTCACCGCCAGTGCCTGCGTGGATGTCGCTGCGTCACCGGGGCGATAGCCCGCCACCTCCAGCAGCGGCAAGGCGATACCCGCGGCTAAGGCAAGTGTTAGCTTGGTAAGGAAATTCCATAGTCCGAAGGCAAAACTATGCAGCTGAGGCCGCTCTTTCAGCCCATCGGACAGCAGCGAGGGTAGGAGCGCCATATCTCCCCCTACCGCGATTCCGGAGAGTGCGCAGATGATAGCAAAAGAGGTCACTTCTCCCGCCTGCAACCCGTAGGCCCAGATGAACGACGTCACCGCCAGCAGTAAGGCGACCATGAGCGGTCGGCGCTTGCCGTAATGGCGGCTGAGTGCGCTCCAAACAGGAATCGATGCCGCCGCCGTAAGGAAATAGAGCATGAGTAGCCAGCCCGCTTCCGATTCTGCGTCAAGACGGTCTTCCACAAAAAACAGAAACAGTGTTGAGGTGAACGCCACCGGCAATGCATTGACGAAGAACAAGCCAAAGAGCCAGCGCAGGTCACGTGCCTGCCAGCAGGCGGCAAGGGACGCCCCTATCGCCAATGCCGCCGGTGGGACGCCGGTATCGCGCTGATGGAACCATTCCCCGCGAGCAAGCAGCGGGAAGCTGAATCCGGCGAGGAGCAGGGCAAATATCCCGCTGACATACATAAACCCTTCGGACATGCCAAAACGTTGCACGAATGCGTGCGGCAGTGCGGCAGCAAGCACCACCCCCACAAGGACCATGCCTTCGCGCGCCGCGGTTACACGTGTATTTTGATGATAATCACCACCCGCCAACCGCACACCCAAGGCATTGTAGAAAATACTCAGCACGCTAAACGCGGTATACACCACTACCAGCAGAGCAACCAACCACACGGCGAGATGCCCCTTCGCAAAGGCAGGAGGATGAAAGAGAGCAGCAAACGCGACCGCCATCACAGGCAGGCTAATGATCATCGCACGGCGGCGATGCTGTGGCCAGCGATCCCCCGCCCAACCGATCAACGGATCCTGCACCGTATCCACCAGCCGCGCCAGCAAGAGCAGCCCACCGATCAGCGCCAGCTCCATACCGTGCACGGCATTATAGTAATGCGGAAGATGGACATACAGCGGAAGACCAGCAAAGGCCAACGGCAAACCGAACAAGCCATAATATACCAGATCTCGCTGGGGAAGCAGTGTCACGGGCGCTCCAGCGCCAGCAGGGCACGGCGCAGCCCAGGCTCAGAGGTTTTCTCCGAGAGCCAGATACCAAAAAAAGCCTCGGGGAAATACGGCTCCGTCACCTTGCCCTTGGGCGCACCATTATAGAAAAAACGCACAGACTTTCCCGGAAGGTAGAGCGCGGTAATACGATCCCCTGACTTTACGTTTGGAAACACCCGACGCAAGATTGAGCGCAGGGTTTCGAGCTGCGTCTTGCTCAGGCTTGACACTCGCCGCATTTCATCAATCGAGCGATCCGCGAGCTCTTCGGACGCGAACTCCATGTCATAGGTCAGGCTGAGCGCGAAAGGCGCGCTCATCGACCAGGGTTTCGTATCCGTCCATAAGGAGGCGTCATAGGCCTTCATCCACAGCCAGCGGAGATCACCTTTTCCATAAGGCGCCTCGGCCTTCAGCGTATCCTTAATTTCCGGGAGTGGCTCAGCAAAAGCCGGAGTCGCCAGTAACCACGCCGCAGCGAGCATTAAAAGGCGGCTACGCATGGCCCAGCTCCACTTGCACGACATCGGTACGGCCAACATGGAACGCCGCCGCGCACATGGCCAGGTAGAAACGCCAGGTACGCAGGAATGGAGTATCATACCCCAGCGCGCGGATCTGGGGTTCAGCGGCATCAAAGCGCACCAGCCATTCGCGCAGCGTACGGGCGTAATCCTGCCCAAAACGGTACACATCACGGCAGACAAAACCCACCTTCTGGGCCTCTTCACGAAAACGCTGCACGGAGGGCAGCATACCACCGGGGAAGGTGTAATGGCGGATGAAATCGCTACGTGTACGATAGCCGGGGAAAATCGCATCATCGACGGTAATGGTCTGGATCACGGCACTCCCTCCTTCGCTGAGCCGTTGCTTCAGCGTGGAAAAATAGGTCGGCCAGTAGCGTTCGCCAACCGCCTCAAACATTTCGATCGAGACGATTGCATCAAAGCGGCCCTCGGTATGGCGGTAATCCTGTAAGCGAATGTCCGCTTTATTGCCCAGCCGCTGTGTAGCAAACGCATGCTGCGCAGGCGAGACCGTAATGCCGGTGACCTGCCGCCCTTCACGGGCAGCCGCTTCGGCAAAGCCGCCCCAGCCGCAGCCGACCTCCAACACGTTACCAGCACTGCCACCGATGCGTTGCAGGATGCGACCATATTTGCGCTCCTGTGCCTGTTCCAGCGTGGCATTGTCATTGCTTGGAAACAGGGCACTGGAATAGGTCATGCTCTCATCCAGCCACAGCGAGTAGAACTCGTTGCCTACATCGTAATGGGCGCGGATGTTATGCTTGCTGCCCTGCGGTGAGTTACGGCGGATCACCTGATTCACAAAGTTGAACAGCATGCGGTTCCACCAGGTGCCATGTGCATAGCCTTCCAGCTGGTCGAGGTTGAGCAGGAAATACTGAAACAACGCGTCGAGGTCTTCGGTATCCCACAGGCCGTCGATATAAGCCTCACCCAGACCAATATCCCCGCGTGAAACCAGCATCATTAAAGTATCCCATTCATGAATATGAAATGTGGCCTGCGGGCCGGGGCGGCTGCCCTGAAAATGGCGTGAGATGCCACCAGGCGCGGTGAGGTGCAGGCTGCCGCATTCGGCGCGCTCAAACGCATCAAGAAACGGGCCGGATACACGGGAGACAAGCAAGTTCTTCATCGGGAAACCTCCTGAAGGGGGGGATTGGGTTTAGTACGATAGCGGATACCTTTCATTACCAGCCGCAGGGCATGGTAATGAATCAGCATAATGACTTTCAATGTCACCAGCGGATAGCGTGCAAAGCAATAAAGTAAATTGGCCGTAGTCAGCGGCTGACGCTTGCCGGTCAGCGCGGTGGAAAGCACATGCTGTCCATGTGCATCATGATCGATCCATACACCAAGCTTTTCCTCGCCATAGGCAAAGCGGAAGCGATACTCGCCTGTGACCTCAAAAAAGGGAGAGACATGAAACTGCTTGCGCGTGGTGAGCACATCATCGCGGGTGATAGGACGCTGATCATCATGAAAACACCAATAGCCGTGCTGCTCACCGAACGTATTGTTTACCTCGGCATACACCGCACGTAGCTGGCCTGCTTTATCCAGGCAGAACCAAAAACTGACCGGGTTGAAGACGTAGCCCATCACGCGTGGCATGGTGAGCAATACCACCTCGCCATCGGCGGCGGTCAGCCCCCATTCATCCATGCGGCGGCGAATCCATGCCTCAGCGGGCGCGGCCTGCCCTAGCCCATGGTCTTTTTCATAAAAGGAAAATAGCCCGGTTCGGTTGACACTAAGCGGGCGTGCCGCTTCCAGCTCCGCCATGCGCGAGAGGGGAAAGCACAGGTAATAAACCGTATAGCGAAACGCATGGCGCTTTGGCACATGCCGCACATGCACCACATCGGAAACCAGCAGGCCATTGCTTAGCGCCATGACGGGGTAATTCCCATGCGGGCGGCCATTTCCACGGCGCTATTCAAGCCGTCTTCATGGAATCCATAACGCTGCCACGCGCCGCAGAACCAGGCACGGTCCGTGCCCTGAATTTCGCCGATGCGCGACTGCGCGGCAATGGCGGCGGCGGAGAAGACCGGATGCTCGAACTCCGTTTCATCAAAAATCAGCTCCGGCGCAATCGGTGTCAGCGGGTTAAGCGTCACAAAGAGCGGATAGCGCGCATCGATATTCTGCAGCTTGTTCATCCAGTAAGTCACGGCCAGCGCCTCAGGACGCGCCTTGCCATCGGAGAGATAGACCCAGCTTGCCCAGCAGGCGCGGCGCCTCGGCATCTGGCGCACGTCGCGGTGCAGATAGGCGCGGTTTTTCTGGTATTCAAACGCGGAGAGAATCTCGCGCTCCTTAGGCGTGGCGTCCTGTAGCAGGCGCAGCGCCTGATCGCCATGGCAGGCAAATACCACCTGGTCATACGCCTCGGTACGCCCGGTGACGTCCGTCACCTCCACCCCGCTTTCGGTACGCCGCACAGCCGTGACGCCGCAATTAAGGCGGATGCGCTCAGCAAACGGTGCGGTCAGGCGAGTGACGTATTCCCGCGCACCACCGCTCACGGTGTACCATTGCGGCTGGTCATTGAAGCTGAGCAGCCCGTGATTATGGAAGAAGCGCAGGAAGGTCTGTGCCGGGAAGCTGAGCATGGTTTCCACCGGGCAGCTCCAGATCGCGCCACCCATGGGAAGCAGGAAGTCACGGCGGAAGCCTTCGCCCAGCTTCATCTGCTCCAGCAGCTCGCCGAGCGAGAGGCTGAGATTCTGCTCCAGCAAGGCGGGGGCTTCACGGAAGAAGCGCTTCACATCGCGGATGATGCCCCAGAAACGCGGCGAAAACAGGTTGCGACGCTGCCCGAACACGGCGTTCAGTGTCTGCGCGCCCCACTCGAACACGCCATCTTGCACAGAAATCGCAAAGGACATGTCGCTTTTTTCTACCGGCACGTCCAGCTGCTGAAACAGCGCGGTGAGGTGCGGGTAGTTACGGTAATTAAACACGATGAAGCCAGTATCCACCGGAATGCGCGTGCCCTCATAATTCACTTCGCGCGTGCGGGTGTGGCCGCCGATGTAATTACCCTGCTCATAAATGGTCAGCTGGGTCGCATCCTTCAGCAAGTAGGACGCGCCCATCCCGGAAATGCCGGTGCCAATAACAGCCGTGGTTGAGGGACTAGACATGTGCGCACTTTAGATAAGCGTGGATGCATGTGTATCAAGAGTGGACCGTTCGGTCTATGGGCTTCCGCACGACTACGGACACGTTGAAATGCATAAAAACTATTATCTCTGAATAATTTGCTCACCTGAGAAAAAATAGAATTTTTCTTTAACCCTATCCGCGATTCATCAAAATTAAACTTTATTGGAGCATAATTATTAAAAATGAGGCTCCATGCGCGTACGTCTTCCCCATCACAATCTTGCGCTTTTATTGAGCATTTATTTGGCATTGCTGACTCCATCGTCGGCCAATGCAGGGGGATCATCATCCAGAGATTGGAAACATTCTGCCATCACAAATCTTTCTCTTGCGAGTCGCGCCTTGCGCTGTGACGGCCCGCGGCGGATTGTTTCACACGGGCTGGGCACCCTCGCGGCGCATGGATTAAACCCGAATCATTACCTCACCCATCCCTCCACCGATCCGGATTGCGTGGCGGCACGGCAAGGTCTGGCGCAGGCCTTGACGGATTTACAATTTGGCCGTGACACTCCGGCCAGCCGCGACCCGCAGCGGCGGGCGCAGGCCGATGTCTCCGCCGGGCTGCTGTGGGGCTATGCCATGCTGGCCCCCACGCAAGCCCAGGCCCGCCTACCGCAACTCATCGAGCAAGCCGCTCCGCGCCAAGCCAGTTACCAGCGCGTGCAACATGCCTATCGTGATTACCTCCAACTCGCCCGCAAAGGCGGCTTTCCGTTCATCCCCGATGGGGCAGCACTGAAACCAGGCCAGCCGGATTCGCGCATTGAAGTATTGCGCCGCTATCTGATTCTTACCGGCGATTTTCCCATGGAGCGCTGGTCCCCCCGCACCCGTCCGGTCTATGACGCCCCGCTACAGGAGGCGCTGAAGGCGTTTCAGGCGCGGCACGGGCTGACGCCCGATGGGGCGCTGGGCAAAGAAACCCGGCACGCGATGAATGTCCCAGTACGTGCGCGGCTCCAGCAGCTGGCTTTGACGCTGGAGCGTCTGCGCCGCGATGCACCCGCTGGCCCACGCTATGTGCACATCAACCTGCCCGGCTTCCGGCTGGAGGCATATGACGCTGGCAAGCCCGTGCTGGCGATGAAAGTCATCGTCGGGGAGAAGAAAAATCCTACCCCGGAATTCCGCAACCAGATCACCCAGGTGGTGCTCAATCCGACCTGGACGCCGACCCACCGCATCCTGCGGGATGAAATGTTACCGAAAGCGCGGCGCAATCCCGCTTCGCTGCAAGGCTACCAGGTCACCGACCGCCGCACCGGCCAGCGCCTTGATCCCTTCCAGGTCGACTGGACACAGCTCAGCGCCAATGATGTCCACGTTGAGCAGCCCGCCGGGCAGGACAATGCCCTCGGCAAGGTGAAATTCCTCATGCCGAAATCGGATTCCATTTACCTGCATGATACGGCGCGGCCTCAGCTCTTTAGCCAGACCTACCGAGCGCTGAGCCATGGCTGCATCCGGCTGGAGAAACCCAAGGACTTTGCCGCGTTCGTCTTCCGCGTCAGCCGCCCGGACGAAGCATCGCAGATCGCCGCCCGCTATGAGGACAGTGCCTCGCGCAGCTATACGATGACCACACCCCTGCCCGTCATCACAACCTACTATACAGCTTGGGTGAACCAGGAAGGGCAGCCGGAATTCTACCCGGATATGTATGGCCGCGACGCGACATTGCTGGCCGCGCTGACGCGCCACCAACCGACCGGCGGCGACGCCCAGCTGGCCGCGCTACGCTAGCCGCTACCAGCGGCGCACACGGCCCGTATCAAGATGGATAAACCCGGAATCGGCGTAATAGCCCACCCCTCCCGCTTTCAGGCTGAGCGCCGCGCGATGTAGGTGAGACAGTGGCACGCCCTCCACCGCAATATCAATCGCCTGCCCCTGCATGTGCAGGCTCTGCTTGGCGACCCCGCCGGAACGGCGCGCCAGCATGGCGTTGGTGTGAGGCGAACGGTAGGCGGAAATGATCTCGTAAGGTTTGCGATGCCCGGTTTTCTTTTGCAGCACATACAGCTGATCAAGCAGGCGCGTGTCGATGGCGTGCAGATCATCCGTGCGGTGATCGCGCAGCAGGTGGTTTAACCGCGCCAGCTCTTCCAGCACCAACCCGCCATTTTCGCGGTAGGTGAAGGTACCGCGCTCGCCGGTATGCAGATGCAGGAAGGAAAGCTGACGCGCGCCTTGCTCCGGACGCACAAACCGCGATGCACTGGCCCCCTCAGGCAGCAGCGCCGCTGCACCGAGTGCCCCCAGTCCAAGCAACATCTGACGACGGGTCAGATCCATGGGCATTTCCCTCCGTTCTCAATGGCGTTAATATTTAGCCTAGGAAATCCGCCAATACAAGCGAAGAATATTAACAATTTATTACATATTTTCCGCAGTGGCCTGCCCCTTGGCATGGCCCCTCAATGCCCCCATATCACGAAGATGCCTCTACGCCCCTCCACGGATGCCTCTGCGACAGATCCCCGCCAGCTCAGCGAGGCTGAATGGAAGGCGCGGCTGACACCAGAGCAATACCGCGTCATGCGCTGCGCGGGTACCGAATGCGCCGGGCTCAGCCCTCTGAACGACGAAAAGCGGCCGGGCCGCTTTCATTGCGCCGCGTGCGACAGCCTGCTGTTTGAATCAGCAACAAAATTTGACAGCGGCACCGGCTGGCCGAGCTTTTACGCCGCGGTGCCAGGCAGTGTGGGCACCAAGCGCGATGCCTCCTTCGGCATGATCCGCACCGAGTTCCATTGCGCGCAGTGTGGTGGCCATCTCGGCCATGTGTTCGAGGACGGCCCACGCCCAACCGGGCTGCGCTATTGCACCAACGGGGTTGCCCTGCGCTTTGATCCGGCCTGAAGCCGCCCCACATCATCCACCCATTAAAAAACCCCGCCGGAGCGGGGTTTTTTATGTTGCTGGGTTAGGCGGCTATCTGGCCAGAGCCCGCATCACCTCCGGCAGGTTTTTTCCGGCTACGGCGGCGGCGACGCTTCGGCGCACCTTCCTTTGCCGAGGCAGCCTGCGCCGGATTCGCGGGAGCCTGAGCCGCCCGCGGCGCCGGAGCAGCATTCGGATTGATCAGGCGCTGAATCGCCTCCCAGCGCTTTTCATCTTCCGGGATCACAAAGCTGATGGCCGCTCCCTCCGCGCCAGCCCGCGCCGTGCGGCCAATGCGGTGGATGTAATCTTCCGGCGCATGGGGCAGGTCATAATTAATCACATGCTCAATATGCGGAATATCGAGGCCGCGCGCTGCAATGTCGGTGGCAACCAGAATACGGAAGCGCTTCTCGCGGAAGAGCTGAATCACCCGCTCACGCTGGCGCTGCTCCAGATCCCCATGGATGGCGTCCGCACCGAAGCGCTCTTTGCAGAGCTTATCGGCCATTTTCTCCGCCCCGTGCTTGGTTTTCACAAACACGATCACCGAGCCAGCACGCTCATCCAGCTGGCGTACCAGCTCCTTGAACTTCTGCTCCGGCTGGAGACGCACCACTTCCTGAGTGATTTTCTTGGCGGCCATATTGGGGGCCCCTACCGCGACGCGGACGGGATTATTGAGGTATTTATCCGCCATTTTGACGATCTCCGTCGGCAGCGTGGCCGAAAACAGCATGGTCTGGCGGCTTTTCGGGATGAACTTCACAATGCGGTCGATCTGCGCGGCAAAGCCCATATCCAGCATGCGGTCGGTTTCATCAAGCACGAGCACGCTGGTTTCCATCAGCATCAGGTTGCCCTGCTCCAGATGGTCATTGATACGCCCGGGGGTTCCAATAATGATTCGTGGCCGCGCCCGCAGTGCACGGGTTTGCGCGCCCATCGGCTCACCGCCGATCAGTAGCACGGCTTTGATCGGATGGTTCGGCCCAAGCAGATGGTTGATGACTTCAATCACCTGCGCCGCAAGCTCGCGGGTCGGCGTCATGATCAAGGCACTGCCGCGGGAATTGGTCATCAACTTGGTGATGAGCGGAATACCGAACGCGCCGGTTTTACCGGTGCCGGTCTGGGCGGTGCCGAGTACATCACGCCCTTCTAAAGCGTGCGGAATGGCTTGTGCCTGAATCGGCGTGGGAGTCGTAAAGCCCATGCGGGCAAGCGATGCGCGCAAGGGTGCGGGCAGCGCAAAACTATCAAAATTTTCCATATTTATCCTATGCGCAGCCCCGAAGGGCGGAAGGCACCATGCCTTCCGCGCGCATAGGCTGCAAATCGCAGTGATATTTTACTGAGGCCGAAATTAAGCGGCCAGCAGTTTCAGGTTCACCGCTGAGGTCTTACCCTTGTTGGTGGCCAGCTCATAGCTGACTTTTTGGCCCTCATTCAGGCTCTGTACGCCCGCGCTTTGCAGGGCGCTGATATGCACAAACACATCGCTGCCGCCTTGATCCGGAGCAATAAAGCCGTAGCCTTTGGTGGAATTAAACCATTTTACAGTACCGTTTGCCATGTCTCGTTTCCTTTTACGTATGACAATTGCGCACCCCACACCATGCGGGGTGTTCTTTTGAGCTTCGTACGCACCGACATACCAGCGCGAAACTCTTTGACCATACGAAGGGGAACCAACGAATCGAGGCCTGAAGCCCCATGAAACGGACACACCCGAAGGCATCCGGAACAGCAAAGAGAAACTACTAAACTCGCTTCTTTTTTTACTAGTAATGGCGATTAGAGTCAAGATTTCATTAATAAATCATTCGCCATCACGCAGAGAATATTTTTATTCTACGCAGTAAATACTCAAATAGCGGATAAAAGAGACGGACTATTCGCCCGTACCGTAGCGAACTTCTTGACCGGGCGGCAGGGTTTCGCGGGCGGAGAAAGGCAGTACCTCTGCCCGGTGAAACAGCGCACGCCAGCGGCCACGGATACCGGAGAGCAGATCCTCCAGCGTGGCGCGGACCCCCATGAAATAGACAAGGGCATATACCCCGGCCGCCGCATAAAACAGCGTAAAGACTGCCTGCGCCCAGCTCTCGGCCTGCGCGTACCGCCAGGCAAGCGCCAGCATCACCAACGGAAGAACCAGCTCGAAGAATGCATAGAGCGCCGGAGCTGCCGTTCGCGTGGTGATCTTTGGCGTGCGGGCGAAAGGAATCTTGCGTCCGGTGATGGCCTGCTGGATGGATTTCAGCACCCCGCCCATGATGACGGGGCCAAGCATCACCCCAAACGCGGAGAGGCGCAGCGCATCACTGTAACGGTAGCCTTCCTGACGCAGGGTGCGGAGCTGAAGCACCAAACATGGCAACGGTGAGAGCATCAGCCAGGGCGACATGAGCAGGTCCCCGAAATGTACTGATGCCATCACCAGACCGATGATCACACCTACCGGTCCCCAGATCATATAATCCACCCGTACGAACAGCTCACGCAGCCATGCCATGCTGACGGGGCGACGAGCAAGATAACGCATAAGCGAAGGAAGCAATAAGATGCCTCCATTCGCCCAGCGGCGACGCTGGATCAGCAGGGATCCAAAATCCGGCGGTGAGGAAAAAAACGCCAGCCGCTCGGGATATTGATAGACACGCCAGTCCTTATGTAACAGCGCAACGGTGGTTTCCGTATCCTCAATGACGGTACGATCCTGGATATAAATCGTCGAGGGCTTACCATCGCTGACCGCCTCCTGGGCAATATCATCAAGCGCCTGCCGGCGAACTAAGGCATTCGCCCCCATCCAGGAAGGCCCGCCCAATGCCTCATGGCCCTGATTAATGCGGAAGAGCAAATCAATGCTGGCCGCCGCCATACGCTCGATGCCCATGGGTATCCCCGGATAACAGCTGGGGTAGCACTGCATCACGCCAATGCGATCATATTCCGGCTGCTGCAGCCGATGCAGAAGGCTGAGCGCATATTCGCGCAGCACCAGCGAATCCGCATCGAGGATCATCAGATACTCACTCGCTGGTGGGAAGAAGTTCGCCTCCGAGGTGGGAACTTCCTGCAAGTGCCAGACACCGTCGCGTTCTTCTTCGCGCCAGCTGCGGCCCATCACACGCAAGTACCCGTTGAGGTTCATCGCCTTGTTTGGTTCGTGGGAGAGCTCGGCGTATTTTTTGCGCTCAAAGCTGGAGAAGCGCACCGCAAACAAACGGGAGAGCCGGGCGAAATGGCGGGCCAGCAGACGCTCGTCAAGCAGTGACGCTTCGGCCAGTTGCTGGGCCGCGGCGCGGTGATGCGCGCTCCAGCGCTGCATGATGGTCTCATGGAAAAAACGCTCACAGTGCGGCAAGTTGGAGGGCTCACGGCCTGCTAGAAACTGGGCGGTGGCGTCCTCACCCCACTGCGCGGCGCGTTCATACAGCGCCACCAGCCGGGCGCGCTCCTCCGCCATCGCGAGGCGGCCTGCCGTGCGGCGCTGGCAGAAGCCCATCCATTCCGCCGCAAAGGCCTGCGCCGGAGCATCAAACAACTGCTGCAGGCGCACGGGCAAGTCACGCGCGGCTTCGAGCTTCAGGCGATCTTCCAGCGTTTTGGGGGCGAAAGGATCGTCAATCAGCAGGACCACCTGCTTCTCGCCATATTCGCAGAGCGCCGCGGCCATCATGGTCTGCCACATGATATCTGGCTCTTCTTTGTAGGCGGGAATCAATACGGACAGGGAGGGAAATTCACGGTCATGCAGCGCAAGAAGAGCATCGGCATCTGGGGCTTTATGCGTCAGCATCCGACGGAAAAAACCCATGATGCAGCTTTGGTAGAGAAAATTGCCATACATCATGAAGAAGGAAGCAAACGATAACCAGCCAACCGTGGTCAAGCGTGCCTGGTCACCCGCCAGATATGCTTGGTAGGCTTCCTTGCCTAAAAAAGTAATGAGTCCCACCATGAGAACAATCGTGGTCGCAAAGCAGACACGGGCAATCTGCAGCTCTCGGCGGGCACATAGGGCCATTGCGGGCTCGGAATGGTTACAATAACACGTTGCCCGAAAAGCCGGGCTGTTCACATGCGCGCATTCTAATGAGTATCGTTAAAGTTGCAATTTAATTTTGTTGCACCAAAACGACGATGCGACCGCGCAGCAACAAAGCCATCATCATCATGATAGATAAAAAATATTTTTACATTGATAGCACAGCGCACTCCCTGCCCGAAGACGTCATAAAAACGTCACGGATCCATGATAGTTAAAATATTAATATGAAAAACACCGCGCAGCATACCTCCCCACTCAAGATCTCTTTTTGCATCACATGCAAAGGGCGGCGCGACCATTTAGAGCAAACCCTGCCGGAGAATCTGCGCCGCAATGCCGACTATCCTCAGGTTGAATTCGTCGTACTTGATTATGACAGCCGGGATGGGTTGCAGGAATGGATTCGCCAGCATTTCCAGAAAGAGATCGCAGAGGGCCGCCTACGTTATGTACGCTATGCGCCGGCGGAGCATTTCCTTATGGCCCACGCTAAGAACATGGCCCACCGCGCTGCCACCGGAGATGTGTTGTGCAATCTTGATGCCGATAACATCACTGGTCAGGGCTTCGCTGGCTGGCTAAATGAGCAGTTTCAGCAAGATATGAATCTGTGTGTCCGCCCTCGCTGGAATCTGGTGATGCTCCACAATCGTTTTACCAAAAAACCCATGCTTGGCATGGGAGGACGCATCGCCATGAGCCGTGAGAACTTTATGAAGCTGGGTGGCTATGATGAGATATACAAAGCCTGGGGGCATGAAGATACCAATCTGGATAACCGCGCTAAACAGGCGGGACTGCTCTGGAAAGAGCTCCCCCATGACCAGCTTGGCGACGTCATTGAGCACAGCCATACGCGGCGCTGGGCGCAGATGTCATTGGCAGATCAAGAGCTTTCCCGTAACCGGCTGGAGAGGCCTCCAGAATGCCGTTGGAAACATCGCTTAGGTATTCTTGCGAACACAGCGGGCATCTTCCCTGAGATTGTCGATATAGCAAACTCACGGGGTAGCTTCGGCTGTGGCACGGTGTACATCAATTTCAGTAATACTCCCACGGAGATTGGAGCCTATCAAGGGCCACGTTTCCTGAACCCCTTCACCTTCGGCGATCTCAGACCAGTCGCGGGGAGCGAAATGAGGCGTTAGCCATCGACGCGTCTTCCTCTGCCAGCTTGCGACGTACCACACCTGCGGCCGTCAATGATACATTCAGGAAAGAGCAGGTAACACCTGCAAGATGGTGGGTCAGGGAGGAGTTGAACCTCCGACCTCACGCTTATCAGGCGTGCGCTCTAACCACCTGAGCTACTGACCCAGTCGGAAGGAAGTGCCGTTCTAGTCAGGAACGCCTACGATGTCAAACGAAAGACGCAACGGCCCCTCACCACATCAACGGCAAAGGGCTTTCATACGCTGGTGCGCTTTGGTGAAACCCTTCAGCGAATAGGTATCCAACGAATAGGTGCCGCGTGGGGAGGTCCCCTTCGCGGTAAGCGTACTGCCGCGCATCATCGCAGCGATCATGCGGTCATCCTGCGCACGGTCATAGGCCCAGGCTCGCTCGCCCTGCGTAAATAGGGCAAAGGGCTTGCCATCAATCGTGACGGAAACCTCGCTACCTTCCTTGAACGGATACCCTGCAGCAACACTCACCTCATCGGTACCCGCACTGCGACCGGTGACCATCAGGAATGGTTCTCCGCGCTTTGCATAGTTCCCAGTCTTGCCGGTGGGAATACTGGCTGTATAACAAAGGGTACGTCCTTCCACGCTGGCTTTAAAAATGCGCCAGTCACCACTGGTTTCCATTAGTTCCTGTGCCGCGCATGGCAAAGCAGATAGCAGACACAGCAAGCCGATGAGCAAGGGGACGCAACGCATAGGGCACCTCGTAAAAAACGATAGGACTGTAATCAATCACCGCACGAAAGAAAAGGCCTCACGCATCCGCAGGAGCCGATAGCCGGAAGCGTCCTTGTTCACTCCGCAAAGCGGTCGGGGATGCACCAAGCCGCTCCATTTTTTGACGCAGCCGGTAGAGGTGGGTCTCCAGCGTATGGGTCTCGAGCGCTTCGGCATAGCCCCAGACGCGACGCAACAGCTCGGCCCGGTCCAGCCCGTCTTCCCCGGCATCCAGCAGCGCTTCAAGTAACAGTGCTTCCTTCGCGGTCAACATCATGCGCTCCCCTTCACCGGAGGGTAATAACACCCGTTCACGGGGATCATAGAGCACACCAGAAACCACGGACCTCGAAGGCGTATGATAGGATTGCCACGCCCGGCGGATCTGTATCGCGATCTCTTTTAAGCGTATCGGACGGGGCAGTCGCCGTACCATTAAACGGCTTTCCAAAGGCACCGATATCGTTCCCCAAAGTAAAACACCGCAGCAGTCCGGGGCGGCCTCCAGCGCTCCAAGGTACGTCAGAACCTGCGGGTGATCTGTATCGATAAGGGCAATATAGGGATGACAGATACGCTCAGCATCGGCCACCTCAAACCCTGAGCCGGGCAGGTAAAGACGGAGCTGCTGGCTAATGTCGGCATCCGCCACATGTAAAACAACGGGGATTGCCGAGCCAGACATGGCGCAATTAAGGTTTATCTGGGGCGCCCTCGCCCGGGTGACCATGGCGGATCACCTCCAGCAGATCACGCTCCAACGCGGAGGAGAAACGGGGCTTACGCGGCCCCTGTGCCGTAGCCGTGGCAACAGATTCTCCATCGCGCCACGCGCACAGGTCACGCTTCCATTGGCCAAGCGAGCGGTTGGGGTCCACCTGAGACCATTTGGGATGTCCAGAATCTTTCAAGTACGTCAGATGCTTGCGAATCGCCTGCCCAACTTTCTCTAACTCATCGCAGCGGCGCAGGTGATAGGCATTTTTGCCCGTAGAAAAGTCGTAGGCTACCAACACCGCCGTGACCGCTACGGTGGGCACAGGGGCCGTGATAAACGGGTAATCTTTGGGGGTTAGCTCGGCCGCTTCATAGTCTTTTTGTAAGCGCGCATCATTCAAGGGGAGGAAATGAATTTCCTCTAGCAATTGGGCATTTTTGCCACCACTAGCCGTCTTCAGGCCCGCCAGATTATCAAAGAGCGGTACCGGCTTCCCTCCCACAAAAACCATAGCATCGGCTTCATCGGCGAGCACCGCCAGCACGCCTTCTGCCGGAGGAAGCTGAATAAGCTTACCGGCCTCAACACCAAGCAGCGCAAAAAGGTTGATTGCGGTCAATGAGTTGCCGCTTCCCTCCTCTCCAATGACGATCCGCTTCCCCTTCAAATCCTTCACGTCCTTCACATCTTTACGGGCGAGCAGATGCACTTCCTCCTGATAAAAAGGAAAGACCAGACGTAGTTTTTCAGCGATTTGACGGGAGTTCGGATTGGTTGAGCGTTTGAGAAAGCCGAGCACATCCGATTGCACAATACCAAGACCAGCATTCTCACCTGATTTGGTCATCAGCTTGAGGTTTTCGATCGAGCCACTGGTACCCCGAACATCCACCGGCTGACCCAGGCTGCGGCTCACTTCAGCAATATCACGTCCAAATGCGAAATAGGTTCCGGTTTCAGGCCCGGTCACAATGCCAAGGTTGGCCGCTTCCTTTGCGTAAAGGCCCGCCGGTGTGGCCAGAATGCCCCCCGCGAGTCCAGCGAGAAAGAAAGAGCGAAGCATGGCGAAGATGCGCATCAGTGAATCCTTACGAGAAAAATTTACGGGTTTGCCGGCACCGCACGCATCGGCGGGACACTGACCACGCCAGGCTGCGGTGTGCGGCGAAGCTGTTCCAGCAGGGCTCGACGCTCGGTCGTCGAGATGTAGGTCGTTGTCGGACGGCCGGTTGTCACGGCATTCTGCCCATTAGCTGCCGGGGCCAGACGATTCAGCCCGGGCGCATTATCTTTGCTGGCCACTGATGGGGCTAACTCGGTCACAAAACCTTTCTCATGGGTGGCTGGTTTAGCAAAAAGTATCACTAGACTCATATTAACCAGCACCAAAAGTACGATCAGTGATACGGCAAAGCGCGCATCCCAGCGAATCGACGTGGACGAACCAGCACGTACCGGTGTGGATACCGCGGTCACTGCCGCGCGCTCTGGGCGCTTTTCAGACTCGTCTTGCAGCACACGCTCCTGTTCTCGAGGCGGCGGCACATTGATCTTAGGCAGCGGGACGTGAGATGCTTTGGATGTTTCGTTATCAAAAGCAGGCATAGCAAGTGCGCTCAAGGTCATGTCGCGAATCCGACGCGGGTTGCTGTTATGTAACGGATAGGGTGAAGCTGTTAGTAAAGCATCCGCTGGAGCGAGAAAAGCAAAAAGTTAACCTTAACGGCTTGATTTAACTATTTCGTCATAAAGTAACCGTATCCCTTCTGCCAAGCGAGGCAACCCCTTGTCTTGGCCGCGTAAAGAATGCTATTTTAACAATGGGCCGTGCGACGCGCACGTCAGGAGATAGACCATGACCAGTAAAGATGTGCATCACATCAGCGCGCAAGCGCTACAGCGCATGCGCGATGCTGGCATCGAACCGACGCCACGCCATTACGCGCTGTGGTATCATTATGTCGCCGAGCAGAACCCGGCCCTTACGGCAGAGATGGACCGGCTGGTGCAAGAGGCGGTATCACTTGATGCGGCCACCAGTGACTACCTGTATCGCAAGCATGTGGAGCCCTCCGCACCAACCCTGGAGGAACCGGAGCGCGCCAAAGTATTGCTCACCGACATCCTGAAAGTGATTGCCGACACCACGAACCAGACGCGGACCTATCATAGCGAAATTGATGATCACATCTCAGAGCTGGAGTCTCAGCAGCAAGGAGAGCTGAAACAACTGGTATCCTCCATCATTGAGAGTGCGCGGGGCCTCAAAAAAAGTGGTGATCAGCTCCATCAGCGGCTGGATGAATCTCGGCTGGAAATCGATTTGCTCCGCAAAAGCCTGCAGGAAGCCACCGCAGAAGCTCAGCGCGACTTTCTTACCGGTCTATTTAATCGTAAGGCGTTTGATCGTTTGATGGATGAGCTTATCATCATCGCCCGGGAAGAACAGGCCCCCTTCTGCCTGCTGATGATTGATGTCGATCATTTCAAGCATTTCAATGATGAATACGGCCACTTGATCGGAGACGAGGTGCTGAAAATGGTCGCCCGCCTTCTGCGTGAGACGGTCAAAGGTACCGATATTGTTGCACGTTTTGGCGGAGAAGAGTTTGCCGTCATCCTACCCAAAACACCGGTTGCTGGCGCATTGGTCGTCGCAGAGAACATCCGCCACGCCATTGCCAACAAAGAACTTCTTCATAAGGCCTCTGGGGCAAGCTTTGGTACGGTCACCGTATCCATTGGTATCGCTGGCTGCCAGCCGGATGATACCCTTCCCCTGCTAGTGAAACGTGCCGATGAAGCATTGTTCACCGCCAAACGCAACGGACGCAACCGGGTCACCGCTTCAGACATTGCCAGCGCCGCCTGACATTTGGATCTTTCTTATTGAATTACCCGGCTCAGCCGTTCCATCAGGTCGCGCTGCGCTATTTCGAAGGCGGAATGAAATGCCGCGAGAATGGCGCGGCGTTCATCATGGGTTGCCGGCGCTTGCGTTTGAATATCAAAATGATGCGGGCTTCGCGGGCGACGACTATCCAGAAGGTCGGCCTGTAAATGCACATAAACCACCGGGGGAGCAGCCGAATCAGTATAGACCGCCTGAAACTGCTCCACCGTTAACATCAGGCGGTAAGGTCCGACGGCTAAATTATCGTCACTCTGTGTCCGTTCCGTCAGGCGGCGATGCTGCAGGGTCTGGGTGATGGCATCTCTTACTAATAAAGGCAGGAAATCAGCCCAGCGCGCATCCGCATAGTAGTCAAACGCCGCATCCGGACGCTGCAGGGCCACCCGGCGTGTATCAAGCGCCGCATTCACTGTGGGGAGGTAGACGGTCAGCGTCCCTCGTGCCGGCTTATCCCGCGGAGCCGCTGTGACAGAGGGCACATCCATCAGGTATTGCTCACCACCCTCTCGCTCCAGCGAAAAGTTACAGCCGCAAAGCATAAGAATCGCTATGAAAAGGGGGCTGAAACGATTAACGCGCATTCTCTGCTCCTTCCGCCGGGGTATAGCCCTTGTAGGCGGGCTGACGAATCACCTGCGAGGGATCATCACGCAGCGACTTTGCCAGCAGACGAATTTCACGTAGCGCGGCACGTCCCTCCATCAGGGTATCACGGAGATCATGCGCCACGTGACCATCCAGCAGGGTTTCGCCTTTCTGTGCCGCACGATCAACCGATTGCAGAGTAGTATCAAAGGTTTTCAGAGATCCGTCGAGCGACACTAGAATGCCGGCCAGAGCCGCAAGGTTTTCATCGCTAAGCAACTTGCTACCCTGTTCACCCAGCTTGCGTACCGTCTCCATCGCCTCGGGCAGGCTGGCGATCACCTTTTCCAGATCTGACGGGCGCGAAGGAATCACCGGATAATTTTTATCTTCGCGTGCGACCATGCCCTCCGGCATGTCTACAATATTCTGCAGTGCAATGGCCGATGTGCCAATCACATCCTGGAAACGGACTGTGGCCACCGTGTGCTGGGTGATTGGTGCGGCTTCATCTACCTGCACCAGCACCCGGATATAATTCGGATCCTCTTCATCAAAACGCAGTGACTGTACAGCCCCCACATCGAGCCCTTTAAACTTAACCGCTGCGCCCGGTTTCAGCCCGCTGATATCACCAAGGAAATAGATGGCATAGGTTTTGTAGTCACGGTCATCGCCAGTGGCGCCCATCCACATCAGGAAAGCGACCAACCCGACAATGCCAAGGGTCAAAAACACCCCGACTTTGAAATAATGTGATTCCGTTTCCATCAGCTATGCCTCACTTGAGCTTGCTGCGCGCGCGGTCCACCGAAGTAAGACTGAATCCACGGATGCGAATCACGTTGCAGCTGTTCAATCGTATCGACCTTGATTTTCTTATCCACTAACACCGCTACCCGGTCACAGATCGAGAATAAACTATCAAGGTCATGTGTAATCATCATCACAGCAATATCGAGACTTTGTGCCAGATCGCGGATCAGCTGGTCAAACGCTGCAGCCAGCACCGGATCGAGTCCGGCAGTTGGCTCATCGAGAAACAGCACGCGTGGATCGAGTGCCAGGGCACGCGCAAGCGCCGCGCGCTTGATCATACCGCCGGACAGCTCTGCAGGCAGTTTATCACGTGCCTCGGGGGGCAGGCCCGCCATCGCGATTTTCATGCGCGCCAGTTCGGGAATCATATCGAGTGGCAGGCGCTTGGATTCCTGCATCGCCACCTCGACATTTTCCTGCACCGTAAGTGAGGAAAATAACGCGCCGCCTTGAAACATCACCCCCCATAGCTGCTGCACCTCGAGCACTTCCTCCGCAGAAAGCTGCAACAGATCCCGTCCATCGACAAGAATTTTGCCCGCCGCCGGACATTGCAGCCCGATGATGGAGCGCAGAAGCACCGTCTTTCCGGAACCGGAACCACCGATCACACCGATGATTTCTCCCGGGTAGAGATCAAAATCAAGGCCGTCATGGACCACCTGTGTGCCGAAGCGGTTCACCAATCCACGAACCGAAATGACCGGGGTACGCGACATGCCTCAGACCTTCAAAAGCGTAAAAAGGATGGAGAACATGGCATCGGCCATGATGATAAGAAAGATTGATTGCACCACGGCCAGCGTGGTTTGACGCCCTACCTCATCTGCAGCGTTTTTAACCTGTAGACCGCGCAGACAGCCCACCAGTCCGATCAGTAAGGCAAAAACAGGGGCTTTTACCATACCGACTACGAATGTATTCAGCTTTATCGTGGCTTCCAGCCGGTAAATGCACTGGGTAAGGCTCATATCCAGCATGGTAACCCCGACCGTTATGGCGCCAAACAACCCCACCATATCAGCTAGGAATGTTAGTACCGGGAGCGCAATGAGAATAGCCAGTACCCGCGGCAGGACCAGCACTTCGTAGGGATCAAGGCCGAGCGTCCGCATGGCGTCCACTTCCTGATTGAGCTTCATCACCCCAATCTGAGCAGTAAAGGCGCTACCGGATCGTCCGGCGACCATGATGGAGGTCAGAAGGACCCCCATCTCACGCAAAATAGAGACCGCCACGGCATCAATGGTAAAAGCCTGCGCATTAAATTTACTGAGTTGCGCCACACCCTGATATCCCAGCACCAGTGAAATAAGAAATGCCAGCAGTGCAATAATGGGCATCGCCTTCAGCCCTACATGGTGCAGATGATAGACGATGCTTCGCCCCCTCAGACGCGAGGGCTCGCATAGGACGCGCCAGCCGACTATGGCGAGGTGACCAAAAAATGCCAGCAGGTCGACCATATCCTTTCGCCAGAACAGAAATTCACGACCCAGCGCTATAAACGGGGCTGACCAGCCCGCCGGTGGAGGAGCAGGAAGCGCCGCCGCAGGGCATAGCAGCGATTCCATCATGCTCAGCACTTTGGCGTGGTCTTCATTCAGACCGATGATCTCAAACTGCGTCCCCTCGTTTTGACGTTGGCGCAGCCAGTGGACCAGAATCCAGGCAGCGGCTGTATCGAGGCGTCCAAGCGCCGTTGCATCCAGCGCAACCCTCGACGGTAGGGCGGGCACGTCTTGCAGAGCGCGCTGGATTGCCGAGAGGGACGGCCCTACCCAGGCATCTTCCAGCCGTACGACCGGACGCTTTGCATCAGAATCAAACGATATCCAGCGACTCATGGCGGTACCCTAAACGGTTCTGTAGGCAAGGTACAGCCACCAGGAGGCTTGAAAGCGTTCCCCAGCATGGAGTTTTTCTTGCTGTGACAAGTCAGCCGGTGCACCTCGCTATGTATACTTATAGTTGTGTTGACATGGTACACTTTCTAGCGATAACTGTTGTGCCAGAGAAGGCATGCCTGTTTTGCACCCCTAGGCACAACCTATGAGCACATACATCAACAATAATATCTACCTGGACGATTATTCTTCTATCCTGGCGCCAGAACCCCACGCGCCTCAGGACGATGGGAACTCTTTGCTGCAGGCCACGCTTGGACTGGTGCAAGACTGCATTGAACGGGCCTGTCACGATGTCACCACCCAGACAGATGCGATCAGTCAGCGGTTTCAGGACATGGCATCGCAAGCCCTGATGCAGGCTCAGCAGGTTGATGCACTGGTGGCTCAGGGGGCAAAGGTAAAGGTTGAAGGCAATCTTATGCCTCTGGAGGAAGCGCTCCAGCTTATCGGCCAGACGCTGGATGTCTCGATCGAGCGGATTTTAAGTATTACCAAACTGTCCCTTACCATGGCCTCACAGTTTGATCAGGCACAAGCCACGCTGGAGGATATCACCCGGCTCGTTCAGGCCATCCGGCGAATTACCAAACAAACGCGTATGCTGGCGATCAACGCCACCATTGAGGCGCAATCGGCGGGCGAAGCCGGACATGGCTTCGCCGTAGTTGCGGCAGAGGTAAAGCTGCTCTCCGGCGATATTCAGAACCTCTCACATCAGATGGAACAGGGGATTGGAAATGTGGCGGAGAGTGTGGCGCAGTGTTACCGATCTCTCAAAGCCTCCGCGGAAACGGACCTCTCTGACAATATCCTTCTGCGTAGCAAAATTGGGGACATGATGACGTCCATCGGCGAACAGAATGAGGCTTTCCAGTCCATGCTGCGCCATACCTCTCTGGCGTCGCGAGATTTAGCGCAGACCATCGCCCAAACCGTTATCAGCCTGCAATTTCAAGATCGTGTTTGCCAGTATCTTCGCAACGGACAAGCCGCATTGGCACAGCTGAGCCATCGCAATGGCGCCCCAGATGAAGAAGAGGTTCTGAACGTATTGAACCTTAGCGATCTGCGCGAACAGTTACGCCAAAGCCTACATGGCCCTTCTGCCGCCACTCAGGAAGGGCATGTGGATGTTGAACTTTTCTAACCGGAGAACGGCCTGTTTGGCCAAAAAATAGGAGACCCAAACGATGCTGTCACGTTTTAAAATAAGCTGGCGCATTGGCGCAGGAATGTTGTTGCTGATGCTCCTGATGGCCGGATCCACCGGACAGATGCTCAGCGGGATTCTGCATACGCGGGAACAATTTGTTATCCTCGCATCCGTGGTCGAAGATGTGCGGCTGCTGCGTGATATTGAAAAAGGCTTTATTGAGGTCAATCTGCTGGCACGGCAATTTCGCACCACGATGGATCCGGCGCTTTATGAGGCGTTGGTTAAACGCCTAGATATGCTGGACCAGCAAGCCAAGGATACGGCCGCACATATCAAGGAAGGCACGCCGCACCAGGAGGTACAGGCTCTGGCAAGCTTACTGGTACAATACCGCGCGGATGCGGCACGGGTTGCTGAACTGATCGCACAGCGCAATCAGGTGGTAAAAGAAGAAATGGATGTGCTGGGGCCGCAGGGTGGCCGGCTACTGGATGCCGCTCGCCGCTCGCTTCCCAGTGGCGACGCGCGTCAACCTGTTCTGCAGCAACTGGATGAATCATTCCTAAACGCTCGACTGGAAGCCATGAAGTTTCTGCTCAGTAACAAGCCCGAACATGCGGCCAATATTGAGCAGCTTTCCACCACCATCAATACCCTTCTCACCCAGCTTGCTGGCGAGGGAGATGTATCCAGCGAAGAACTTACCCAACTTTCCACCATCCTACCGGCGTATCTGCAAGCATTTCGCAAAGTGGATGGATTGATCCGTGAACGAAATATGCTGTTCGATCAGCGTATGGCGGGCATTATTACGGAAGCGACCACACGTTCCGGCGGGCTGGCCCAGCAAAAAGTGGAAGAACAGCAGCACATCACGCAAACAGAAAGCGCGCAACTTGGCGAACTGAGTCTTTCCTCCATCATCATTGCCTGTGTGGCGCTGGCATTGGGAACGCTGGCATCCCTCTTCATCGCGCGTAGCATTGTGCGGCCCCTGCGGCATGCCGTTGCCACCGTCTCCGCGCTGGCGGAAGGGCAGACAGATATCGTGCTGGAGGATAGTTCGCATGACACTGAAATTGGCGCCCTGCAGCGTGCATGCCTGCGCCTGCATCAAGCAATCAGCCGAAACATTACCCTCCAGAGCATGATTGAAAATCACACGATGCCGCTCATGATGTGCGACCGCGATTTCACCATTACCTACCTCAACGAGGCCGCCCGCCGTGCACTGCGGAAAATTGAACGGCATCTGCCAGTGACAGCGGATCGCATGGTGGGTAGCAATATCGATATCTTCCATAAAAACCCTTCACACCAACGCGGGGCTCTGGTGGATCGTGCCAAACTGCCGCTGCATACGGTGTTCCGCATTGGTGACGAATGGATGTCACTGACCGCCAACCAGCTCCCCACAAGCGATGGCCGCTTCAACGGAGCCTTTATCGACTGGCGCTTTGTCACCGATGAAAAGAACGCCGAGGAAAGTGTAAAACGTGCACAGGAAAGCATCAATCACCTGATTGCCAGTGCGCGGGAAGGCAACCTTGCTGAACGGATTGAGGCAGCACAATTTGAAGGCTTCTATCGTGAGCTGGCAGAAAGCATGAATAGCCTGCTCGATACCGTTATTCGTCCGGTGGATGCCGCGATTCAGGTGGTGCGCCACCTGGCCAAAGGGGACCTTACCCACACCATGGATGGGCAATTCAGCGGTGCCTTTGGTGACATGCAGCAGGCGCTGAATGATACCATCCTTCAACTACGCGATCTGGTAAAGCGCATCAAGGATACGGCGGAGTCCGTGAGTGGATCCGCGTCGGAAATCGCCGATGGCAGCCGAGACCTGTCAACACGTACGGAAAGTCAGGCTTCGTCACTGGAGGAAACGGCGGCCTCCATGGAAGAAATGACGGGCACAGTGAAACAGAATGCCCAAAGTGCGCGAGAGGCAAGCAGCTTCTCTGGCGAGACACGGCAGGTTGCAGAGCGTGGAGGCGAGGTGGTGGGCGCAGCTATCACTGCCATGCAGGCCATAGAGCACTCATCACAGAAAATTGCTGATATTATTGGTGTGATTGATGAGATCGCCTTCCAGACCAACTTGCTGGCACTCAATGCCGCTGTAGAAGCGGCACGGGCTGGCGAAGCAGGCAAGGGCTTTGCCGTGGTCGCAAGCGAAGTGAGGGCACTGGCGGGACGCTCTTCTTCGGCCTCCAAGGAAATCAAAATGCTGATTCAGGAGAGCGTGAGCCAAGTCAAAAGCGGCTCCGATCTGGTCAACCGCACAGGCGAAACACTGCAGGAGATTATTAGCTCCGTGGCACGTGTGGCCGATATTGTCAGCTCAATCGCTCATGCCAGCCAAGAGCAGGCCATTGGTATTAATCAGATCAATACCACCGTCACGCAGATGGATGAAATGACGCAGCAGAATGCCGCACTGGTTGAACAAACCGCGGCAGCCTCACAATCCCTGGCCGAAAAAGGTGGCGAGCTACGTGGCCTGATTGGATATTTCCGCCTTGGCCGTGAGGAAGAGGCACAGGAAGCGCCGGCGGTTACTGCCCGTCCGGCGGTTACGGTGCGCGCGGAGAGCACACGAAAAACCCCGCGTCTGGCACCACGTGCGCACAAGACCAATGGCCATCACGCCCCCGTGGAAGCCGGGTGGGAGGAATTTTAATCATGTTGCGCGTCCTGGTGGTCGATGGCTCTTTGCTCATGCGCGAGATGCTCAGTTGTTTGCTGGAGAGTGATGCGTCGATCGAAGTCTGTGGCACGGCGGGTGATCTGGCCACGGCACAGCGTTTGCTACGACGCTTGTCACCGGATGTGGTGGTGATGGATGTCGAGGTGCCAGGCAGCCGTGGGCGTGCAGGATGGGAGGCATTTCTGCATGCCGTCGCTCCGCCAGTCATTCTGCTCACTCGACTCACCCAGCGCAGTTTGCAGGCCAGCCTACGCGTGGTGGAGCTGGGGGCCTTTGATGTCGTGATTAAAACAGCCACCAGCGCGCGGGAAATGAGTCTTTTGCGTGATCAGCTACATACGCGAGTGCATGCGGCACAGCGGAGCGCAGAACAGATTCGCGTGTTACGCAAACGAAAGCGAGAAGAGACCACCCCTCCTCCACCCACCGGAGCGCCTCCCCACCTTATTGCCTTTGGAGCCACCTCCGGCGGGGCCGGAGCGGTCAGCTACCTTTTGCGTCATTTGCCGGATCGTTTGCCACCCGTGCTGATGGCCCAGCCCTTACCTGAACCGTTTCCACAACTGATTTCCCGACACTGCGCCCCCTTTCAGACAATCACCGTTCTGCCAGCACGACCCGGTTTGCAGCTGTTACCCGGACATGTGTACATCACCTGCAGCAGCCACCCAGTGCATCTGCGTGTTGAACAAACAGGACTCACCATCCTACCGGGTCGTCGTACCTCAGAACCAGAGCCACTTAACAACCTTTTCTCCCACCTGGCTGAAACGGTCGGTGCACGCGCCATGGGTGTTTTGCTGGCCGGCTGCGGTACCGATGGAAGCAACGGCTTAGGAGCATTGCAGCAATGCGGTGCCACCACATGGGTGCAGTCTCCACTTACCGCAACTGCGCCAGAGCTACCTCTGAGAACGCAGATGCAAAGTGGAAAACATCACAGCGTGGCACTGGAGAACATGCCGCAGTTTTTGGCAGCCTCATGCCCTCAGCCTTGCGAGGTGCCCGCATGAACATTGTGTTGGAGCAGACCGCAAACGGATTTGCTGTTCAGCTATCCGGACGCTCGCATTTTCACGATTACAAGCTGGTTGAGCAGTTGTGCCAGGAAATTGAGCGGGCCGGCAGCTCCTGCCAATCGCTGATCGTGGATCTGCGTCAGGTTGAATTTATTGACTCTTCGGGGCTTGGCTTGTTGCTCTTGCTGAAAGAACATTGTGATCGTTTCCGCGTGCGCATTCATCTGAGCGGGGCGCAAGGGCAGGTGCAACGTATTCTGCACGCCTCACGCTTAAATGAAATTTTTGGGCTCCCTTACGCCTGAGGCAATCCACATGCATGATTCCATGACATACCCCATTCAGGGCCTGCGTGTGCTGATTGTAGATGATACGGCGGATAGTCGACAGATTGCCGCCGCCATCCTGCGCCGTCAGGGGGTGGACCAGCTTTTCTTTGCCACCAACGGCGAGGAAGCCTTACATGCCGCCCTCGAACATCAGCCGGATTTAATCCTGCTGGATGTGATCATGCCCGGCATGGACGGCTACACAGTATGCCGTACCCTTCGTCAGCAGCCGGACTTTCGGGAAACCCCCATCATTGTGCAAACCGGCATCGAAAACATGGAGGGCCTGGCAGAAATTTTTGCCGCTGGGGCCACGGATTTTATTCGAAAACCCTTACAAGCCGGTGAGCTTGTGGCGCGCACCACCATCCATCTACAACGCGTAGCCATGCAGCGCCTGCTGCAGGATAAACAACGTCAATGGCAGCAGGAGTTACATACGGCGCGGGCCATGCAATCCCTCATTCTTCCAAATTCGGAGCAATGCGCCGCGCTCGAAGCAGCATTTCAGGTGGAATTAGCGGTTCATCATCAGCCGTGCCAATCCTTATCGGGAGACCTGTGGGGCGTAAAAGCGCTCAGCCAAACACGCATGGCGTTTTATCAGGTGGACTTCACTGGCCATGGAATTCTGGCGGCGCTGAATAGTTTTCGTTTCCACAGCCTTACCCAACGCGAGCTTGTCCCATCTGATGATCCGGGGGCTTACCTCACCGCACTGAATCACGCGCTCTATGCTTTGTTGCCCCGCCAACATTTCGCCACCGCGTGGTACGGTGTTCTCGATACGCAGGCCGAAACACTTTCTTATGCTACAGCGGCACACACACAACCGCTTTTGTTATGCAACGGCGCCCAGCCCCTCGCATTAAACGGGCATGGCTACCCTCTTGGTGCAGTTCGTAACGCGACATACGAAACCATCACCATAGACTTCCCTGCGCAGACAACCCTGTTACTGTATAGCGATGCGTTAATTGAGGGCTGGAGCCATGGGAAAGAGGATGCATTACATCGCTGGTGTGCACTGGAATCCATGCAACATTCCTATGCCGAAACAAATGTAAAGGCCTTCCTGCATCATCTGATCAACCACTGGATCACAATGCCGGAAAGTCAGGCACTGTCGGATGACTTATCGCTATTGATGCTGCGCAGAAAAACTGCCGCTATTTTGTGTCAGAAAGGAGGATAAAAAGATTGCAGGCCGCAATGCCATAGGCCAGATTATATTGGGTGCCACCGTTTGCACCTAATGTGCAATCAGGCGTGGCCGGTCGTGTGTTTGGGGAGGAAATCACAATCCCTGTATGAGGCAGCCCATTATCCAGCTTGCTGTCAATAAATAATGCTTGTTCTGGCTTTAGGATACGGCCAATAAGGCCCGAACCACTATACGCACCAAATTGCAAAAAATTGTCATAGCGTGCAGGAAACCAGACAGTATTTCCAGGCAGAACCGTTCCCTGATGATCGATGAAGTAGCCTGCCCCCTGAATGCGACTCGCGGGTACGTTCACGCCAATAACCCCTTCACTGGTGCCATTGGGACCAGTTACTCCGCTGTAGGCACCCTCGATGATTCCTGCATTGGCCAGATGCTGCCAGAAGCGAAATTTTTCATACTCTTCTGCAGCAGACCCGCCTAGTGCAATCCATCCATTGCCATTGCCATTACAGGTCTGCGTCCCCGATCCCACCGTGGTTGCACAAACGGCCGGTGTCACATTTGCAGCTCCCCAGAAGCGTGTGGCGTTTCGCATGTCACCGGGCAGGGCAGAAAACTTTCTTTTGAACTGATTAATGGCGCTCGTGTAATGCGTAATATCACTGATGGCACTGCGCAATTCTGCTTGCTCGACCAAGTCTTTACCAAGCATCACACCGCCGGCAATCAGTCCGATAATGACAAGCACAATGGAAAGCTCGATCAGGGTAAAACCCAGCTGCGTATGATTGGCTTTGACGTGACGGTATGTACGCATATAGGCGTAGATTAGCGTAAAATCCTTAACGCATCATAAACTGCACTTATAAAAGCGAGCCTTGAGAGCCATCCGCCGGGGTGGGCTTACTTTGCTTACGGCGGGCCACCGGCGGTGCGGACGCGCCACCCCCCAAAGGCTGCACCCACGCACTTCCATCATGAAACTGAAGGCTAACCGCGCGGGTTGGTAGCGTGGCTACGGCGGTCACAGGCGCGCCGTCTACATCGCGTACCAGCACAAAGCCACGGCGCAACACTTCCTCATAATTCAGCGTTTGCAGCATTCGGCCCAGCGCGGCCACTTGATCCCGTCGGCGGGCGATCTGCTGATGCACCAGTTCGGCTGAAAGACGGCAGGCTATGCGCTCCAGCCCATCAGCCTGGCGCTCCAGCTGCACCCGCCCGGATACCGCCAACTGCCCACGCACCCGCCGCAGCAGGCTTTCTGCCTCCTGCAAACGCTGCAGAAGGCGGTGTGGCGCGAGGGTTCCTTCATGACGCTGCAGCTCCGCCTGCTTGTGGCGCAGCAAGTGACGCGGCGCTTGCGCCAGCCGCTCGCTCAGCCCGTCAAGCCGTTGGCGGCCCTGCCCCAGCAGATCCTCCGGGCGCGGCAGGCCACGGGAGAGCCCCTGTAGCCGGTCCGCACGTATCTGTAGGCCGCGGCGCACAGACTGCACCATCCGCAGGCCGCTCTCCATGAGGTAATAGTGAAGATCCGCACGTACGGGTAGCGCCATCTCTGCCGCGGCGGTGGGCGTTGGAGCACGGCGGTCGGCGGCATAATCAATCAGCGTGGTGTCGGTTTCATGCCCAACGGCAGAGATCAGGGGGATATCAGAGGCCGCAGCGGCACGCACCACGATCTCCTCGTTAAAGCACCACAGATCTTCCACCGAGCCACCGCCCCGGCCAACAATCAGTACATCCGGGCGGGGGATATTGCCACCTGGCGGCAGCTGGTTGAACCCGGCAATGGCTGCGGCAATCTCCTGCGCCGCGCCCTCGCCCTGCACACGCACCGGCCACAGCAGCACATGGCAGGGGAAACGGTCAGACACCCGGTGCAGGATGTCACGGATGACCGCCCCGGTCGGCGAGGTCACCACGCCGATCACCCGGGGGAGGTAAGGGAGCGCTTTTTTGCGGGCGGGGTCAAATAATCCCTCGGCGGCGAGCTGCTTCTTGCGCTGCTCGAGCAAGGCCAGCAAGGCCCCCGCTCCTGCTGGCTCCAGATGCTCCACGATCAGCTGGTATTTCGATTGGGCGCCAAAGGTGGTCAGCCGTCCGCTGGCAATGACCTCCAGCCCGGTCTCCAGCAAGGCGGAGAGCCGCCCGGCGCTGCCCTTCCAGCATACCCCGGCAAGCACGGAGCGTTCGTCCTTGAGGTCAAAATAGATGTGCCCGCTGGCGTGGCGTGAGACTTTGCCGATCTCACCGCGCACACGGACCTGGCTGAAGCTATCCTCCATCACCCGTTTAACGGCACCGGAGAGTTCGCTCACCGTATACGCAGGCTGATTATGGCTGGGAGTCGGCTGGATTTCCATGATTCCTGCTTGTCAGGGGCCGCCGCCTTGGGCTATGCATGCAAGTCCAGCGGTGCTTTTGGTGAGCATCCTAGCAGAGAAAAGAAAAAAACAGCAAGGCGGAACCATGCGCATCCTCGTTATCGGCTCAGGCGGCAGAGAACACGCGATCGTCAAAGCGCTCCTAAACTCTCCCCGCGTGACGAAGCTGTGGTGCGCCGATGGCAATGGCGGCATCGCGCAGGATGTGGAATGCCTGCGCCTCCCCGATCCGGCCAGCATCCTGGCGTTCGCACAGAAGGAAAAGGTCGACCTCGTCGTGGTCGGCCCAGAGCAGGCGCTGGTGGATGGCGTGACCGATACGCTGCGTGCGGCGGGCATCCGCGTGTTTGGCCCGTCGAAAGAAGCCGCACAGCTGGAAGCCTCGAAGGGTTTCACCAAGGATCTCTGCCGTAAATACGGGATTCCGACCGGAGAATACCAACGTTTCACCGATGCCGACGCCGCCAAGGAATACATCGCCCGTCAGCCCATGCCGATCGTGATTAAGGCGGACGGCCTGGCCGCGGGCAAAGGCGTGGTGATCTGTATTCGCCGTGGCGAGGCAGAGCGCACCATTGACGAAATGTTCTCCGGCATGTTCGGTGAAGCCGGGGCCAGTATCGTCATCGAGGAATTCTTGGAGGGCGAGGAGGTCAGCTTCTTCGCCCTGTGTGATGGCACTACCGCCATCGAGTTTGGCGCCGCGCAGGACCATAAGGCCGCCTATGATGGCGACAAGGGCCCCAACACCGGCGGCATGGGCACCTACTCCCCCGCCCCTGTGGCCACCGCGGCCCTGCGCCAGCAGGTGATGGACACCATCATCCTGCCCACCGTGCGCGCCATGGCGAAGGAGGGCATCCCCTACCAAGGTGTCCTTTTTGCCGGGCTGATGATCACCCGCGACGGGCCGAAACTGATTGAGTTCAACGCCCGCTTCGGTGATCCCGAAACACAGGTGCTGATGGCCCGCCTCGATGACGACCTTGCGGAATTACTCTTCCGCGTGGCCGAAGGCAAGCTGCCCCAGCGTCCTGTACGGTTCAAGCCTGACGCCGCCGTGTGCGTGGTCATGGCCACCAAGGGCTATCCCGGCACGTATGAAAAAGGCAGCGAAATCCGCAATCTCGCCGCCGCTTCCGCCCTGCAGGGCGTGACCGTTTATCACGCCGGCACCCGCGCCGAAGACGGGAAAATCCTCGCTCATGGTGGCCGCGTGCTTGGCGTCACCGCGTTGGGCGCCACCGTGGCGGACGCCCAAAAACGCGCCTACGAAGCCGTGGATGCCATCGACTGGCCACAGGGCTTCTGCCGCCGCGACATTGGCTGGCGCGCGATCGGCCGCAGCAGCGCGGCGTAAGGGGCGAATGTAAAAAAACGTTAATATTGTACTAATAATTTCCATGCTATTCTATTGGTATGGAAAGCCTTCCGCACAGCGCTAAGTTTCCCCCTCGGGTTAAAATCTGGCAAGCCCCTCAGGATAATGCGTGTCATGAGGCCCTTTCGCGGCTGAATGCTAACCGTGACGCTTTGCAAAAGATCGCTGAGAAGTACGGCTTACATGCGCTTGAAGTTCTGCCTGCCGAAGAAACGGAATCAGGCGCCTTACCCATCATCCTCCACCTAGATCAGGCGAGCTTCAATCGGCTGGAAAGGGATTATAAGCAACGCGGTGACCTGCTGGATGAAATACGAGCCCTACTCCAGCAACACGATGTGATGGACCATGTCGCTGCAAATTCACCAGAGGGGGAACATGATACACCCCCGTCAGGTACAGAGACTCCCTCCACTCGATTTACGCTTTCCATTGCAGCGCCGGCAGAGCATTCCTATCGCGCAGCACGCATCCAACGCGGCAGTCTAGAGTTGGGCAGTAGCTGCCCGCGTAGTAATGAATTTGGTGGGCGAGGTCGTTAATGAGTGGGCGCGGTGGTTTCTCTCTTTCTGATAATCACCGAAGGGCCGTCCTTAACACCGATGATGCCACCTACTATCGCGGACACGAGCTGATTCGTCAGGGGCGTTACGATCTACAAACAGGAGCAATACTTCGTGAGGCTGCTGCAGGACAAGCTTTACCAGACCGAATAGACCGACGCGCCGTTGCGCAAGCTGCCGATTTAGCGCGTATGCTTGATATCGCAGAGGCAACCAGCGTTCTGCTCGGCGAAGGGCGTCGGGGCAACCAGCCAGATCATCGAGAACTACCACCTGATCAGCGTCGCACTTTTATGCAGAGTAGTGGGCGCGAAGCCACAAGAAGCACAAACCTGCAACGGCTAGTGGAGGACTTGCGGATACAGCGGGACAGTGTCGCGCATCCTGAGAACCCTCAATCGCGCCCTGTAAGCGGACAAGATTTTGTCGAACGCCGTGGCGATTTAATCCGTGCGCTGGAAGAAACCAGAAGTCGCCTTCCAGACGGGAGAGCGAATTCACCCTCTGCCGCACTCATTGACAATCTCATCGAGCGGAGCCGGTCATTCCAACCCGCCAATCCTGATAATCTCAGCCAAGCCGATCTTCGGCAGGCCGCGAGATATCACGAGCTACAAGGCGCTCGTCGTATTGTTGCAGGGGCTGAGCATACCGAGGGCCGCCCAACCCAGCATACAGACCGCGTACGTGGCACGGCACTCGAGGGAAGTGCATTACACGACTTGAATGACCATGCACGGACATTGGCTCATCCGGTGAACAGAGATGGCAGCATTCGAGATTTTGCCCAGCTTTCTGGTCCAAACTCTGGCCAAGCATCTCGCTACACCACAGCGTCAGAATCCTATGAACAAGCCCTGACACAGGCGCGCCCTCCGGTTGATCCGGAGGCAGCACGACGTGCAAGGCTTGCAGAATTAATAAGGCGTAACCGAGCCCACGTTTCAGGCGCAGTGGGGGTGGTCATCGCAGGAGGCGTGGGTGTGGCGGCGGGCCTTGCCTCGGGCAGCTCCCATGCTCAGGCTGCCACAGAGGCTGGCCAGGCAGCGCTCATGAGTTCGCCCGCGGGCGTAGTTATGCATGCCAGTCAGCGTCGTTGGGCTGAAGCAGCGCACAGCGCCATTGAACAAGTACCGGGCGGCTTTGTCGTCACGGAAATTTCACGCCCTGTAACCAACGTATTCGGGCTCCTGACGGGTCAAGGGCGACTAGTTGAGGATTCCATGTTAAGCCAAGCACTTGCGGCAGGAAGCAGTCTTACTCGATTGGGCGTACTTGCTGCGGCAAGCGTATTTGCTTCTCCCCCTGCACCACCACCCACTACAGGCGCGGTCGGGGTTTCCCCTGGAAGCCAGCAACCGCAGCGTTAGATCCTAACGTGGGATACTTTGCACGTTCCCATACCCCAACAGGTGCTTACCATTTTGCGTCAGGGCTTCAAGGCATAGGTTCAATGCGTCCGCAACAGATGGCTGGATTTCCTTGCGATGCCAGTGCAGGAGCGTATCACGAAGGTCTTTCAATTGGCGCTCACTGAGCGGGTTTCCACGCTGCGTTAGAGTAAGTGCCGTAACCACAGGTTGGGTATAGTGCGCATCATGATAAGGATGATGTGTCCGCCAAACCTCCATGGCTGCACCAAGCACAAAGGCAAATTCTTTTCTGACATCCTTTTGCATAGCCCGCCAGTCACGCTGGGCACGAAATGCCGCAAGGGAAACAGGCACCGTCATGCGGACGTAGACTCCTCCTGCATATACCGCTTCATCACCACCATCTGCGTCAGGGAGAAGAGCATCATGCAGGTGAACATACCGAAGACTTTGAAGTTGACCCAAAAATCGGTGGAAAAGCTACGCCAGATCACCTCGTTCAGCGCAGCGAGGAAGAGGAAGAACAAGCCGTAATTACGCGACAGCACCAGCCAGCCGCGCGGCGAAAGGGCCAGTGCCATACCCATCACATGCTTGAGCAGCCCGCGCCCCGTTAGCCAGCCGCCGAGCAGAATGGCGGCAAACAGGCAGTTGACCAGGGTCGGCTTCATTTTGATGAACAGCTCGCTATCCAGGTACAGGGTGAGTCCGCCAAACAGGGTGACCGCGATGCCGGAAATCAGCGGCGTGACGGCCAGACGCCGGTCCCTCCAATAGGACGCGATCAGCGCGAGCAGAGTGAGGCCAATCAGCACCGCCGTCGCGGGCATCAGGCCTGCCAGCTTGTAGGCGAGAAAAAATCCGGCCAGCGGCCCGAATTCGATCAGCGGTTGCCAGTATTTCTTCATGGTTCTCACAGTAAGCCATCGTCTGTCTTTCGTCACGAATTTCATAGAAGATCGTCATAGCGATGGTGGCCATCCGTTCCGGCGGTGGATTGCTTCGTCGGCATTGGCCTCCTCGCCATGACGCGTTTCCTTTACGTGCCACCAGAGGAAACAGGTCGCGAATAGGAAGCTATCCTATCGTTATCCTAAATAGGAACGCTTGCTTTCATATTGGCCGCATGAAACAAACGCTCACCACCTTATTTCTTGATTTCAACAGCTACTTCGCCAGCGTGGAGCAGCAGGCACAGCCGCATCTGCGCGGACGGCCGGTGATCGTGGTGCCGCTGGATTCCGATCACACCAGCGCCATCGCCGCCAGCTATGAAGCCAAGCGCCTGGGCATCAAGACGAACACGCCCGTCTGGGAGGCGCGCGCCAAATGCCGCCATCTGGCCTGCGTGGTGGCGCGGCACCGGCTATACCTCGATTATCATGACCGGCTGATCGCCGAAATCGGACGGCATATTCCTATCCTCAAGGAAGAATCCATTGACGAGCTCTCCTGCGCCCTGCCGCCCTCCCGGCGGGGTGAGGCGGAGGCGGTGGCGCTGGCCCAGCGCATCAAGCAGGGCATCGCCGAACGGGTGGGAGAGTGCCTGACATCCTCTGTCGGCCTCTCCACCAACCGCTTCCTCGCCAAGGTCGCTACCGATCTGAAAAAACCGGATGGGCTGGTGGTATTGTACCCCGAGGATGTCCCGGTGCGGCTGGGGCACCTTAGCATCCGCGAATTACCGGGCATTGGGCCAAACATGGAATTCCGCCTGCGCCGCGTGGGCATCGGCACCATCGCCGATCTGTGGGCCCGCTCCCCGCGGGAATTACGCCGCGCCTGGGGGAGCGTCGAGGGGGAGCGCATGTGGCATAAGCTGCGCGGCGAGGAACTGCCGGACCTGCCGCCGGAGAAGCGCGTCGTGGGGCATAGCCATGTGCTCGACCCCGCCCTGCGGCCATTCGATGTGGCCGAACTGGTCACCCGCCGCCTGCTGCTGAAGGCCGCCAGCCGCCTGCGCCGCTACGGGCGCTATGCCAGCGTGATGGACATTGCCGCCCGCGTCGAGCACGGGCCGCGCATCGGCATGACGGTGACGTTCGCCCATGCCTGCGACAACGCGACGCTGATGCGCGCGCTCACCGCCGGATGGTCACGCCTGCGCCTGCAGCAGCCTGATCTGCCGCGGCTGAAGAAAGTGTCGGTGCAGCTACATGGCCTTTCCGTAGCCCGCCCGGCCTCACTGTTTGCTGCGCAGGATCGCACGCTGCGCTGGCGCGAGAAGCAGGAACAGCTTTCCCTCGCCATGGACCGCCTGAACGCCCGTTTCGGACGTGACGCGGTGCTGCAAGGGCTGGTGCCGGGCAGCGCAAGCCGCTTCACTGGCACGAAAATTGCTTTTACTCGCATACCCTTACCTGAGGAGTTTCTGGAATGACCCAGCCCATCGCCCCGACCACCGTGCAGAAACCTTACGTCCCGCTGTGGTGGCATACCCACCAGCAGACGCGGCGCGGGAAGTAAGGCTCAGGCAGCAATCACGCGATCTCCGCCCCCGATCCCCGAGCGTTCACCATATTGCTGGGACGGCAGGGTCAGATTGCGGATAATGGGCTTCTTGCCATGCAGACGGCTGAAAGCGCAGTTTTGACAGGCCAGACGTCCCTGCTGAATGATTTCATCATTGCGGTTCTGGTCCAACATCTGCTGGCCTATGATCCGCTCGGGTGAAACATAGTGATCCAGACCAAGTCCTTGCCATTCTTTCGGGGAAGAGCGCTGGTATTTCTCCGTACCACCCAGATGCACCAGCTTGCCACCAAATGCCTCGCGCTGGTTCCACTCTGTGCGCAGACGCTCATCAGCATCTCTGTATTTGCCCATCGGCAAAGTGACGAAAACCCGGTCGATTCGATGCAGCGCCCCCGCACTGTCTGTTGCCTCATGGAAGGGCAACTTCTTAATGTCACAGACAATCCTGCCTGCTATTTTCTCTTTGAGAAAGTGACGGTATAGGGATTCCAGTGTTTCTTCCTCAGGATGAGTAACAACAATACAGGATGCACGTTTCGCGCGGTTATCTAATTTGTGAATAAGGTGACATGTGGACTGCGCCGGCAAACCATGCTTCGTCGCACCCGCCACGACCATAACCGTTTCGCCTGGTTTTGCTTCTGAAAGCTTGTGCGCCGTACACTCATAGAAAGCAGGTCGCAGTTCGGCGGTCACATGGTTACGAATCGTCCCGTTATCTGCAAGCAAGGATTGATAAATGGCGTCCATCTGGGCAGCCTTATCCGGCATTCGTACCGCAAACTCTTCCCACGCCTCCTTGAATTGAGAAACCACCTGGTTTTCCCCGCGATGACGGCTGAGAAGTCCAGTAATAAATTCCAGAAGCCGGGCATAAGCCTGCTGCCCGTTGTAATAAATGGCCTGCTGTTTTACTTCTTCAGGCAGATTAGCAACATCCTGCTCTGTAAGCAGAAGCATCGTACGCGTACAACCCGCTATATGCATATAGGGGCACTGGCTTATCCATTCAGATACCGCTTTCGAGAATTTAAGATGTTGAAATTCAAGTAAAATAAGGCTCTTCATTATAGGGAGATCATTAAAATTTTTTTATGATCATACCTTCCGTTGATGACATTTTTATGAAAAGCACCCGTTCGCTCCGCGATGAAATAAGCATATCTTAAGAAAGACGCTTTAAGCTGGGGACAAAGAGGTTTTGTTATGCCCACCTATCGCGCGCCGTTGAATGATTTCCGCTTCCTGCTGAACGAGTGGCTCCGGCTGGGAGACCATACGAATGTTCCCGGCTTCACCGAAGCCGCCGAGCTGGCTGCGCCGCTGCTCGAGGAAGGCGCCAAGCTTTGCGAGAACGTGCTCTTCCCGCTGAACCAGTCCGGGGATGCGGAAGGCTGCCGCTGGGAGAATGGCAACGTGTACATGCCCAAGGGCTTCAAGGAGGCCTACGCGCAGTATGTGGCGGGCGGCTGGCCGTCCTTCACCTGCGACCCGGACTTCGGCGGACAGGGCCTGCCTGAGGTGCTCAATATGCCGGTGACCGAGATGATCTGCTCGGCCAATCTCTCCTTCGGCCTCACCCCGGGCCTCTCGCATAGCGCCTATAACCTGATGGCCAAATATTGCCCGGAGGCGCTGAAGCCCCGCTTCATGCCCAAGCTGATTTCGGGCGAATGGTCGGGCGTCATGTGCCTCACCGAACCGCAATGCGGCACCGACCTTGGCCTGATCCGCACCAAGGCCACGCCAAACGATGATGGTACCTACGCCATCGAGGGCACGAAAATCTTTATCTCCTCCGGCGAGCAGGACCTCACCGAGAACATCCTCCACCTCGTACTCGCCAAGCTGCCGGATGCACCCAAGGGCGTCAAAGGCATTAGCCTGTTTCTGGTGCCGAAAGTTTGGGTAAACGAGGATGGCTCGCTGGGTGAGCGGGGCGCGGTGACATGCGCCTCTATCGAGCACAAGATGGGCATCCACGGCTCCTCCACCTGCGTGATGAATTACGACGGCGCGAAAGGCTACCTGATCGGTGAGCCGCACCGCGGCCTACCCGCCATGTTCACCATGATGAACGCGGCGCGGATTTATGTTGGCGTGCAGGGGCTGGGCGTTGCGGAAGCCGCTTATCAAGGCGCGCTGGCCTATGCCAATGAACGCCTGCAGGGCCGCGCCATGAAGGGCCCGAAACATCCTGAAAAGCCCGCCGACCCCATCACCGTGCATCCGGATGTGCGGCGGATGCTGCTCACCATCCGCGCCTTTTGCGAGGGCGGGCGGGCGCTGGTGCTGCTCACCGCGATGAAACACGACCTCGCCCACCGCCACCCAGACGCGGCCGTGCGCGAGGAGGCGGACGATTTCGTACAGCTGATGACGCCCATTGTGAAGGCCTACCTCACCGATATGGGCACCGAATCGGCGAACCTCGCCATGCAGTGCCTCGGCGGGTACGGCTACATCCGCGAATACGGCATCGAGCAATATGCGCGCGACGCCCGCATCGCGCAGATCTACGAGGGCACCAACGGGATTCAGGCGCTCGATCTCGTGGGCCGCAAGCTGTCACACAAATATGGGAAATACCTGCGCGGTTTCTTCCATCCCGTGCAGCAATTCATCGACGATCATGCCGCCGACCCGCAGATGCAGGAATTCATCAAGCCGCTGGAGAAACATGTCGGCTATCTGCGCCAGGCCTCGCTATGGATCGCGCAGAAAGGGCTCGCCAACCCCGACGATGCCGCCGCTGCCTCGGTGGAGTATCTACGCCTCTTCGCGCTGGTGGTGATGGCCTGGATCTGGGCGCAACAGGCGAAGATTGCTCTGCAGCGGCTGGGGGCCACCCCCCTCCCGTCCTCCCCCCGCATGCAGGGGGAGGGGTTTTCTTCGCGCGGCGATGGACATCTCCCTCCCCCGCAGGCGGGGGAGGGTTGGGGTGGGGGTGCCCTAGCGGATACGCCGGGCGAATCGCCGGAGTTCTACCGCGAAAAGCTCGCCACGACCCGCTTCTTCTATGCCCGTATCCTGCCGCAGACGATATCGCTTCTGGCTTGCCTCACCGCCGGTTCCA
>DBAU01000002.1 GCA_002291845.1 Alphaproteobacteria bacterium UBA1002 | reverse complement strand
CGAGTCTTCTCCTGGGCACCAAACTTTAATCCGGCATAGCAAGATCAGTCGGTTGCGCGTGTTAAGCGCTTGAATCATCAAAATTGCTTTTCCGTATTATCAGTCTGTTAGATGTAGCGTTCCGTTCAATTTACGAATAAATTACGAACGAATTACGAATGTGAATCGTTGTGATGAAAGTAAGTCAGCGGCTACAACTTTTAGACAAAATAGGCCGCGAGTTACAGGCTCGCTATAGTTATTCAGATATAGATTTATTTCTAGCTGCATATGGCGTTGCCCCGCCAACAGAGCCTGTTACCAACAGTAAATGGGTATATTCCAAAGCTGCGTTGAAAGGAGTAGATAACAAAATCCTCCTCCAAATCGCTATTGAATTAGAAATCGACGCAAATACTCCCGAAATGAAAGGAATTACGCCTCCAGATATTTGGGCAGACGGTTTGCAATTCAGGCTTTTTCTTAGCCATCTTGCAATTCACAAAGACAAAGCACAACGTTTAAAAGAGGCACTATCCGTTTATCATGTGGCTGCGTTTGTAGCGCATCAGGACATCACTCCTACACGAGAATGGCAAATTGAAATCGAACGTGCACTTCAAACTATGGATGCAATGTTGGCAATTCATACGAAGGGATTTTCCAATAGCGTATGGACTCAACAGGAAGTCGGTTTTGCGTTAGGACGTGGCACAAAAATAATGTCACTCAGATTGGAAGAGGATCCGCAAGGATTTATCTCTAAGCATCAAGCAATATTGAGGAGGGGGCGTAATGCAGAAGGTGTCGCAGAAGAGATTCACACCATTTTACTAAACGATCCCATGACCAAAAACCGCATGGCGGAAGTGCGCTCACATCATCAAAAGCTTGAAGATGATGAGATACCATTTTAGGCGTAATACCGACGAACGATTTACGAATAAATTAGAATAACGTATTCTTTATTATCAATACCGAGGTGCTTCTCCTGGGCACCAACTGCAGCAATCATTATGCTTCATCGCGCCTGCTGTTCGTGGGAAGATTTTTTCTTGTTGAGCAAATAAAGAAGGGCGGCACTGGCGAGTACCGCCCCGAGCGCGACACCACCGACTCGTCCCCAATGCATCTGCCCGCCTTCCGCCATAAAAAAGGAATTTGCCTTGGGTTGCGATGCATGTCGTCCAAGGTTTCGAACCCTTTGATTCACAGATGCGGCAGTTGTTTCTGCGTCTGTTAACGTAGCTGTAGGTCCAGCTTCTGCTGTGACATGAGGAAGAGATTTTTTCATTGCGGGTATCGCTTGCATAACGGGATGCACAAGCTCTGGCAGCGGCATTTTAATGCGCTCACTGGCGATACGCATGGTTTTTTCAAGATCTATCAGCGTGTGACCCTTGATTTTAATATGCTTTATCGAATGATTAAGGTTCTCTTCAAGCTGCATGGCTTTGGCAGGAGTATCCAAGCTACCGATCAGCGCGGTGAAGTGTTCACCGATGCTGTTCCTGTTAGCCCCTGCGAGGGAAAAAACATCTTTTCTTAAAGCCCCATACTCATCCAAAAACGGAGCGATATGCTGTTTCTGTAGCGATTCCGGAAGCTCGCCTAGGCATTCAAGGAAAATTTCTTCTAGCGCGGCCCGACGATCCGCCTCCGTCAGTGTTTCTTTCGGAAGTTGGGAAAGACTCCTTACTGCGTCACTTAATTTATTAAAGATTTTTTGGAGGTTGTCTCCCAGTAACATATTATTTTTTAATGCTTTTTCATACATCTCAACCGTTTTGAGGTGCGAAGAGGTAGGGGGCAAACCTGTAGATGATGCATTCATGCAGATAGTGCTGTATGGTAAAATAATAGATTAACATGTATCCCATGCATACGCTTCACACGAATGAAGTTTTTTTGACAGCGTCGCCCCCCTCTTTTCTGAACGCTTGATTTTCTCTTATATTTCATCAAAGCTGGAGCGGTTTAGATAAAGGAGATGTGCTATTACGAACTATCTTCACACGTATGACCTGCCTGCAGATGTGGCACTACAGGGGCCGTTGGCTATTGATACCGAGGCTATGGGACTGAATAATAAACGTGATCGCCTTTGTGTGGTTCAGTTATCCGACGGTCGTGGTGATGCGCATCTCGTGCATTTTCCACTCGCTCGCTATGATGCTCCCAATTTAAAACGTCTTCTGGCCCGTCCAGATGAAAAAATTCTACATTTTGCCCGTTTTGATGTGGCGATTATTCAAGAATATCTCGGGGTGTTACTCACGCCGGTCTATTGCACAAGAACTGCGTCTCGTCTTATTCGCACCTACACTGATAAGCATGGTTTGAAAGATCTCTGTAAAGAGCTTCTGGGCGTTGAGATTTCTAAACAGCAGCAGTCGTCTGATTGGGGCGCAGAAACGCTTAGCCGTGAACAAATAGATTATGCAGCGGCGGATGTTTTATACCTGCATATGTTGCGCACTAAGCTAGAGGACCGCCTGGCAAGAGAAGGACGAAGTAACCTTGCCCGCATGGCCATGGACTGCATTCCTGCCCGCGCCTTGCTGGATCTGGCGGGCTGGGCAGATGTTGATCTATTTGCTCATAACTAAGTAATTTCGCAAATATTAGGGGTGTTTATCCTTGCCCCATATTTCTTTAAGGCGGGCTGGACGACCGGATCCATACTTGTAGGAATTATAATGCAGTGGATTTTTCTCACTGTAATTTTGATGGTACTCTTCTGCGGGCCAAAATTTTTTCGCTGCCTCAATCTGTGTGGCAATGGGCATACCTAGTTTTTTTGCCACGTTTTCACGAGAGGCTTCGGCAAGCGCTTTTTGTTCTTCGCTCGTGTAAAAAATAACCGTGCGATAGCTATCTCCACGGTCATGAAACTGCCCCCCTGCATCGGTGGGGTCAATGTTGCTCCAATAAATATCGAGCAGTGTTTGATAGCTTACGCGCTGTGGATCATACAAAACCTCTACTGCCTCCGCATGCCCTGTTTTTTTGGCAGTAACCTGCTCATAGGTAGGGTTTTCCATGTGCCCACCCGTATAGCCCGAGGTGACGGAGAGAACGCCATCCGTGCCAGAAAATTCAGCCTCTGTGCACCAGAAACATCCCCCTGCAAAGATGGCGCGTTGCGTATCTGGCATGGCTATGGCTCCCGAAGACAAAAAAATCAGTAGGCAGTATGCAAAGACGTATCTCATGATTTGGATATGGGGACACGTATGTAATATTTAAAGCCCGTTACTCTTCCATAATACCCATATAGTCCATCATGGAAAACCAACGGATGTGCGCATCATCTGGAAGCCAACTTTTGGCATAGGCTTGCGAGCGGCTACAGGCGATCACTGCGCCGCCTTTGCGTACATGCCCTGCGATGAGGCCGCTAAGCATTGTATGTCCCGTTTCATCCAGCCAGCCAGCTGGATCATCCAGTATCCATAGCAAGGATGGCTGTAGCATGAGCTTGGCTAAAGCCAGCCGAGACCGCCAGCCCATGGATAAATAACGCACTGGTGCGTGTTGATAGTAATCCAGTTGTAGGTACGCCATGGCGGCTGGAATAGCCAGATAAGTGTTGTGTTGGCGTGCCCAGTAATTCAGTTGCTGCTGTACGTTACCAAAACGTCGCAATGCCGGAACTTGCGGTAACATTATGGCAGAATCTGGCAAATGATGCGTTACGTTTCCGCCGGTGGCTTGGCGCTTTTTTGCCAAAGTTTCTAATAAAATTGTCTTTCCGCTACCGTTGGCGCCGTAAAAAATGGCTATATCGTGGCGGGAAACTTCCAAGGAAACCGATTGAAATATAATTTCATCTTCAATCTCTAAGGTGAGATTGTGGCATGCTAGCAGCGCATTTTCAAAGGGATTTAGAATCATTCTCGGCTTTTAGCATTTTTTAATGCGTTATCTCTATAAATATGCTCATTCGTTATTGAATATCATTATCCAACCCTAAGGACTTCATATTATGCAGGACTCTAGCCTCGACAGCTTCCAGACCAAAACCACGCTGCAAGCCGGAGGGAAAACCTACACGTATTTCTCGTTGCCCAAAGCAGCAGAAAAATTGGGGTTTGATCTAAAGAAAATGCCGTTCTCCATGAAAATTCTTCTGGAGAACCTCCTGCGATATGAGAATGGTGTTTCGGTTACAAAGACTGATATTGAGGCGTTCTCTGCATGGATGGTGTCTGGTACATCGACGCATGAAATTGCCTACCGTCCAGCGCGTGTACTGATGCAGGATTTTACGGGGGTTCCTGCTGTGGTTGATCTGGCGGCCATGCGTGATGCGGTGGCTCGTAAGAACAAAAATCCAGACGTAATTAATCCCCTCTCCCCGGTTGATCTGGTCATCGATCACTCGGTGCAAGTGGATAAGTATGGCACCTCGAAATCGTTCGAGGAAAATGTGGCCCTTGAAATGGACCGTAACGGGGAGCGCTATGCGTTTCTGCGGTGGGGACAAAAAGCCTTTAATAACTTCCGCGTGGTGCCGCCAGGTACGGGTATCTGCCATCAAGTGAATCTTGAGTACCTTGCTAAGGTGGTGTGGACGAAAGAGGAAGGTGGTGAGACGGTTGCTTACCCCGATACGCTGGTTGGTACGGACTCACACACCACCATGGTGAATGGTCTTGCCGTGCTGGGCTGGGGGGTCGGCGGGATTGAGGCCGAAGCAGCCATGCTGGGTCAGCCGGTTTCCATGGTGATTCCGGATGTGGTCGGCTTCAAGCTTACCGGCAAAATGAACGAAGGTACCACAGCGACCGACCTGGTGCTCACGGTCACCAATATGCTACGCAAAAAAGGCGTGGTTGGTAAATTCGTCGAATTCTATGGCGAAGGCCTGGCTAACCTAACGCTTGCTGATCGCGCTACCATTGCGAATATGGCGCCTGAGTATGGTGCCACTTGCGGTATTTTCCCGATCGATGGAGAAACGCTCAATTATTTGAATCTCACCGGACGTGAGGAAATGACGCCGCTGGTCGAGGCGTATGCCAAGGCACAAGGGATGTGGCGCGACGGCGATGGTAGCGGTACCGTCTATTCTGATACGCTGAGTCTTGATCTCTCGGATGTCCAACCGTGCATCGCTGGCCCAAAGCGTCCGCAGGACAAAATTGTTCTCTCGGATGCTGTTAAATCGTTTGAAGACGGGTTTGCGTCGCTGAACACCGGGGGAACCGCCCGCAGTACGCGTACGCCGGTTGCCGGCTCCAGCTTTGATGTCGGTCATGGTGATGTGGTCATCGCGGCCATCACCAGCTGCACCAATACGTCTAACCCTTCCGTGCTCATTGGCGCCGGGCTGGTGGCACGCAAAGCACGCGAGAGAGGTCTTACGGTAAAGCCGTGGGTGAAAACTTCGCTGGCGCCTGGTTCGCAGGTCGTCACGGAATATCTGAACACTTCCAACTTGCAGGATGATTTGGATGCGCTGGGCTTCAATCTTGTGGGCTATGGCTGCACAACCTGCATCGGTAACTCCGGCCCCCTGCTTGATCCGATTGAGGACGCCATCAAGAAAGATAACCTTGTTGTTTCCTCGGTCATCTCGGGTAACCGCAATTTTGAAGGCCGTGTCCATCCACTGGTGAAAGCCAACTACCTTGCCTCCCCACCGCTGGTGGTGGCCTATGCCATTGCTGGTTCGCTGTCTATCGACCTGACCAAAGACCCGCTCGGCACCGGCAAAGACGGCCAGCCTGTCTATCTGAAAGATATCTGGCCGACTTCTAAGGAGATTGCTGATACCATCGCCAGCTGTGTTACCTCGCACGCGTTTAAAAAACGCTACGCCGATGTATTCACCGGCGACAAACTATGGCAAGGCATTGCCACAGCGCAGGGTAAAACCTACACGTGGGATAATGATTCAACTTATGTGCAGAACCCTCCCTTCTTTAGCGGTGAGGCTGTGGCCACCGGCGGCAACATTACCCATGCACGTATTCTTGCTCTGCTGGGGGATTCGATTACCACGGATCATATTTCTCCCGCTGGCAACATCGCAGAAAAAAGCCCGGCTGGGGTCTATCTGAAAGCGCATGGCGTCGAGAAGAAAGACTTCAATTCCTACGGCGCCCGCCGCGGAAACCATGAGGTCATGATGCGCGGCACCTTTGCCAATATTCGCATCAAAAATGAAATGCTGGGCGGGGAAGAAGGCGGCAACACCCTCTACATCCCCACCGGAGAAAAAATGGCCATTTACGATGCGGCCATGCGCTATCAGGCAGAAGGCACGCCCCTAGTGGTCGTGGCAGGCAAAGAATATGGTACCGGCTCCTCCCGTGATTGGGCGGCTAAAGGCACGCGCCTGCTCGGCGTGAAGGCTGTGATCGCCGAGAGCTTCGAGCGTATTCATCGCTCTAATTTGGTGGGCATGGGCATCCTCCCTCTCGTGTTCCAGAATGGCGAAGACCGCAAATCTCTGCAACTTGATGGATCGGAAACGCTGAGCTTGCTTGGGTTGGAGGATATTAAACCGCGTATGCAAGTGACCTTGCAGATTACCCGCAAAGATGGTGCATCGCACCAGACCAAGCTGTTGTGCAGAATCGACACTTTAGACGAGCTCGCCTATTACAACCATGGTGGCATCCTACAGTATGTGATGAGCAATTTGACAAAGGCAGCCTAGGTGAGTAAGGCTCAGTAATCACAAGGAGTATTGCATGGCCGAACATGATCAGGCCCCTGACCGCTACGATCCTGACGCGATTTCGCGCATTATCATGTTGGTGTATGGAACCATGGAGCATGGCGGGCCCTTTTGGTGCTATGTTGCTGTAAAACCAAGCATGTATGATACGTTTAAGCGTGCTGAGCGCGATGGTTCGTTGGATCTGTATAATTTCGAGTCATTCGGCGAAATTATTGTTTCTGCAGAAGGGGAAACACCTCCTGAAGAAGTAACCATCAAAGTGGCAGAAATGTACAACACGGATCCGAGCAAGTTTTTCCAGCCGATTGATCCCAAGCAGGTCATCGCAGAAAAAATAGAAGAGATGAAAAAGCGTGATGCCGAGGGAGAAGCCTAAAAAATTTGGCTGCTGCTAGTGGTATCGCGCCACCCACGATTTTCCTCATTTTGCCACGAAATCGTCATCAAGCTGTCATAGAGCTTTGTTATGCTCAAAATCATAGAGAACCGTGATTCGGAGTAGGTTATGGCAGAGCAGCAAACATCAACCTGGGGCAGCATGATCTGGGGAGCCACGAAAGTCGTGGGCCTGGTCACCGCGACCGCCCTTGTGCTGCCGGTGGCCATGAACGCTCTTGGGACTTTGTTAGGCCCTACTGCCGGAACTGCCGCGAGCGGCTTTATTGAAAAAGCGGGTGAGGCCCTCTCGTCCGGTGCCTCCGGCCTTTCGAATTTGAACTCCACCGTGGTGGGTGCTGTCTTTGGTGAAGGTGCCGTTCGTGGTATTAACTTTACCAGCTTCTCAGGGCTTGGCGATCTCGCCGGTCGTGCAGGCACGGGTATCGTAGATGGCGTAACGGCCGCCGGTAAAGCCATTGGCAATAATCCAGGCACGGCTGCTGCCGTGGCCGCTGGTGGCTTGGCTGTTGGCTACATGATTCGCGGTGCCGAGCAACCTCGCCGCCCTGCCCTGCGCACGTCTCAATCGGGTACTGGCCGCGGCTTTGTGGAAGCAGAAATGGCGCGTCGTCAGGCAGCAGCACTGGCCGCTCAGCAAGGCCGCGCGTAAGCATCTTCTGATCCAGTATCCACGGCATAAGGGCCCCACGTCGGGGCCCTTTTTTATGATTTGTTATTTATGCCCTTCTATTTTTTTACAGAAAATAGCCGTTTTCTTCATCAAATTGTCACGAAAATTGGATATTCTAGGGGAAAGTAGGGTATCGCCATGAGTCTACCGACGAGTCCGAATGCTGAAGGCCCCTCTACCCAGGCAGGTTGGAGAGGAACATTCCGGGAAATGGCAAATATTGCACGGCGTGAACCCCTTTCTGCCGAAGATGGCCAAGCCCTCAATCAGATGATTGCAAGTTTGCAGTCCTTAGCGTCCTCAGAGCCTGAGGCCTTACCTCCCGAGATTTTGCAGCATATTGGGCTGATGCAACAATCCATTATCAGTGGCGTCCCCATCTCGTCTTCCATGCGCCACAGCCTCATTGCCTATGCGCGCTGGATAGCCAATGAGGAAGCGCAAGACATGGCAGCGGAGCATGACGCAGAAACTAATGGTGCCATTTACGCGGATGTTAAGCAAAATTTAGAAGAAAAATCTGGGGAGGACAAACAGGGTTGGTTCGCAAAAACATTCTTGGGTAATGATGAAGTAGGTGGATGGGATGTTTCTGGAGATAACAGCGGGGAGCTCTGGGATGACCGTTTTGAGGAGGGCGAATCGCCTCTTATCCCTGATCTCTGGAATAATAGTGTTGAAGTAGACGAACTGCTGCGCCCAGGCGATGAAGGAGCAGAAGGGCGTGATGGGCAACAAGGGCAAGATGGGGAAGTAGAAGGGCGTGATGGGCAAGAAGGTGAGCCGCCAGCCCCCTCAACAGCCCAACAGGGACCAGAGGGAGAAACTCCGCCAGAACATACAAATGAAGACGCACCCTCGCCTTCTAGTCACGCAGCGGTTGAAGCTCAGCCAGCCGACGCACCCTCGCCTTCTAGTCACGCAGCGGTTGAACCTCAGACAGCCGAAGCCTTGGGGCATATCACGACGCCCATGGACCGCGCCCTTGCCCTCGCCCAGCAAGGCGGGATTCGATGTGAGGGCGTGCGGTGTGAAGATGTCTCCGAAGTAAGCGGCCCTCCCTATGTCGCCAGCATTCGTCCTCCATCGCAAGGCCAATCGGCAAGTGTATCTTAATTGTTTATAATGCTATCCGGGCGGTAGGCCGCTCACATCAATCTGGCATCTTTATACTACCGCCCAAATGCCATAAAAAACGCTTCAACTGATCAGCCCTTACGCTTATATACATGTTAGGTGCGTTGGTTCTTTGTGCATAAAAACACACGGCACGGCATACTCGTCCAAAACGCTAAGCGCGTGAAAAAGAGCGGCGTCACAACGGGTGTAGGTTGGAAGGTTTTAGAGTCGCCGAAAGGCAAAATTTATACGGAAGCTTGGCCGAGTGCCAGCCCAAGCGGCGCATGAGCGAAGCATAAGGCAGCAGTCTTGACAATGCCCCGAAAGGGCATTGGACGGCGAAGCCGCCCGAAGGGCGAAGCAAGTGAAAACGTGCTGAGTCAAAACGGGTGAAGGTTGTAAGG
>DBAU01000031.1 GCA_002291845.1 Alphaproteobacteria bacterium UBA1002 | reverse complement strand
ATCTGCAGCAACGTCTCAACCGTAAGTCTCCGCCGCCAAAGCTCATGGCTGAGTACCCTGCACACTTGCGGCTCTATGATATGCTTTTTGATGGTGCTGAAGATATCCGTCCACTGTCCTTTATTGAGCGCCGCACTCGCCTAGAGCGCTGGTTTGCGGCCCACGTAGACGAACGTATCGATATCTCACCCGTGGTGGAGTTCACCAGTCGGGATGATCTTTTGCAGCGGCTCGACATCATCCGAACCGATCTGAAATATATGCAGGTTGAAGGCTTCATGCTGAAAAAGAGATCCTCGCCCTACCTTGCCGGACGTCCCAAGGGCCACTGGTATAAATGGAAGCGCGAGACGCTCAAAGCCGACGTTGTGATGATGTATGCCCAACGTGGCCATGGTAAGCGCTCATCCTATTATTCTGATTATACGTTTGGTGCATGGAGTGACGAAGCAGGTGAGCGTGTGTTGGTGCCTGTGGGTAAAGCCTACTCCGGGTATACGGATAAAGAGCTGACTCAGCTCGATCAATGGATCCGTGCTCATACCCTTCAGCGTTTTGGCCCTGTGCGTGAGGTGGAGAAAGCGCTGGTGCTGGAGGTTGAATTCGATGCGCTATCACGCTCGACTCGTCATAAATCTGGGGTGGCCATGCGCTTTCCCCGTATCCATCGCATCCGTTGGGATAAACCAGCAGAGGAGGCGGAAACACTGCAGGATCTGTTGAGATATTTAGAATCATCGCCATGACAAATCCGTGTTTATCTGCCATAAGCCACGGTATGTCCGATGCAGTGCCCATTCTTCCCGCTCGCCTGGAATGGCGAGGCGCCGTGCCGGTATCAACCGAATATGGGGATGTCTATTTTTCCCAGGAAGGTGGGTTGGAAGAAACGCGTTATGTGTTTCTGGAGGGCAATCGGTTGATCCCTCGTTTCACTCAGGCAGTCCAGTTTGTCATCGCAGAGCTTGGCTTTGGTACGGGGCTGAATGTGATGGCAGCCTGGCAGGCGTGGGATGCCCACGCCTCACCAGAGGCGCGACTACATATTTTTTCGATCGAAAAACATCCGCTGACAAAACATGATTTAATTCAGGCCCATGCGGCCTGGCCGATTCTTGCACCTCAAGCGGAGCGTTTGCAGGCGCTCTATCCACCTCCAATTCCGGGATTTCATACACTGGCTCTTGATTCCCGGGTCACGCTGACGTTGTGCTTTGGTGAGGCATCAGCAATGCTTGCGCAAATGCATTGCCGCGTTGATGCATGGTTTCTTGATGGTTTTTCTCCGGCGCGAAATGAAGGGATGTGGCAGCGTACGTTGTTGCATCAGATCGCCTCGAAAACCGCGCCAAATGGGACTCTGGCTACATTCACCGCTGCATCTGCTGTGCGCGATGGCTTGGCCGAAGCCGGATTTAACGTGGAGCGGCGCTCCGGATTTGGCCGTAAGCGCCACATGACCTGTGCTGTCATGCCCGGGGACGGCCAGAAAAAGCCACGGCGCCCAGAGCAGGTAGTTATCATTGGCGCCGGTATTGCAGGGCTGGCAACAGCGCATGCACTGGCAGAGCAGGGGATACAAGTCACGGTTCTGGAGCAAAAAGCCGGTGCCGCACAAGGGGCTAGTGCGGTACCGTCAGCGATGCTGTTTCCCCGGCTTGCCAAAACGTGGAGCCCAGCCACACGCTTCGATTGGGCGGCATTATATGATCTTCATCGTCAGTCACTCGTGCAAGAGTCGGCCAGTGGGTTGTTGCAGTTACCCAAAAAACAGCGCGGGGGGCGCAATGAAGAGGAGTGGCTAAGTCTGCCTGAGCGTCTTGGTTTGTCACCTGAAGTGCTTGCTGCGCTTTCTGCCGTATCTGCATCCGACAAAGCGGGGATAAGCCTATCACTAGGCGGATTATTTTTGCCAAAAAGTGGTATTATATCTTTGCAGGCGCTCGCCCTGAAATATGCTGAACATCCATTCATTAAAATTATTCCAAACTGCGTTGTGAGGCATATCGTCCCTGACGCAGGGGGATGGCGGCTGGAGAGTGATGATGGCCGCGTATGGGATGCGTCATCGGTGGTGATTGCCAATGCATGGCAGGCGGCGTCCTTGTTTCCGGCTTTAACGCTGCCAATGATCCCCGTGCGCGGCCAAATGACACGGCTACCGGCCCATCCGCTCACAAGCTCATTGCGTTGTGCGCTTGGGTATGGCGGCTACATTGCACCTTTGGATGCGGAGGGTGGTCAATGGGTAGGGGCCACTTTTGAGCGTGGAGAAACGGATGCGGTGGTGCATTCTAACGCACACCAGGCCAATCTTGCCAAACTGGCTGAGATCATGCCACAGGCGGCCGAAGCTTTTTCGCATGCTGTCGAGAACTTATCCGGCTGGGCTGGTATTCGCGCCACGACGCCGGATCGCTTGCCAATCATCGGTCAAGCGGTGGATGCGCATGGTGAGCCAGCATCCGGTCTTTACGTCACGCTGGCCCATGGCGCGCGCGGAGCCTTGTCGGGGCCGTTGGGTGGGCGTTTTCTAGCAGCACGCATACTAGATTTACCCGTACCGGTAGAAGCAGACGCAATGGCGGCATTTGATCCGGCACGTTTTATTCGGCGGTCACGGTAAAAAGTGGATCGTAGGTTAATCCCCGTGCCGTTCGATGAGACCAGTAAAGATGAAGTCTTGTTGCTTGTGCTTGTATCGACAGGTGTTGGCGCGCTGCTAGCCAGTCCAAAATATGTGCCTCGTGTGAAGCTTTTTTGGCCCGCGCCAACGTAATGTGTGGGTGAAATTCCCGTGTTTCGGGCGCGATACCCGCCGCGCTGAGTGCATGTTCGACTGTTTGATAAAGACGCCTCAGCGACGGAGCGAGAACAACGGACGCATGTAGGATGCTCCCCTGCCAGCAATCCATACGGGTGATGTCATAGGTAAAAGTGGAGAAGTTGATGTGGGTAAGTGCCTGCTGCACGTCGCCTACCTTGCGGGAGGGTGTCTGGCCAATGTAGCGCAGGGTTAGATGTAAATTCTCGGCGGGAGTCCATTGTACAGCGGGCAGTTCCGTATGATGCATGATCAAACGTTGTGTCGTTTCCTCTTCCAGTGATAGGGCAACAAACAGGCGAAGGGTTGGTGAAGAATCCATATTCGGATTGTCCTTTCCTTAGCACCGTGAGGTAAGTTTTCTTTGCCAATTCCGTTATGATCGGGGATATAAGCCTCATGCAGAAAACGCGAATTCTTTTTGTGTGTACAGGCAATATCTGCCGCTCTCCTACGGCGGAAGCTGTGCTACGTCACAAAGCAGCAACCAGCGGTTTATCCTTGCCGCTGGAGGTGGATTCGGCCGGTACGCATGATTATCATGTCGGCGCAGCTCCAGATCCGCGTTCATGTCAGGTCGCGCGAGAGGCCGGCTATGCCATGGAGCACCTCGTGGGACGCCAGGTTTCGACAGAGGATTTTGAGCGTTTTGATCTGCTGCTGGCGCTTGATACAGGGCATGAAGCCATCCTGCGCCGCCGTGCCCCGGCGCTATTTGGGCATAAAGTACAGTTGTTTCTGCCCTATGCAGGCATAACCCGACCCGCGGAAGTGGCGGATCCATATTATGGGACGATAGCAGGATTTGTGGAGACGCTACGCCTTATTGAGCGCGGCTGCGATGGGATTCTTGCGCGTCTGGTGCATGGTGATGTTGACGGTGAGACAATGGCTTGACAAGCATGCTGTCCTTGCTAGATAGCAGTTTCACAAAAAGATGGTGTTCCAATGAGCGACCTGTGGTTACAAGCGTCCGGACTCACCAAGCGTTTTGGTGACTTTGTTGCCGTCGAGTCTTTAGACCTGAGTGTGAAACGGGGAGAGGTCCTTGGCTTTCTTGGGCCCAATGGTGCCGGAAAAACGACAACGATGCGCATGTTGACTGGCTTTCTCAAGCCAAGCGCTGGGTACGTGGCGATCATGGGTGCAAATAGTGAATCCCAGCCTTATGAAGCGCGGGCACATATCGGGTATCTGCCGGAAGGGGCCCCCCTTTACAGCGATCTCACCGCGCGTCAGTTGCTTAAATTCGTAGGGCAATCGCGTGGTATGGCGCGGGCGAATCTTCGTGAGCGTATGGAGGTCGTGACGCGCCAGCTGGAATTACAGACGGTGCTGGATCAGTCAATTGATACGCTCTCTAAAGGATTTAAGCGCCGTGTTGGGTTGGCGCAGGCGATTTTACACAATCCCCCTGTGCTCATACTTGATGAGCCAACAGATGGCCTGGATCCGCTGCAGAAGCAGGAGGTTAGGCGCCTTATCCGCGCCATGGCAAAAGATAAGGCGATCATCATCTCTACGCATATTCTGGAAGAAGTCGAGACAGTTTGTAGCCGGGCCATCATTATCGCGGGTGGTCGTCTTGTCTGCGATGGGACGCCACAGGAATTGCTGGAGCGATCCACCCGCTACGGTAGTCTTCGTTTACAGTTACGTGGTGCGGGCGATGAGGCCGTGCGTGATTCCCTGCTCAAGCTTTCGTCCGTTCGCGAGGTGGAGCTTTTAACTGCTAATGAGAAGCGCTGCGAATATCGCCTCTATCCCACTGCTCGTGCGGTTGATATTGCAGAAGTTAGCCAGCTCGCCCATGTTCAGAAATGGAAAGTAGAAACCATGCAAACCGACAGTGGAAGCCTGGATGAGGTGTTTATTGCACTGGCAAGCTCGGTAGAAGAGAGGCCATAGCATGCACGGTCTACGCGCAATCTTTACACGAGAGTTACTGGGTTATTTCCAGACACCGATTGCGTATGTGTTTATTGCCGTTTTTCTGGTGGCCGCAAACGCTTTTCCGTTTTTTGTGGATGGTTTTTTTGAGCGTGGAAAAGCTAATATGATGCCGTTTTTTAATTGGCATCCATGGCTTTATTTGTTTTTGATTCCTGCGCTTACCATGCGTCTTTGGGCGGAAGAACGCCGCTCAGGAACGCTCGAATTACTCATGACCCTTCCCGTTCCAGTGTGGCAATGGGTCTTGGGAAAGTACCTTGCGGCATGGACCTTCACCAGCCTTGCCTTGGGCCTGACGATGCCGCTATGGATTTCGGTAAATTATCTCGGTAATCCTGACAATGGCGTGATTTTGGCCAGCTATCTGGGAAGTTTATTACTTGCTGGTGGCTATTTAGCGATGGGCGCATGCTTATCGGCCGCCACCCGTAACCAAGTGATTGCGTTTGTGTTGGGGCTGGCGGTTTGTCTGGTATTTACCCTGGCGGGTTTCCAGCTGGTCATCTCGTTTTTTGAAGGCTGGTTGCCCCAGCCAGTGGTCGAAACCATCAGTCTTTTTGGCATGTTAACGCATTTCAGTGATATTGCTCAGGGGATTATTGAATATCGAAGCCTGTTTTACTTTGTGTCACTGATTATATTCTGGCTCGTCATGAACCTGTTGGTAGTTGACGCGAAGCGCAAATGAGGAATCCATGATGCACCGACGGTCTGACAGCGCTTCACCGCTCTACCTGATGCTTTTGGCCGTTATAATTTTTGTGACGGTGAATTTGGTCGCCAATCGATTGCTTGAGGGGCATCGGCTCGATTTGACAGAGCATCATCTCTACACTCTTTCCGAGGGGACTAAGCAGGTGCTCTCTGCCTTGGATGAGCCATTGACAGTGCGCATGTTTTACACTGAGAAAACGGCCAATGGGTATCCTGCCATTCAAAATTATGCCCAGCGTATCAAGGGGTTGCTGAAAGAGTATGCAGCCCTCTCGCAAGGGAAACTGCGCCTGGAGATCATTAATCCTGAACCTTTCAGCGAAGCAGAAGATCTGGCAGTAAGTCAGGGCGTACGGGGTGTCGCCATTGATACAGCGGGAAAGAAACTTTTCTTCGGCCTTACGATCAGTAACGCCCTGGATAATACGCAAACCCTTGCTTTTCTGACTCCCGACCGCCAGGCGTTTATTGAGTATGATATCACGCGTCTGATTGATCGCCTACGTCAGGCGAAGCGTTCTAAAGTGGGCTTATTGAGCTGGCTTCCCATGCGTGGAACAACCCAGTCACTGATGGCTGGTAAAGGTCCCTGGGCAATCTATGAACAGATGGATGAGTTCTTTGATCTTGACGTGCTGAAGGTGGACGTCACCGAAATTCCCAAGGATGTAAATGTGCTCGTGGTGGCGCATCCGAGCTTGGTAAGCGATCAGACGCTCTATGCGATTGATCAGTTCATGATGCGCGGAGGGAGTGCCATTTTTCTTGTTGATCCTTACACAGAAGTGGAGGATGTGGCCGAAAAACGTTCTTCACTAGAGCCCCTACTTTCTCGCTGGGGCGTACGTCTGGATGAACAATTTGTTGCAGGAGATGTGGAAGCCGCAATTCAAGTGGCTGCGGGTGAGGATGTATCTTCGCTGGGTGCGGCCCCGAATATAAGCTGGCTTTTGCTGAAAAAGCCGGTGAACTTTAATCAGCGTGATGTGCTCACTGCGCAGCTAAATACGATGGTGATGCCCAGTGTTGGCATAGTGGAGCCGTTAGAAGAGGCAGCGGTTAAATTGACTCCACTGATAACCACAGGTGAGGCTGCTTTCCTTGTTGATAAAGAAAAGCTGTTGTTCTCAAGAGAGAATCCCTCATTGCTCTTGGAAAGGCCAACCCCCTCAGAGAATCCCTTAACACTGGCGGCACGGGTCGAAGGCATCTTTAAGAGCGCCTTCAGCGATAAGACGGGCAAAGAACACTTAGCCCGTACACAAAAACCCGGACGTTTTATCGTGGTTGCTGACACGGATTTTCTGCGTGACGGGTTCTGGGTGCAAAAACAGCAGGCGTTTGGGGCCACCTTGCTCACACCGAGCTCGGATAATGGTGCCTTTCTTTTAAATGCGATTGATTACCTCAGTGGAGATTCTGGACTGCTTAGCCTGCGTACACGCACCACAGAGGATCGCCGGTTTGTGGTTGTGGACCGTTTGCGCCGTGCCGCTGAGGAGCGTTTCCGCGATAAAGAGGAGTCGCTTCGTCAGCGTCTTCGCGAGGCAGAAGCACAGATCGCCGAGCTGCAGTCTGATGAAAACGGTGCAGCGTTTCTTACACAAGAGCAGCAGAAGCAACTGGATTCCTTCCGTGATGTTATGGTGGATACCCGTCGAGAGTTACGCCAGCTACAATATACACTGCGTCAGGAAATTGAGGCGCTGGGCACCCGATTAAAACTTATCCATGTGGGGCTGATCCCATTGTTTGTCCTGTTTGCAGGTTTCTGGTTGCCCCGGCGGCTTGGTATGAAGCGCAGCTAAGTCATTCAACGGAGATCATTGGTGTATATTTCCCGAAAATCTTTTTTTCTCACGCTGGTGGCATGTGGTCTGGCGCTCACCGCATGGTCTGTGGAGCAGCCCTCTCAGTCGCAAGATGAGAAAGCAGGCAGCGCGCTGATTCCGGGATTAGAGAAGAAACTGGATGCCTTGACGGAGATCCTGATTGAGAATGGACCACGTACGGTGGTCATGAAACAAGAAAAGGATGCACGCTGGGTGCTTCCTGAGATGCAGAATTACCCCGTGGATATGGCTCGTCTACGTGCCTTTTTGCTGGATCTCTCACAGGCTACATTGCTCGAGAAGAAAACGGCCAGAGAAGAAAATCATCCGACATTAAATCTGGATGATCTTCACGCGATTCAGGTGACCCTTTCCACCGCAAAGGGAGTGATGGGTGAGGTACTGCTTGGCAAAACATCAGAACGTCGTCAGGCGACCTATGCCCGCTATCCTTTTGATGCGCAGACCTGGTTAGTACGCGGACGTTTGCAGCCAAGTGCGGATCTTAAGCAATGGGTTCGCCAAGAGGTGTTGCATATTCCGCAGGAGCGTATCCGTGGCGTGGTGTTTGAGCACGGAAATGGAGAAACACTCTCGCTCCATCGTGATGCCGCAGAGGCATCGTTTACCGTAATGCCAGCGACTCCACAAAAAAGCCAGGCTGTGGATTATCAGCTCAATACCCTTCCCAGAATTTATTCCCACCTCAATCTGGTTGATGTGCAATCTGCCCAAGCCTTGTCCAGTTCTTCACGTGATGTCACCACGGTACAGACGTTTGATGGGATGCATGTGCATTTTCGCTTCAGTAGTGATGCACCAGATGATACTCAGCGGTGGGTGGTAGTCCATGCAGAAGCCGCAGAAGATGCGCCCGCAGAGGTACAAAAAGAAGCTGAGGCCATCAATCTGCGCACTCAAGGCTGGGCGTACCGCTTCGCGCCATATATTATGACGCAGTTTCGTATGCGTACGGATACATTCGCAAAAGAAACTGCGCAGCCGTAATGAACCTGCAGGGATTATTCCACGCCGCGAAGTAGCTCGTTGATGCCGGTTTTCGCGCGCGTCTGTGCATCAACGCGTTTTACGATCACCGCGCAGTAAAGGGATGGACCCGCACCGCCGTCGGGCAGCGGACTCCCGGAGAGATTGCCGGGCACCACCACGGAATAAGCAGGCACACGCCCTTTATAGACCTGTCCAGAGTCACGGTCGATAATGCGTGTTGAGGCGCCAAGATAGACGCCCATCGAGATCACGGCGCCTTCTTCAACAATAACGCCTTCAGCAATTTCCGACCGCGCGCCGATGAAGCAGTGATCCTCAATAATCACCGGATTGGCTTGCAAAGGCTCTAATACCCCTCCGATACCGACCCCCCCGGAGATATGGCAATGCGCGCCAATCTGGGCGCAGCTACCCACCGTAGACCATGTGTCAATCATGGTTCCATCGCCGACATGGGCTCCCACATTCACAAAAGATGGCATCAATACGACATCCTTACCAATATAGGCTGAATGACGAACAATGGCGCCCGGCACAGCGCGAAAGGCCGCATTGCGGAAATCATCATCGCCCCAGCCCTGAAATTTCGAGGGTACTTTGTCATACCAGTAGGTTTCTTTACCGATTGCAGCCGGTCCGCCCGCATAACGTTCCATCGGATTGAGCCGGAATGAAAGAAGAACAGCTTTTTTTACCCACTCGTGTGTTTTCCAGCCCTTGGCGGTTTTTTCTGCCACACGTAGCGCCCCTGCATCCAGCTGGCCCATGACCTGTTCGACCGCTTCGCGCACATCGCCTTGCGTCGCCGCACCAATGGATGCGCGATCCTCCCAGGATTTTTCAATAATGGACTGTAATGCCGACATGGTGTGCTCCCCTAATCGAGCGCACCATAGCAATCTCTAGCGCGATGACAAGCCTTCGCATGCACCAAGTGCAATTGTGCTTTTGGTGCTGAGCGCGGGCAGTAGCGCAAGCAACGTTTCCCGGCTTACGGCGACACAGCCAGCGGTGGGGCGACCATCATCATGCAGCAGATGCAGAAAGATGGCACTGCCCTTGCCGGGTACAGGTGCCTCTGTATTGTAACCAATGACCAAAAACAGATCATAACAATGATCCTCGCGCCATAGTACTTCATGCGAACCGGTAAAGGGCAGAGTAATGCGCATATTATAGGCGGGGTGTGCCGGGTCATCGCACCAGCCCATGTCCGGCGTGATGGCGTGCATTGGCAGGGAGGTGGCCGGCAATGCTATGCGATCCGGGCGGTAATAACCCTCAATTAATGCGAACTCACCCACGGGGGTAGCCCCATCGCCTTCCACTTTATGGGCCGAAAAGCCGCTACGCCCAAGTGTGCAGTCAAAACGTTGATCCTGAACGTAAAGGGCGGGTTCCGAGGTAACGCGTATGTACGAATGTGACATGGCATTATCATCTGCCGTTTTTTTTCATATGCAAGTCTTTACCCAGTATTAGAATGCGCTAGATTGCCACGGCATGTGGCAGGGTTTTATAGTTTTAGTGACGTTTACGCTGACTGCGTCTGCATGGGCGCAGAATGCAGAGTTTACGCCTATCTTTCAATCGCAGCATGATCTCGGATGGGTACTGGCGGAACCGGTGGGCAAGGAAAATGCCGATTATCGTCTTCGTCGTCAGCGTATCGGTGCGAACGGTCTGCTTCCCGGTGGAGAATGGGGTTACCGTTTAAGTATTGAGGTCTCCAGTGGTGAGCCAGAACTGCGTGATGGCTATGTCTCCTACCGGGGTATAGAGAATTTTTATGCGGCCCTTGGTCATACCCGCGAGGCGCATGGCATTTATGAAAAAGCCGGGAACCAATGGCTGCATTTTCTAGAGCGTCCAACCGGCATTACGGTTTTCCAGCCCCGCCGAACCTATGGCTTGCTCGTCAGTCCTCACGATACGCATTGGACGTTGCAGGCGGGTATTCATGGTGAAGGTACCGGGCGCACGGGACAGAATAATACCGGGCGCGGTTTGACAGGGCGTGCTGTATGGCGGCCATGGGTAGATCTTGCCGCATCGGAAGTGCTGCATTTTGGTGTCAACACACGTTACCGGGAGCCAAACGAGCAAACACTCGATTTTCAGGCCAATGGCCAGGAAGCCATGCTACGTGAGCCTCTGGTCGATACAGGAACACTGGTGGGAGTGGATCATTACCACACCGTAGCGGGGGAATTTTACTATACGGATGGCCCGCTTGCGTTACTATCAGAAGCACGGATGGCTCGCGTGGAGCGTGAGGGATCGCTTTCAGATCCTGTGTTTTGGGGAGGCTCCGCACAGATTACCTATTTTCTCACGGGTGAGCAGCGTGAGTATCAGTTGATCGGCAGTACGTTCGGAAAGGTCGCACCGCGCGATTCAATGTGGGATGGCGGTATCGGCGCGTGGGAGGTCGGGCTGCGCGTGGATACGGTTGATTTACAGGACGAGGATGTGCAGGGCGGGCGGCTCTATAGTGGTACATTAGGTGTTAGCTGGTGGCCCGTTTCTCGCCTGCGCCTTATGGCCAACTACGTCTATAACGTGACCGATCAGCAAGCCCTCCCGGAGCGCAATCCGCAATATTTCCTCACCCGTGTGCAAATCGCTTTTTAGGGTAAGAAAAAATTAAGGCTTGGCTGATACCTTCCCGCACGATGAGTCTGCGTGAAAGAGTTCAACCTATGCGTGCTTTTGTTGGTCTGGCAACTGCTTGTGGATTATCCATAATGGGGGGCGCGTTGGCGAATGCTCAGCCATTACCGTCTCCGGAATATGTCTACAAGAGTGACGATGGTTCTTTTACTTTCGATCCTCATTTTGTTTCACAGGTAGATTTTACCACTGTTGTTGCTGAAGGAGCCGGCAAAGAAAATAGTGATCACCGCTATCGTCGGCAGCGTTTCGGGGCAGCCGGTGTGTTGGCAACGGACTGGCGCTATCAATGGTTTATGGAGCTGTCCGAAGGTAAGGCCCAGCTACGTGACGGGTTTATCGCGTATGCAGGACTACCGGGGTGGTGGTTTGTGGCGGGCCAATTCCGTGAGTATGGCACCATGAATGAGCAATCCTCATTCATTCATCTGCATTTCCTTGAGCGGCCCTACGCCACGGCGGCATTCCAGCCGCTGCGGAACCGGGGGATTGGCATCAATCCGCACGGGAAGGACTGGTCGTATCAGCTTGGCCTGTTTACGGACGGGACGGGCGAGGCTGGCGATGAGGACGGTGGCTGGGGGATTTCCACCCGCCTGCATGGACAGCTTTATAATGATGTTGCTGCCTCTCGCTTATTACATTTAGCGGTGCATGCGCGTTTCCGGGAGCCTGGCAATGGTATTGCACGCTTCCGTGCTACCGGCGATGAAGCCGTATTGCGCGATCCGCTGGTTAGCACGCCGGTGCTGCGGGATACGGATGCATTTGCTTCCTTGGGTGGCGAGATTTATGCCACCGAGGGACCACTGAGTTTCCTGACCGAGTGGCGGGCGGTAGAGGTTGACCGCGCGGACACTACCGATCCGCGCTTTTGGGGCGGCATGGCGCAATTGGCGTATGTACTAACCGGTGAGCAACGCGAATACCTGCCTCGGCAGGGTACCTTCTGGGCGTTGACGCCACGCGCGCCGGTAGATAGCGGAGGGACGGGGGCGTGGGAGGTGGCCGCCCGCGTACAGACGCTCGATTTACAAAGTGACAATGTGCAGGGTGGACAGCTCTCGACGCTGACGCTCGGGCTAAACTGGTACCCTGTCTGGTGGTCACGAGTAATGGTCAATTACGCGATTAATCATGTGGAGGACTCTCCCCTGACCGATCAGAATCCGCAGTATGTGATGACAAGGCTACAGGTGAATTTCTAGAAGCTTAGGCTTTTTTGCGTGTATTTTTTGCCGCGGGAGCGACGTAACGCTTGATGCACTCGACAATCTGCGTGACGCCCAGTCCCGCCTCTTCATACTGTGCTTCCGGCTTTCCTTGCGCTTGAAAGTAATCCGGCAAGGTGAGGGCGCGCAGCTGGGCTTTACCGTCCAGCCATCCGGCATTGGCGGCGTGAGTGGCCACATGCGAGCCGAAGCCACCGATGCTTCCTTCTTCCACGGTCACTACCAGCGCGTGCGTTTTCAGCAGGCGTCCCAGCAGATCCATATCGAGTGGCTTAGCGAAGCGTGCATCCGCCACGGTGACGGATATGCCTTCGGTCTCGAGAATCTCTGCGGCTTTCAGGCAGGCAGCTAAACGAGTACCAAAGCAGAAAAACGCCGCATGGATACCTTCGCGGAGGATGCGAGCCTTACCAATCTCCAAAATCTGGCCATGTTCCGGCAACGCCACGCCGGTGCCTTCACCGCGCGGATAACGGAACGCAATGGGGTGATCGTTCATCGCCGCGGCAGTGGCGGTCATATGCACCAATTCGGCTTCATCGGAAGCGGCCATAACGATGAAATTCGGCAGCGTGCACAGATACGCGACGTCAAACATGCCGGCATGGGTGCAGCCATCTGCGCCCACTAGCCCCGCCCGGTCAATGGCAAAACGCACTGGAAGGTTCTGCACCGCTACGTCATGCACCACCTGGTCATAGGCGCGTTGCAGGAATGTGGAATAAATGGCCGCAAATGGCTTCATGCCCTCGGCGGCGAGGCCTGCAGCAAAGGTAATGGCGTGCTGCTCGGCGATTCCCACATCAAACATCCGCGCCGGGAAGCGAGCGGCGAATTTATCCAGCCCTGTGCCGGACGGCATAGCCGCGGTGATGGCGACGATTTTCTCATCGCGCACGGCCTCATCCATCAGAGACTGTGCAAACACGTTTGTGTAGGTTGGCGCTCCACCGGTGGATTTCTTCTGCGCGCCAGTGTCTTTATCAAACTGGTTTACCCCGTGCAGTTTATCTGCGGCGGCTTCCGCTGGTGCAAAGCCTTTGCCTTTTTTGGTGACTACATGCACCAGAATAGGGCCGTGATGCTTCTGCTCGCGGATATTCTGAAAAATCGGCAGCAGATGGTCGAGGTTGTGGCCATCCACCGGGCCGACATAATACATCCCCATTTCCTCAAACCAGGTGCCACCGCCGACGCCAACACTGCGCGCGTATTGCTCGGCACGCTTAGCGGCATCTTTTAGCGGTTGGGGGAGAACATTCACCACTGCCTTACCAAGGTCACGGAAGGTCATATACGGCCGTGATGAAACCAGCCGTGAGAGATAAGCGCTCATGGCTCCCACCGCGGGAGCGATGGACATGTCATTATCATTGAGCACGATAATGAGCCGCCGCTTTTCCGCGCCTGCATTATTCAATGCTTCATACGCCATGCCGGCACTCATGGCACCGTCGCCGATGATGGCGATCACCTCATGGTCCTCACCCTTCATATCGCGTGCGACGGCCATGCCGAGTGCGGCCGAAATCGAAGTAGACGAATGGCCAGCGCCGAACGCGTCATATTCACTCTCTGTACGCGAGCAGAAGCCTGAGAGGCCATCAGGTTGGCGCAGCGTGCGGATGCGGTTGCGTCGTCCGGTAAGGATTTTATGGGGATATGCCTGATGGCCGACATCCCAGATCAGCTTATCGCGAGGAGCATCAAACACGTGATGCAGGGCAATGGTCAGTTCCACTACACCCAAACCGGCGCCGAGATGCCCGCCGGTTTGGGAAACGGCGTCGATCATCTCCTCACGCAGTTCAGCGGCCAACTGCACAAGTTGTCCAGTGCTCAGTCTTTTTAGGTCGCTGGGCTGGTGAATCTGGTCAAGTAAGGGGGTGGGTTGCACGCTGTTTCATACCGTTCTTTGCCCCGTTGATACGGCAGAGCGGCACATTGCGCAAGCGGCCTCAATCGTCAAGGCATGACCAAAGGACAGAGGCGTGCATCTACCAATGCAGCATCTTTCCAGTATGCCCCAACATATGGGGTATGCTCTATGACCGTTACGCATGCCACCTTTGACAGATGGGCAATGGTCTTTGGGCATTGATTGACGCATGAGTATACTACAATATCTAGGGAGTAAGTATGAAATTCACCCTTGCCATTGGCATGTTTTGCTTACTTATGCTGACGCAATGTGCGCCGACGGAATCTGCTTCCACCTACGCGGCATGGGATCAGGTATCGTATGTGAATCCTGCGGTAAAGCCTCATTGGGGTGCCATGAAAAGCCTGGAACAACCTGGCATCTATTAGGCTCGGGCCATAAAAAAAGCCGGCACTGCAGAGTGCCGGCTTTTTTGTTGGGCGCCACCTACTGGTCGATGCGCAGTCGTACGAAAGAACGTGCAATCACTTCATACGCGGTTTTAAGCTCTTGCGGGCTTCCCACATCGAAGAAAAACTGCTGATTGCTGGCGCAACCTTTCAGCACCCGTTTAATTTCCCGCCCACCCGGATCATTATCATTCACATCAAACGCCACGGTGTAAATCGTGTAGCCTGCGTCTTTCATCGTGGTGCACAGACCCGCTTGTTGGATTTGGTATTTGGCCGCCCACGGTTGCAAGTGAGGATAGTTGGCCAAGCCTTCCATATGGGCATTATCAGGCTCGTAGAGGTAGAGAAACTGATTGGTGAAATTGCCTTCGGGATATGCCGCATAACAGCAGCCCATATTGGCCCCGTCCGTCATCAACACCACGACCTTCTCTACATCTCCTCCAAAAGATCTTGGCGCAGCCCCTCCAAAGCTCCCGGTGTAGCTCGGATCCAGCATCAGGCCTGCGGTGAGCAGTCCGATGTTGGAGCGCGTCCAGCCGAGCCCTTGTGGGTCCTGTGTGATCGCATTAACTTTGCCAACCAGCGTATCTAACTGTGCGGGCGTCTTTATTTCTGTTAATGGAACAACCGGGAAGATTCGTTCCGCATCTGCGAGGTTGTCGTAGTAAGCCTTATCACCCCCTGTAAACTCAGCATTCATCAACGGTGCGGGGACGTTGTTGCCATTAGGTTTGACCGGTAGGTTCACCTTATGATTGAAAGGTACAATGCCAACCTTGAACAGCGGTTCGCTATTGTTTGCCTCAATGGGGGCAAAGCCCTCGCGTAAAACGTAGGTCAGTGCCTCTTTTAGTGAGGTTAATTTCTTACAGTCTGGATCTGGACTAAACTTCTGGATAAAGCTGCCATCCTGAATTTGGCTTCGTTCGATATCCATACACATCGAGGCGGAGGTATCGATTGCAAAGACCACTTCAATATTTGTAGAGGTGTCCCAAATCACCCGCGCGGTATGCGACAGCTCAAGCGTATCCAGCCCGATTAAATCGCCGATGAGTGGAGAGTAGCCACCATCGGCCTGAATCGTCCAGCGATAATTGTCTTGCTTTTCAACGCTTAAACTTGAAAGTTTGAAGCCCAGATTCTGCATCTCTATTCCAAAATTCGCTTGGAAGAAGTTATTGGCAATCTGGTTGGCTTGTTCCTCCGAGCCTCGAGCGGTTGCCGCGGCGAGCAAGGCATTGTCCAGCGTGGAAGCAAATTTGGAATTCACACTGCTAAAGCGCGAATACTCAATCGCAACGGCGGCCAGTGTGGCCAGCAGAGTAATCCCTGCGGCTGCCATAACCAGGACGCTACCTGCTTCGTTTCTCATAAGTTTTTTCATATCGAACCTCATAAGCTTTCTGATGCTTCCTGATTAATACTGAACCTGAACTTTGTTGAAGCCTTTGACAATTACACCTCCGGCGACAAAACCTTTCTGGTCTTCGGTTGCCAGGTTATAAGCCGTGACACCCGAGCCGATGGTATGCTTTACCAAAGACTGTATTTTCACCGGGCCGTTTGGCGTGACAAGCATATCACCTACTTCCAGTTTTCCAACCGTACCCATATCACTTTTGACGGTGGTGACGGAGGGGTTTACGGCTTTCCAGCCCTCCGTTGTCAACACCGGATGCTCCAGTGTCATGAGGGGACGTCCGGCGTTAATGGAATAGAGTTCATCGGTGGCTTGGGTGAAGGAATTAATTGCGGAGACTTTGGTACTGCCACCGTTCTCCGACTTAATTTCGTCACCTAAGGCAATGTCCTCAATTTTTTTGGTTGTGCCATCGGCGAGCGTGACTTCTGTGCCCTCCATGATGCAACCTTCTCGTAAAATCTGAATATTGCGGTCTGCTTTGCAAACAACGGTCGATACATTTCTTGTGCGGATTCTGCCATTCACGACCTCGTCAATAGAAACTGTTTCTACATTAGGGGTTGTGTTCGCAGGGCAAAACGATGAATCACAGCAGAATGATTGCAAGGCTTGAGGCATTCTGGCGCTTGCCAGTGCTCTGGATACAGATGCCGCATTGTTTAGCGTTACCGTAATGTCCAACTCTAAGATAGCTGAAAGAAGATTGGGGTCTAACCAGCCCCCTCCTGCTGGCGTGCCGTCATCATCCAATATATGGTCTTCGTTTGCGTCTGGCGCCCATGCGCCCCAACGCTTCAGAAAGATTCCAGCAATGGCTGAATCCACGGGCCCACGTGTTTGAAAATATTGCATTATGGGGACCTCTAGTCTTTTTGCCAAATCCCTCACGCCCAGAGCAAAGGCTTCTTCAACGGTGATGCCTGCAATCGCGTTGCCCGGAACAGTAAAAGAAAAATGTTCTTCTGTAGTGATAGCTTGTGGATTTCCAAACCCAACCAATCGTCCGATTCGACCACTGATTCGGTAAGAGATATTCGACGTAGTAGCTCTCAAATCAGGGCAAAAATTCTTGGGGGGGCAGTGGCACGGTTCTTTTTGGCTGATGCCATCCCATTTGGCCGCGCGATCGGGCAAGCACGCA